>NZ_JAXIVS010000008.1:0-300000 GCF_034259325.1 Hyalangium ruber | reverse complement strand
CGCGCTTCCACTCGCCAGGAGACGTCGTCCTGGCCGGGGCCGAGGTGTTGCGCGTGGGGGACTTCTCCCAAGTGGAGGTAGCAGTCTCGGTGTCCGAGCTGGAGCTGTCGCGCGTGAAGCCCGGCCAGAAGGTCCCCGTGCGGATCGATGCCTTCGGCGACACGTCCTTCACAGGCACGGTGGCGCGGGTGTCACCCCAGGCCGATCCGGTGAGCCGACTGGTGCCCCTGGAGGTGGTGCTGGAGAACCCCGAGGGCCGCATCGGCAGTGGGTTGCTGGCGCGCGTGCGGTTCGAGAATGGCGTTCAGGAGCAACTGCTGCTCCTCGAGTCGGCGCTCATCGTCGGGCTGGGAGGCCCCGGTGACGGCGGGCAGCCCGCCCCCTCGGCGGAGGGGCGCGTCTTCGTGGTGAAGGGCGGAGAGTCGGGAAGCGCCCCTCAGGTGGAAGCGCGGGAGGTGCGCGTGGGCGCGCGCGCGGATGGCCAGGCGGAGATCCTCTCGGGCCTCCAGGAGGGTGAGCGCGTGGTGGTCCGGAGCCAGCGGCCGCTGCAGTCGGGCACCGAGGTACGCCCCAGCGCCCTCTCGGACAGTGGCCCCCAGGGCGTCGGCGGGGGCGGCCGTGAGTGAGTCCACCCCCGAGGCGCCGAGCACCGATGGGCGCCGGGGAAAGAGAAGAGGCCTGAGCGCGCTGGCAGTGCGGCGTCCGGTGGGGACGTTGATGCTCGCGACCACCGTGCTGGTGCTCGGGGTCTTCTTCCTCCTGCGCCTGCCGGTGGATCTGCTGCCCTCCATCACCTACCCGCGTATCGGCGTGAACGTGGAGGCACCAGGAGTCTCGCCCCAGGTGGCGGTGGAGGAGATCACCCGCCCGCTGGAAGAAGCGCTCGCGGCGACGGAAGGCGTGGTGCTCGTCTACTCCCAGACGCGCGAAGGCCGGGTCAACCTGAACCTGTTCTTCCAGCCGGGCGGAGACGTGGACCAGGCGCTCAACGACGCCACGGCGGCCGTCAACCGCGCCCGGAGCAACCTGCCTCCCACGATCGAGCAGCCACGGATCACCAAGGTGGATCCTGCTCAGCTGCCCGTCGTGGAGTTCGCGCTTACCTCCCCCGGCCTGTCGGGTCGGGAGCTGCGCGTCTTCGCGGACGAGGAGCTGGCGCGCGAGCTGGCGGTGGCTCCCGGTGTAGCGGCGGTGGACGTGGCGGGCGGCGCGCTCGAAGAGGTCCAGGTCCACGTGGATCTGCAGCGGCTCCAGTCCTCCGGGCTGGGGCTCCTGGAGTTCCTCGATGCGCTGGCCCAGGAGAACCAGGACATCTCCGCAGGGCGGTTGGAGGGACTGCGCACCGAGGCGCTCGTACGCACCGTGGGCCGCTTCCGCGAGGCCTCCGAGCTGGAGCGCCTCTCCTTCCTCGTCGGCACCCCGCCCACTCCCGCCATCGGAGCGCCCGTGCCCGCCACGGTGGTGCCTCAGCGCCAGGTGCTGTTGCGGGACTTCGCCACCGTGGTAGATGGCACCGAGGACGAGCGCGTCTTCGTCACGCTCAATGGCGAGCCCGCGGTCAAGGTGAGCGTGCAGAAGCAGGCGGACGCCAACACCGTGGATGTGGTCGATGGGGTGAAGGCGAAGGTGGAGGAGATGCGGCGCAGTGGGCGTCTGCCCGAGGGCGCCGTGCTCATCACCACCCTGGACGAGTCCGTCTTCATCAACCGCTCCATCGAGGAGGTGGCGCTCTCGGGGTTGGCGGGCGCCGTGCTGGCGGGCGTGGTGATCCTTCTCTTCCTCGGCTCGCTGCGGCAGACGTTCATCGTGGTGCTGGCCATCCCCTTGGGGACGCTGCTGTCGGTGGGCCTGCTGGCGCTCGTGGGCGGCTCGCTCAACATCTTCAGCCTCGGCGGGCTGGCGGTGGGCATCGGCGCGGTGGACAGCTGCATCGTCGTGCTGGAGAACATCATCCGGGGCGTCGAGGAGCGCCGCCGACGCGAAGAAGGCTCCGGCACCGGCGAGGCGGCTCCCCTGCCCGGCTCCGAGCTGATCCCGCTGGCCGAGGAGCGCAGCACGGAGCTGGAGTCCGCCCTGGTGGCCTCCACCACCACCAACCTCGTCGCCGTGGTGCCCTTCCTGCTCATCGGCGGCTTCGTGTCGCTGCTCTTCAACGAGCTCATCCTCACCGTGCTCTTCACGGTGGGCGCCTCGCTGCTCACCGCGCTCACGGTGGTGCCCTCGCTGGCGGCTCGGCTGCTGGCGATCCGGCGCACCAGCGGCCTGTCCCGCCTGCGCGTGGTGCGCTGGTTCGGCGCCCGGGTGGAGCGCCTCTCCGAGGGCTACGGGGCACTGCTGGCGCGGGTGCTCACGCGCCGCCGCTGGGTGCTCGCGGGGGTGTTCCTGCTCCTCGGGGTGGCCGCGGCCGTCATGCTCCCCTTCCTGTCCACCGAGATCCTCCCGCGCGTGGGTACGGGCCAGGCACGCCTCGTCGCCCAGCTCCCACCGGGGATGCCGCTGTCCGAGAGCCGGCGGCTGATGCAGCAGGTGGATGCGCTGCTGCGGCGCCAGGAGGAGACCGCCTACGTCTTCACCACCGTGGGAGGCTTCCTCTTCGGCAGCGCCACGACGGAGAACCCGCTGCGCGCCTCCAGCACCATCACCCTGAAGCCCGGCACGAACGCGCAGGACTTCGTCGCCCGCGTCAACAAGCAGTTCGCGGAGCTGAACCTGGTGGACATCCGGCTGCGGCTCTCGCCGGAGAACATCCGCGGCCTCATCACCAGCAACGCCCCGGTGCGCGCCGACATCGACGTGATGCTGCAGGGCACGGACGACGAGGCCCTGGAGAGCGCGGGCCGTCAGGTGCTCGCGGCGCTCGACGGGAAGGCCAAGCTCGCCCGCTACCGCCCGGACGCCGATCCCGTGCAGCCGGAGGTACAGGTGCGACGCGATCCCGAGCGCGCGGGGCTGCTTGGGTTGTCCTCCGGGCAGATCGGCCAGGCGGTGCAGACGGCGCTCGAGGGCACCATCGCCACGCAGCTCCAGCGCGGAGAGCGCCTGGTAGACGTGCGCGTGAAGCTGGCGCGCGAGGCGCTGCGCACCCGCTCCCAGCTCGAGCAGCTCCCGCTCGTCATCTCGGGAGGGGCACCCGTGCGCCTCTCCGAGGTGGCCGGCGTCTTCGAAGGCACCACCCCCGCAGAGATCCAACGCATCAACCAGCGCGAGGTGTTCATCATCGTCGGCGATCTGTCCGAAGGGGCCAGCCTGGGCGACGCGGTCGCGGAGATGGAGCGCATCGTGGGCGAGGTGAAGATGCCGCCCGGCGTGTCGATGCTGCCGAGCAACGCCGCCCAGAGCACCCGGGACCTGCAGCGCTCGCTGCTGCTGCTCGGCTCGCTGGCCGTCTTCCTGGTGTTCACCGTGATGGCCGTGCAGTACGACTCGCTCGTCGATCCCCTCGTCATCCTCTTCGCCATCCCGCCCGCGCTGGTGGGAGGCCTGGCCGGACTGGTGGTGACGGGCACGGCGCTCGGAGCCACGGCGCTCATCGGCGCGGTGCTGCTGGTGGGCGTCATCGTCGGCAACGGCATCATCCTCGTGGAGCTCGCCAACCAGCTGCGCGAGGAGTCCGCCGAGCTGTCGCGCATGGAGGCCATGCGGCGCGCGGCCCCCATGCGGCTTCGGCCCATCCTCATCACCACGCTGCTGGCCACGCTGGGCCTGGTGCCCCTCGCGCTCGGCTTCGGCGAGGGGACCGAGCTGCTGCGTCCGCTGGCGCTCGTCACCCTCTTCGGCCTGAGCGCGGGCACGCTGCTCACGCTCTTCGTCGTGCCGTGCCTCTACGTCAGCCTCCACGCATTCTTTGCGTGGCGCCCCGGGCAGCGGCACACCGCGCCCTGAGCGGCGCCCGCTGTGGCGAAATACCCCAATGGGCCCGGCGCAGACCGCCATGTGCCTGATTCCACGGGCTTTTCGCCTCCTCGGCGCGGATGTCGCCAAATGCCACGGTGCTCAGCGCACGGCGTGGGGAGCGGATGAACCGAGCCTGCTCGAGTGCTGGAGTTCCGAGGGGTTATCCCCGCCACGGCCAACGGCACTGGAGTTGCTCTGGGCATGAGGGCAGGAGGAGTTCCGTGGATACGACCCTGACCTTCAATGACGCGATGGCCCGCCTGTCGGAGACGCTCTACACCGCCGCCAAGGTGCATGTGAACACCCGGCGCACGGGCCGCCTCGTCGCTCCCCAGCTCCATGCCGACGCCTCGGCGGATGTGGCCTTCGAGCTGAAGCTCGACGCCCGGGGCGAGGTGAGCTCCCACGTGGAGAAGTACTGCGCGGGCTACACCCTGCGCTGCACCGCCTGGATCGAGTCCGAGGATCCGATGCTGCGCATCTCCGGCTCCATCCAGTCCAGCGATGGAGGCGGCATCGAGCTCCAGAACGTGCGCCCCAACCAGCCCGTCCGCTTCGAGCTGCCGACGAGCCTCTGGCACAGCACGCGCTTCACGGTGCAGCTGAAGGTCCCCCCGGCCCAGGCGGCCGGTAAGTCCCTCCGGGTGAAGATGCGCGTGAGCTACTGAGCTGAGCCCGCCGGGGCTCAGACGACCTCGGCGAACTCCTCGCGGCGGCGCTCGAAGAGGTTCGCGGCGAGCCACAGCAGCACCGCGGCGATGCCCATCCACAGCAACAGCGGGCCCGCGGCGGGCAGCTTGTGGTCGTAGAAGATGGCCTGGTACGAGGTGACCATCACCGCCATCGGGTTGGCCAGCACCATCACCTCCCGGAACGCCTCGGGGATGGTCTCGGCCCGGAAGAAGATCGGCGTGACGAAGAACCACATCGTCAGCAGGTTGTTGAGGATCTGCTGCAGGTCCCGGAACGTCACGTTGATGGCCGAGCACAGGTAGGCCAGCGCCAGCGTCACCCACAGCTGCACGAACAGCACCACCGGGAACAGGACGACGTGCCAGGTCGGCGGCCGGCCCAGGATCGTCCCCAGGATGAACAGCAGCGGCAGCGACAGCAGGAAGTTGACCAGGTTGGTGGTCACCACCGTGGCCGGCAGGATCTGCGCTGGGAAGCGCACCTTGGTGAGCAGATCTCGCCGGTCGCTGATCGCGCTGGCGCCGGCGCCCACGGAGCTGGAGAACCAGATCCACGGCAGCAGCCCGACGAAGACGAAGAACGTGTAGTCCTCGATCTGCTGCCGCATCCACACCGAGAACATCAGCGAGTAGACGATCATCTGCATCGTCGGGTTGAGGAACGTCCACAGGAACCCGAGGACGGAGCCGCGGTAGCGCGCCTTCAGCTCTCGCTGGGTGAGGCTCAGCAGGAGGCTGCGGTACTGGTAGATCTCACGGAAGTTGCGAAACATGCGGCGCTATCCCTACACCAGAGCACGCACCGCCGCGAGCCTCCCCCCGCCATTGGGGCAGGCAGCCGGGCGTGGGGCGCGGACCCGAAGTGGATTTTTCCGTTGGGTTTCCAAGGGATGGACAGCTCCCCTTTCTTCGGAGGATCCTCGATAGCCGAGGCCTGAGGCACGGGCCGCCAGCCCTTGTTCGTGAGTGACGGGACGCCGTGAAAGAACACGCACACACCGCTAGCGGCGGGCCCCGCCCCGTGGTGAAGGAGGCGCGGACCTTCGCGGACGTGCTCCGGCGCCGTGCGGCGGAGCTGGGCCCGGCCCCGGCTTTCACCTTCCTGGGCACGGAAGGCACCGGCTCCGGCGACGTCACCCTCACCTACGCCGAGGTGGACCGCCGCGCCCGAGCCATCGCCCTCGAGCTGGAGACGCGCGGCCTGTCCGGCCAGCGCGTGCTCATCGTTCTGCCCCCCGGCCCCACGTACCTGGCCAGCCTCTTCGGCTGCTTCTACGCGGGCGCCATCGCCGTGCCGGTGCCCTCGCCGCTGTTCGAAGGGCAGCGCCAGGGCGCGGGGCTGCTGGCCGCCATCGCACAGGACTCCGGGGCCGCCGCCGCGCTCGTGGGAGGAGAGCCCCCAGCCCTCGCGGGCCACATCGAGCTGATCGCCGCCGAGTCCATCGTCCCGCGCGCCATGCCGCTGGACTGGATGCCGCAGCTGCCGGACTCGCGCTCGCTGGCGCTGTTGCAGTACACGGCCGGCAACAACGGCACGCCCAAGGGCGTGCGCGTCACGCACGCCAACCTGCTCGACAACGCCGAGGGCCTGCGCCGCGGCTTCGGCCACTGCGCCACCGACAAGATCCTGCTCTGGCTGCCCACGCACCAGGGCCTGGGCCTGATCGAAGGTGTGCTCCAGCCGCTCTATGCCGGCATCTCCTCCGTGCTGATGCAGCCCCAGGCCTTCTTCGAGCGGCCGGTGCGGTGGCTGGAGGCGATGTCCGCTCACGGCGCGACGATCAGCGGCGCTCCCGACTTCGCCTATGAGCTGTGCGTGCGGACCGTCACCGAGAACGAGCGCTCCCGGCTCGATCTGAGCCGCTGGCGCATCGCGTTCTCCAGCGGCGAGCAGGTGCGCGCCGAGACGCTGGAGCGCTTCTCGGCGCACTTCGGCCCGCGCGGCTTCCAGCAGCGGGCCTTCCGGCCGGTGTATGGGCTGGCCGAATGCACCTACCTCGTCGCCGGCGGCAAGTCCGAGGGCGGCCCCACCCTGCGGGGCGTCGCCGTGGACGCGCTGGCCCAGCAGCGCATCACCGAGCGCCCCGGCGCGGCCACGAAGCTGGTGAGCTGCGGTCCCGCCTCGACGAGCGTGCAGGTGCTCATCGTCAACCCCTCCACACGAGCGCCCCGGGGCGATCAGGAGATCGGCGAGGTGTGGCTGTCGGGCCTGAGCGTCGCCGACGGGTACTGGGGCCGCGTGGCCACCACCGAGGAGGCCTTCCGAGGGCGGCTGGCCAGCAGCGCCTCCGGCACGCGGGCCTTCCTGCGCACGGGCGATCTAGGCGCCTGCGTGGGCGGCGACCTCTACCTCACGGGGCGCGTCCGGGACGTGGTCATCTGGGAGGGGATGGATCTCCGGCTCCATGATCTCGAGTTCGACGCGGCGGCGAGCCACCCCGCGGTGGTGCCCGGCAGCTGCGCGGCCTTCGCGCTCAAGCCGCTTCGGGACGAGCAGCTCACCCTGGTGGCCGAGGTCTTCCCTCCCGAGGGCCCCACGCTCACGCCCGCGGACGAGCAGGCCCGGCTCCGCGAAATCACCCGCGCCATCCGCCGCAATGTCGGCCAGCGCCACGGGGTGATGCTGGCGGAGATCTGCCTGGCACGCGCCTTCAGTCTGCCCAGGTCCTCCACGGGGCATGTCTCCCGAAGCGCCGTGCGCACGGCGCACCTGGCCTCCGAGTACCCACTGCTGCTGAGCGATCGGGCCCACGAGTCCTCGGAGAAGGACACGAAGGCGGACGTCTCGCCCGTGGCCGTTCCGGCGCCAGTCCCCAGTGTGCCGCTGGCCGAGAAGTTGCCCGCGCCAGCGCAGGTGCCGCTGACGCCCTCGATGTACGCGGTGCATGATCCGGCGCGCGCCCTCCAGAACAGGATGGGCGCCAGCCGGGTCTTCGAGCTGCCCGAGGGCACCGAGGCCTTCCACCTCGCCGAGGCGCTCCACGCGGTATGGTCGGCCCACGAGACGCTGCGCCTGCGCTACGCCCGGAAGGCGGACGCGGGGGACTGGGCCGCGCTCATCACCCCCGACAAGGTGCCCGTCCCGCTGACGCGGCTCGAGCTCGCCTCCCGGCAGGATGAGGAGTCCTGGGCCGAGGTGGAAAGCACGGCCCGGCGGCTGGGCGCCGAGGTGGGCCAGTGCGCGGGGCCGTTGGCGACGTTCGTCTTCTGCGATCGGGGTCAGCGCAAGGCCCCGTGGCTGCTGGCGGTGTGTCACCCGGCGCTCATGGATGAGTCCTCCTGGCGGATCCTGGCCACGGATCTGGCGGACGCGTGCGAGCAGGCGCGCCTGCGCGGACGGGTCCGGCTGGCGCCCCAGAGCGGCTCGCTGACGCAGTGGGTCCAGCACCTCGTCTCCGAGGCGGAGCTGCCTCGGCTCGCTTCGGAGGCACGCGTGCATTGGCTGGCGCGCTCCTCCACCCTTCCGCCGGAGCCCTCCCCGGTGGCCAACGCGGCGGAGACTCCCGCGCCCGGCGCCCTGGCGGAGGTGAATGCCGCCGCGCTGCAGCGCACCTCCACCCTGTTCGATGTCTCGCGGGAGGCCCTGCTGCTGGCGGCGTGCGCGCTCGCCTATGGCACGTACACTCGACGCTCGGCGGTCCAGATCCGCCTGGAGCAGAGCGCGCGCGTCACCAGCCGCTACCAGGTGGACGCCTCGCGCATGCTGGGCAACCTCCAGTACGTGTTCCCCGTCCTCCTGCCCATCGAGCCGGAGGCCCTGCCGGCAGAGCTGGCGCGGCACACCCACGTCGAGCTGTCGAATGCGCCGCTGGGAGGGTTGGCCTACGAAGCCCTGCGGGCGTACGGCGCGGATCGCTCCCTGGCCGACGCGCTCCTGGCCCTGCCGGCGCCGGACTTCAGCATGCGCCTGGAGGACGAAGGCGCCCCTTCCAGCCGCGGAACGCTGCGCACCCTGGCCATGTTCAATGATGGGCCATGGCCGGGCGAGGGCAGCCTGCCGCTGCGCGTGGAGGCGCGGCTCTCGGCCGAGCGCGTCCAGCTCTTGTGGCACGGCACCACCTCGGACGGGAGCCTGCTGAGCGCGCTGGCGAAGCTGACCGAGCAGACGCTGCGCACGCTCTGCGCGCACGCGGACAACACCCGGGCCACCACGGCCACGGGGCGCGGTCCCGCCCGAGTGCCCACCGCGCAGCGCTCGAGATGAAAAAGGGGCAGGGTCTCCGAAAGACCCCGCCCCCAGGAACCTCAATCCCCTGCCCGCCTCACTCCTGGGCGGGAGCAGGCGGCGGAGCGAACTGCCCGGCCGCCTTGAGCACGCGCAGCGCGGCCAGCGAGGCATTCAGCGTCTCGCCCACGAAGCCCGTCTCCGCGGCGGCGAGCGCGGTGTTGGCGTCCGTCACCTCGAGATAGGTGGCGCTGCCCGCCTTGAAGCTCACGTCCACCAGGCGCTGGCCCTCGCGCGCCAGGCGCAGCTGCTCCTCGGCCTTGATACGGTTGGCCCGAGCGCTGGCCAGCTCCAGCAGCCCACGACGCACCTCGTCCCGGGCCTTGTTCTCCGCGGCGCGGGCGGAGGCCTCCGCCTCGGCCACCTTGGCGCTGCTCTCGCGCAGCTCCGCCTCTCGCAGGCCGCCGTCCCAGATCGTCCAGTTGAGCCCCAGGGTGATGGCCCAGTTCGTGTTCTCACCGGTGAAGCCGCCCACGTTGGCCCACCGGTACACGGCGGACAGGCCCAAGTTGGGCGCGTACTTCCACTTCGTCGCGGTGCGCCCGCTCTCGGCCAGATCCAGGTTGCGCTGCGCCGCCGCCACGTCCGGCCGCTGGAGCGCCGCCTTCTCCAGCTCCTCGATGCCCGAGGGAAGCACCGGCTCCTCCGGCACCACCACGTCGAAGTCAGCCGGCTCGTTCATCAGCGTGGCCAGCGACTGCACCATGCTCAGGTAGGAGTTGCGCGCGCGCACCAGGTCCTGCTCAGCGCGGCCCCGGTCGATCTGGGCGCGCAGCAGCGCCACCTTGGGCTGCGCACCGGCCTCGTAGCCCACCGTCACGTCCTTCTCGCGGGCGACATTCACCGCCAGCAGGCGCTCCTGCACGGAGATGGCCTGCTGGAGCCCCGCCGCGCCGAAGTAGAGCTGCGCGGCGCCAAAGAGGATCTCCCGGCGCGCCGCCTCCACGTTGAGGGCCGCCACGTCCTCGGCGATGCCCGCCGTCCGGATGGCCTGCCACAGCGCAGGAGCGATGATGGCCTGGTTGAGCTGCGCCTGGGCTCCCAGCTGGTTGAACACCTGGATCGGCGCTTCGATGATGGCCGCGGGCACGAGCGCCAGGTTGGTGGGAGCACCCGGCAGGTCCGGCGGGGAGTCCGGAACGCCCGGGCCACTCGTCGGCCCGCCGACGTCGCGGATGACGTAGCCCACGGGCAGCCGGAGGTTGGCCTCGGCATTGTTGCGCGTGTACGAGGCGCCCACGGAGATCTGCGGCAGGTAGCCGCTGCGGGCCTTGGCGGACAGCTCCTGTGCCTGGGCCAGCCGCGCCCGAGCCGCTTGCAGATCCAGGCTCTGGGACTCCATGCGGGTGAGCACTTCCTGGAACGTCAACGTCCGGGCCGCGGGGCTCGGGGCTTCCGGAGGAGTCGGGGCTGCTGCGGGGCTCGGAGCGGTCTCGGCCTCCCGGGGTGTTGCGGCGCTCGGAGCGTCCTGCTGGGCAGCCAGGGTGACGAGGGCTACGAAGACAAGCGGGTTCATAACACCCTCCTCCTTGAAGGGGGCGTGGGTGACTGCGGGGAATGGAATGCGAGAGAGCTAAGGGGTCAGGGCGCGGAGGACGTTGGCGGTCCCCCGGGTCTCGTCTGGGAGAGATGCGGGACCCGAGCAGTCCCGCCTCTGTCCTCCGCGCCGTGAATCAGGCGGCGTCGGCCTTGTGGTGCAGCTCGGAGGCGGCCGGGTTCTCGTGCTCGGCCTTGCGGTTGCCGGACACCCGGCGCCGCAGGCCATCCATCAGCGAGTAGAAGACGGGCACCACGCCCAGCGTCAGCACCGTGGAGGTGACGAGGCCGCCGATGATGGCGATGGCCATCGGCACGCGCGTCTCGGCACCGTCTCCCTTGGCCATCGCCACCGGTACCATGCCGGCGATCATCGCGATGGTCGTCATCAGGATGGGGCGCAGGCGGATGGGGCCCGCCTCCAGCAGCGCCTCCTTGGTGCTCTTGCCCTGCTCCTTGAGCTGGTTGGTGAAGTCCACCAGGAGGATGCCGTTCTTCGTCACCAGGCCCATGAGCATGATCATTCCGATCATCGCGAACATGGACATGTACTCGTTGGCGAGCAGCAGGCCTCCCAGCGCGCCAATCACCGCGAAGGGCAGCGACATCATGATGGTGATGGGGTCCGTGAGGCTGCCGAACTGGGCCGCGAGGATCATGTACACGAGGATGATGCCCAGCAGCAGCGCCATGAGGAACGCCAGGCCCGCCTTGGCCAGCTCCTTACCCTGCCCCTCGAAGTCGGTGATGATGGTCTTGGGCAGCTCCGTCTTGGCGTAGTTGCCCAGGAAGCCCAGGGCCTCGCCGAGGCTGTAGTTGCGCAGCTCCGCCAGCACGGTGATCTGCCGCTTCTGCGCCTGCCGGTCGATCTGCGAGGGGCCCTCATCCGGACGGATGTCCGCCAGGTTGCGCAGTTCCACGAGCTGACCGCTGGGCGCGCGCACCGTGAGAGCGCTCACCTGCTCGGGGTCCGCCAGCACCTCGGGCGGCAGCTTCAGCTTCACGTCGAAGGTGTCACCGCCCTCGCGGTACTGGGTGATGGCATCGCCGCCGAGGAAGGAGCGGATCGTCGTGCCGAGCATGGCGGCGGGCACCCCCAGGGAGGCCGCGCGCTCACGGTCGATGTCCACCGAGAGCTGCGGCTTGCCGGAGCGGTACGTCAGGTCCACGTCCACGAAGCCCGGGTTCTGCTTCATGGCCGCCTTCACCTTCTCCGCGGCGGCGATGACCTCCTGCCAGTTGTCACCGCGGATGTTGAACTGCACCGGCTGGGCGCGGGCACCACCGCCGCTCACCGGCGAGAAGTCCTGCGCGTTGAGCTGCACGCCCGCGCTGCGCACCAGGTTCTGGCGCAGATACTGCTTGAAGTCCTGCTGCCCGAAGCCGCGCTCGGCCAGGGGCACCATGTTGACGATCATCTCGCCCTTGTGCACCTCTTCCTGCACGCCGCCGCCCGCGGAGAAGTAGACGCTGGCGACGCCCGGCAGCTTCTCGATCTGCTCCTGGAGGCTGGTCAGCTCCTGCTGGGTCCGCTCCAGCGGCGTGCCCACCGGCAGCTCCACCGTCACCTTCACCATGCTCATGTCCTGAGCGGGGATGAAGGTGAAGTTGATGAAGCGCGCCAGGAACAGCGTCAGGAAGAGGATGCCCACCGCGGCGCCCATGGTGATGGCCCGATGCTCCAGCATCCAGCGCAGCACGCGCCGGTAGCCGTTCTCCGTGGCCGTCAGCACCTTCTCGATGCCTCGGGAGACCGCTCCCGGCTCACCGTGGTGCTTGAGCAGGCGGCTGGAGAGCATGGGCGTGAGCGTCATCGACACGAAGTAGGAGATGGCCACCGCCACCGCCACCGTGACGCCGAACGAGTAGAAGAACTTGCCCATCATGCCGTCCATGAAGGCCACGGGGATGAACACCGCCACGATGGACAGCGTCACCGCGAGCACCGCCAGGCCGATCTCCTTGGTGCCCTGGTAGGCCGCCTGCATGGGGCTGGCGCCCTCTTCCATGTGCCGGATGATGTTCTCGATGACCACGATGGCGTCGTCGATGAGCAGACCGATGGACAGCGTCAGCGCCAGCATCGTCACCACGTTGAAGGTGAAGCCCAGCGCCTGCATCACCGCGAAGGTGCCGATGACGGAGGTCGGCAGCGCCACTGCGGACACCAGCGTGGAGCGCCAGTTACGCAGGAACACCAGCACGATGACGACGGCGAGCACACCACCGAGGATCATGTCCTCCTGCACCGCGTGAATGGAGGAGCGGATGAACTTCGAGCCGTCCGTCACCAGGCCCACCTTGGCGCCCTGGGGCAGCAGCACCCCGAGCTCCTCCAGCGACTCCATGACGTCGCTGGCCACCTGCACGGTGTTGGCGCCCGACTGCTTGCGCACCACCAGCGCCACCGCGCGCTGGCCGTTGAAGCGAGCGCCCGAGCGGGCCTCCTCCGGACCGTCGATGACGTTGGCCACGTCGCGGATGCGTACCGGCGCGCCCGCGGGGCTGGCGATGATGAGGTTGCGCAGCGCGTCCACGCTGCGGGCCTCGCCCTGCAGCTTCACCACGCGCTCGGCGCCCGGCTCGGAGGTACGCCCACCGGGGATGTCCACGCTCTGGGCGCGCAGCGACTGCGCCACATCCGAGATGGACACGCCGTAGCTGCGCAGCAGCCCCGGATCCACCACGATCTGGATCTCCCGCTCCTGGCCACCCACCACGTCGATGCCGCCGACGCCCTGCTTGCGCTGGAGCGCGGGCTTCACCACGTCCTCCGCCAGGCGGGTCAGCTCCTGGATGGGCAGCGGACCGCTGAGCGACAGGGTGAGGATGGGCGCGGCGCCGATGTCGAACTTCTCCACCACGGGCGCCTCGGCCTCGTCGGGGATCTTCGACAGGGTGGCCTGCACGCGGTCACGCACGTCCTGCGCCGCCACGTCCACGTTCTTGCTCAGCGAGAACTGGACGATGATCTGCGACACGCTCTCCACGTTCACCGAGCGCAGCGTCTCCACGCCGCTCAGGGTGTTGAGCGCCTCCTCGAGGGGATCGCTGACGTTGCGCTCCATCGTCTCCGGGTCGGCGCCCGGAAGCACGGTGGTCACGGTAACGACGGGGAAGTCCACGTCCGGCATCTGGTCGACGCCGATCTTCGGATAGGCGAACAGACCGAAGACCACCACCGCCATGATGAGCATGGCGGTGAAGACGGGCTGACGGATGAAAGTTTTAATCGGATCCATAGAGGTGTACCCGTTCAGTCCGCGGAGTTACTGCACCACGCTCACAGAGAGCCCTTCACGGAGGCTGGCGGCGCCCTCCACCACGACCTTGTCCTGGGGCTGCAGGCCGCCGCGCACCTGCGCGAAGCGCGGGGTGACCGGCAGCGCCTGCACGTCCCGGCGCACCAGGCGTCCGTCCTCGACCACCCACACGTAGCTGCCCTTCTCGTCCTTGAGCAGCGCCTGCGAGGGGACGAAGAGGCCCGCCAGCGCCTCGCTGCGCGAGAAGTCCAGCTCCGCCAGCGAGCCGGGGCGCAGCACCGCGCCGTCCTTCTCGGCCTTGTTCGCCACGTCCGCCAGCACCTCCACGGTGCGGCTCTGCGCGTCCACCACCGCGCCCACCGTGCGCACGGTGGCCTCGAAGGCGGTGTTGCCGGGGATGACGCGCCCGGTGAGCTTCATGCCCTGCGTGAGCGCTCCCGCCATGGACTCGGGCACCGGCAGGCGCACCTCCAGCTCGTCCACGTTGGTGACCATGAAGACGGGCGTGGGCGGCATCATCGCCACCGTGTCGCCGATGTTCTTCATGCGTGCCGTCACCACGCCGTCGAAGGGCGCGCGCAGGGTGTGGTCACGCAGCATCTCCTGCGCCGAGCGCACCGCGGCGTCCGCCTGAGCGAAGCCCGCGGCGGCCTGGCGCTGGCCCGCCTGCGCCCTGTCGAGCACGGCCTGGGGCGCGCTGCCGCCCTCGAAGAGCTTCTGGGTGCGCTCCAGCTCCGTGTTGGCGCTGTCCAGCCCTGCCTTGGCCATCTCGCGGGCGGCCATGGCCTGCTCCACGCTGATGACCATGTTGGAGGTGTCCAGCACCATCATCGGCGCGCCCTTCTTCACCTTGTCACCCACGTTCACCAGGTGCTGGGCGACGGTGCCCGTGGCCGGGGCGCTCAGGGTGGCCTCCAGCTTGGCGCGGATCTGCCCCGTCACGCGGCTGACGTCGCCCTGCAGCTTGTCGAGCGGAGGGGTGGCACGCACGCCGAGGGTCGGCTGGCCGCCCGCGGCGCTGTTGGTGGCGGGCAGTTGCGCCTTGTTGGCGCGTGCTTCGGAGCAACCCATGCCCGCGGCGGAGGCCAGAGTGGAGATGAGCAGCAGACGGGAGAGGGAACGCGGGGTCATATCTTGGGTCCTTCTAAGGAAAAGCTCGGAAAGTCTCAGGAAGCGGTGCGGGACTGCGGAGGGCTCTCGGCGGAGTCGGGCTGGGCCTTACGGGCTCGCCAGCGTTCGAGCGCGGAGTCGACCATCCTGCTGAAGAAGACGAAGAACTCGATGGCATCGGTGAAGCGCTTCAGGCACAGGTTCTCCTCGGGCCCCAGGCGCTCCTTGCGGGTGTTCAGGATCTGCAGGATCTCCTTGAGGCCCCCGCGACCATCATCGAAGCGGTGCTCCCAGGCGTTATCACTGAAGACGTAGTAGTGGCGCCGATCCCCCGGATAGCTGATCTCCTGGACCAGCCCCTTGGCGTGGAAGCGCCGCACGTTGGTGGACACGGAGGCGGGGCTGACCTGGAGCAGCTCCGCGATGGTGCCCAGCGACAGGGGCTTGGGCGCCAGCATCAGCAAGCCGAGCATGCGCCCGCCAATGCGGGGAATCCCCTGGTCCTCGAAATGAAGCCCGAGGGATTCAATGAAACGGTGGTCGTCGGCCGTTAAGGGGAAGCCGTCCTTCTCGTCGCCTGCCGTGGCCGCTTCGTCGGGTTTCATGAGCGCGTGAACGAATAGTTTCTTCGGTTCATTCAGTCAAGACTGAAAGATTAAGAAATCCGAATACATCCGGTGACTAGAAGGTGACATCCGGGTCTTTAGGAGAGACGGCGGTCCGGCAAGATCTTGAAACAACAGTGATCCGCCCTCTCGGGGAGGCCTCTGGCACATGAGCCCCCGCCCGCCTGTCCGCGAGCCGTAAACCTTTTTTGGGGCACACCCGTTCCAGGGAAACCGGCCAGGCAAGCCCTTGGGCCGGACACCTTCCCTCCCGGAGAACGCCCATGCTGAAGCCCCTCGCCCTTGGTCTTGGTCTGCTCGCGCTGCCCACCGCGGCCCTCGCGGAAGAGCCCGCCGCGCCTCCGCCCGCCACGCAGAAGGCGATCCACGCCGCCGCGAGCGCGCCGCGGGTGCAGATCGCCCTGCTGCTGGACACCAGCAACAGCATGGACGGGCTCATTGATCAGGCCAAGCGCCAGCTGTGGACGGTGGTGAACACGTTCCAGAAGGCGCGCCGGGGCACGCAGCTGGCGCACCTGGAGATCGCCCTCTACGAGTACGGCAAGGAGTCGCTGGCGCAGGAGGGCGGCTACATCCGGCAGATTGTCCCCTTCACCACGGACCTGGACAAGGTGTCCGAAGAGCTGTTCGCGCTGAAGACCAACGGCGGGGACGAGTACGCCGGCATGGTCATCCAGAAGGCCACGCGCAACCTGGCCTGGAGCAAGGCGGCGGGGGACCTCAAGCTCATCTACATCGCGGGCAACGAGCCCTTCAACCAGGGCCCGGTGACGCCCAAGAGCGCGATCGACAACGCCAAGGAGCGCGGCATCGTCGTGAACACCATCCACTGCGGCTCGGAGCGCGAGGGCGCGAACACGGGCTGGGCCTCGGCGGCGCAGGTGGCCGGGGGCCAGGCGCTCAACATCGATCAGAACCGCGCCGTGGCGCACATCGCCGCACCGCAGGACGCGGAGCTCGCCCAGCTGGGGCGCGAGCTGAACAAGACGTACCTGGGCTACGGGAGCAAGGGCGCGGAGTCCAAGCGCCGGCAGGAGGAGCAGGACACCAACGCCGCCGGTTCCGTGGGCAGCGCCACCACGCGCGCGGTGTCCAAGGCCAGCCGCCTCTATGACAACTCGGACTGGGATCTGGTGGACGGGGCGAAGAAGGGCAAGGTGAAGCTGGAGGCCGTCAAGGACGAAGAGCTGCCCCAGGAGCTGCGGGGCAAGAACGCCCAGGAGCGCCAGGCGATCGTCGACGCGAAGGCGAAGGAGCGCGCGGACATCCAGGGGCGCATCCAGAAGCTCCAGGCCGAGCGCGAGAAGTTCGTCGCCGACAAGCAGCAGGCCGCGCCCGCCGGGGCTCCCGCCACGCTGGACAAGGCCATCATCGAGTCGGCCAGCAAGCAGGCCGCCGCTCAGGGCCTCGCCCTGGAGTAAGCCCGCTTCCGCTCCCGGGTGCATACGGCTACCCTCGCGCGCCTTCATCAAGGTGGGTGTATGAGCGAGCAGGGGCCAAAACCCGGGATTTCGGAACGCGACCCGCTGGAGGAGGCGCTCACCGTGCGCCGCACCTCCGGCGAACCGTCGCCCGGGTTTGGTGAAGCGCGCACCTGGCTGTCCAGCGCGGGGGCGCGACAAGGCGCCCCGCTCCAGCTCACGCCGGGACATACGCTGGCCGACCGCTACACGGTGCTCGACACCCTGGGCCAGGGCGGCATGGGCCTGGTGATCGCCGCCTATGACTCGCGCCTGGATCGGCGCGTGGCCCTCAAGCTGCTGCTGCCCTCCGGGCCCGGCTTCAGCGCCACCCAGGGCGAGAACAGCCGCCTGGCGCGCGAGGCCCAGGCCATGGCCCGCCTCTCGCACCCCCATGTGGTGGCCGTCTACGACTCCGGCGCGCTGGAGGACGGGTCGATCTTCATCGCCATGGAGTACGTGCAGGGGCAGACGCTGCGCCAGTGGCGCAAGCAGCCCCGCCCCTGGCGAGAGGTGCTGGAGGCCTACCTCTCGGCGGGCCGGGGACTCGTGGCCGCGCATGCCGCGGGCCTCATCCACCGCGACTTCAAGCCGGACAACGTGCTGGTGGGTCAGGACGGGCGTGTGCGCGTCACCGACTTCGGCCTGGCGCGGGCTCGCAACACGCCGGAGGCCGTGCGGCCCACCGCCACGCTCCCGGCACAGCTTCCCGCTACCTGGGGTGCGCAAACCGGCTCGGGCGCCCTCACCATGCCTGGCTCGTTCATGGGCACCCCCGGCTACATGGCCCCCGAGCTGCTCCAGGGCCACCCGGCCGACGTCGGCAGCGACGTGTTCGCCTTCTGCGCCGCGCTGTACGAGGCCCTGTACGGACAGCTCCCCTTCCTGGGCGCCACTCCCACCGAGCTCACCCGGGCTCAGCTGGAGGGCAAGGTGGCGCCGCCTCCCGCCTCCTCCGAGGTGCCAGCGTGGGTGGCGCGAACGGTGATGCGCGGCTTGAGCGCCGATCCGCGCCAGCGCCCCGCGGGCCTGGAGGAAGTGCTGACGGCGCTGACGGAGGACCCGGAGGCCAAACGCCGGGCACGGCTTCGGGTGGTGGGCCTCACCTCGGTGATGGCCGTGTTGGCGGGGCTCGCCGTCTGGGGTTGGACTCGCCAGCAGCACCAGGTCCCGGTGTGTGGGCGCCTGGAACGACACCTGAGCGGCATCTGGGACGAGCCCGTGAAGGAGAAGGTGAAGCAAGCCCTGCTGGGCACGGGCCTGCCCTACGCTCCGGACACCTTCACCCGCGTGGCCGCCACGCTCGATGACTACTCGGGCCAGTGGGTGAAGCAGCGCACGGAGGTGTGCGAGGCGCTCCGGCACGAGGTGCGCCCTGCCCAGGGCCTGGCGGTGCGCCAGGAGTACTGTCTGGAGCGTCGGCGGAGCCAGCTGCGCGCCCTCACGGAGCTGCTCGCGGGTGGCGCCGACGCGGGCCTGCTCTCCAAGGCGGTGCAAGCCGCCCGCTCGCTGCCGCCGCTGGAGTACTGCGCGGACGCCCAGGCGCTCACCGCCGCCGTGCCACCTCCCGAGGATCCGCAGCTGCGCGCGCAAGTGGACTCCCTGCAGGCGCGGGTGGACCGAATCGAAGCGCTCCTGGAGGCCGGTAAGTTCAAGGAGGGTCAGGCGCTGGACGAGGAGCTGCTCGGGCAGATCGCGCCCCTCGGCTACGCGCCGCTGCATGCGCGCACCCTCCACCTCAGCAGCCGGCTGCGCGAGGGCAGTGGAGACTACAAGGGCGCCGAGGAGCGCATGCGCCAGGCCATCGCCGAGGCCGGCCGAGGCAAGGATCTGGCGCTGGTGGCGAAGTCCTCGAGCATTCTGCTGCGGCTGGTGGGCTACAGACAGCCGCGCCACCAGGAGGCGCTCATGATGGAGCCCGTGGTGGAGGCGACCGTCGCGGTGGTGGACGACGACGTGACGCGCGCGGGCTTCCTGCTCAACCTGGGCAGTGTCTTCCAGGGCATGGGCCGCTACGAGCAGGCCCGGGAAAAGTTCGAGCAAGCGCTCGCGCTGCTGGAGAAGTCCCTGGGCTCCGAACACCTGAGCCTCGCCGAGGCGCACAACAACCTGGGCAACGCCTTCAAGTTCCTGGGCCGTGACCTGGATGCGAAGCAGCACCACGAACGCACGCTGGCCTTGCGCGAGAAGCTGCTGGGGGCCGAGCACCCCGCGGTCGCCCTGTCGATCAACAACCTGGGCAACGTGTTCATCGGCATGGGTCAGTTCGAGGAGGCGGGCGTGCAGTACGAGCGCGCTCTGGCCTTGCTGGAGAAGACCTTGGGGCCGGATCACCCCGACGCCCTCATCCTCCGGAGCAACCTGGGCAACGTGCTCGTCTTCCAGGGACGGTTCGAGGACGGGCTGAACCGTCACGAGCGCGCCCTGGCGCTGCGGGAGAAAGTGCTGGGACCCGAGCACCCGTATGTCGGCGCTTCGCTCAACAACATCGGCTCCACCCTCATGTATCTGGGACGGTATGAAGAGGCGCGGCAAAAGCAGGAACGCGCCCTGCTCCTCCGCCAGAAAGCGCTGGGCCCCGTGCATCCCGACGTGGCCAGCACCCTCTGCGAGATCGGCTCCGCGCTCCAGGCCCAGGGCAAGCTGGAGGAGGGCCGCAAGTTCATCGAGCGCGGGCTGAGCATGTGGGAGAAGACGGTGGGGCCCGAGCACCCGGAGACGGCGGAAGCCCACCGACTGCTGGGGGTCGTGCTCACGAAGCTGGGGCGCCACGAGGAGGCACGGCGGCATCACGATCGCGCGCTGGCCCTGCGAGAGAAGGCGCTGGGCGCCGAGCATCCGGACACCGCGCTCTCACGCCTGTCCCTGGCAGAGCTCCAGCTGGCGCGGGGCAAGCCCGCCGAGGCGCTGCCCCTGCTCGAGCGCGCGTTGAAACACGTCTATCGCAAGGATGCGGACGACGTGCGCTTCGCGCTGGCAAGGGCGCTCTGGGACACCGGACAGGACCGGACGCGGGCCCGGGCGCTGGCCACCGAGGTTCAGGAGCACTGGCAGCGCCAGGCCATCGCGCCCAAGCTCGCCGAGGCCAGCCGGTGGCTCGCGGCGCACGCGGACCCGTGAGCCACCGCGCTCACCGGAAGCGCGAGCGTTGACGCAGAACGAAGAAGGCCATGAGGCCCAAGGCCAGCGAGGCCGCCCCGGGCGCGGCGGCGCACCCACCCCCGCGCTTGCCCTCCGGCTCTGATGGCCCGGGCTCCGGAGGCACGGGCTCCTCGGGTGGCGGCTCCTGTGGAGGCGCTGGAGGCACGGGCTCCTGTGGAGGTACCGGCTCCGTCGGCGGAACAGGCTCCTGCGGCGGAGGCACCGGCGGGTTCTGCTGCCGGTACCGGAGCAGCGCCTCGAGGAAGTAGTAGTCCCCGTAGATGAGGCTCACGTCCACCTCCTGCCCCGCGGGCAGGTTGCCGACGCCATGCAGGAGGATGCCGCGGCTGTTGGAGCCGATGGCGAGGTAGGCCGACGAGGTCAGGCTCTCCAGCATCCGGACAGCGGCCTCTCGGTAGCGCTGCTTGCGCACCGGATCCGTCTCATGGAGGTGCAGTTCCAGCAGCGCCGAGGCAGCGATGGCCGCGGCCGAGGAGTCCTTCGACTGTGTCGGCGCATCGAAGTCCCAGTTGGGCACGGCGTCCAAGGGCAGCCGGCTCAGGTAGTAGTCCGACACGCGGCGCGCGGCGTCGAGCATGCGCGGGTCACGCGTGTACCGGTAGGTCAGCGTAAAGCCGTACATGGCCCACGCCTGTCCGCGCGTCCAGGTGGAGTCATCCGCATGGCCCTGGAACGTCTTGCGAAAGCGGATGGCGCCGGTGCCGGGCTCGTAGTCCACGACATGGAAGGTGCTGCCGTCGGGGCGGACGAGATCCTCCAACGTGGTCAGCGCGTGCTGGAGCGCCATGTCGTTCCACTCGGGCCTGCCGCCGTTGCGCGAGGCCCAGAAGAGCAACTCCAGGTTCACCATCGTGTCGACGACGAGCGGCAGCCGCCAGTCCGGGTTCCAATCACAGCAGTCGATGATCCCCACCCGTGAGTCGTACCGGGAGGCCAGGGACTCCGCGGCGCTCAGCAGGACATCCTTGAACTCGGCCTGGCCCGTGAGCCGGTACGCGGCCCCGTAGCTGGGCATGAACTTGAAGCCCAGATCGTGCGTCTGCCGGTTGAAGCGCTGCACCTCCAGCGGGCGCGTCCA
The DNA here is from genome assembly GCF_034259325.1 of Hyalangium ruber. Taxonomy (NCBI): domain Bacteria; kingdom Pseudomonadati; phylum Myxococcota; class Myxococcia; order Myxococcales; family Archangiaceae; genus Hyalangium; species Hyalangium rubrum. The sequence goes on along the minus strand of NZ_JAXIVS010000008.1, from coordinate 278,954 downwards.
CGCCTCGGCCCGGGTCCTCCACGCGGCGTCTCCTGTCAGCTCGTACAGGGACCAGAGGCTCCCGGGGAAGAAGCCCTGGACCCAGCCAATCATGTCCGTGGCGGGAACGGTCCTCCACGTCCCACCGGGCAAGGTGCTCTTCGGATAGGTCCCGGGCCGAAGGCTCGCGTCGCTCTGGGCCAGTTGCTGCTGCGAGAAGCGCAGCGCCTGGTCTATCGCCGCATCCTCCAGCGCCCACGCGGGCCCGACCGCGAGCAGGCACACGAGGAGCCCCACCCGCCTCCATCCCCTGTTCCCCACCATCCCGCTCCTCCTGGCACAAAGTGTCCTACCTGAAGGTGTCGAATAGGAGTGGCTGGCTCCCCGAGTCCGAGCTTGACGTCTGGCACCGGACGCTGTCCGGTAGAGACCTCATGAACCGTGCTCTGCCCCTGCTCCTCCTGTCTTTGCTGATGGTTCCCGTGCTCGCGAATGCACAGACCGAGCTGCAGATCTGGCACGGCTACCGAGCAGCCGAGCGAGCAGCGCTGGAGAAGGCCGTCGAGGCCTTCAACGCGGCCCGGGCCAGCTCGGGCGTGAAGGCCACGCTGCGCGCCATTCCCTCGGATGCCTTCACGGACAAGATCAGCGCGGCCGTCCCGCGCGGCATCGGACCGGACGTCTTCATCTTCCCGCAGGATCGACTCGGGGGCTGGGTGGAGAGCGGCAACACGCTCGAGCCGCTCGACTTCTTCCTGGATGACGCCGCCCGCAAGCGCTTCATCCCCACCACGCTGGAGGCGATGACCTACCGGGGCTCCGTCTACGGGCTGCCCCTGAACTTCAAGGTCCTCACCCTCATCTACAACAAGAAGCTGGTGGAGAAGCCGCCTCGGACGACGGGCGAGCTCGTCTCCTGGTGCAAGAAGCAGCCGAAGCAGGGCGCGGACTCGGCGTGCCTCGTCTACCCGTACACCGACTTCTACTACCACGCGGCGTTGATGAACGCCTTTGGCGGCCGGGTGTTCGACCCGGGGCCTACGCCGCGCCTGGACGCGCCCGAGAACGTGAAGGCGATGGAGCTGCTGCTGCGCTGGGTGGGCACGGATCGGATCCTCCCTCCCGAGCCCTCCACGGCGCTGACCACCTCGCTGTTCAACACGGGCAAGGCGGCAATGGTGTTCTCCGGCCCCTGGTTCTTGGGAGAGGTCTCCCCGAGCATCGACTACGGGCTGGCGCCACTGCCCACGGTGGACGAGGCCGGCGGCAAGCCAATGCGGCCGTGGATGACGGTCGAGGGTGTGGCCGTGGCGGCGCCCTCCAAGCACAAGGAGGCGGCGTTCGACTTCGTGAGCTTCCTCACGGGCCCCGAGGGGGCGCGCATCATGGCGCTCACCGGGCGCCAGAACCCCGCGCTCGAGCAGGCCTACCAGGATCCGCGGATCGCCAAGGACACCACGCTCGCCGCGTTCCGCGCGCAGGCCGAGGCAGCGGTCCCCATGCCCAACGTGGCGGAGATGACGATGGTCTGGTCACCGATGACCACCGCCATGAACGCCATTCTCCGCAAAGCCTCCACTCCCAAGGCGGCGCTGCAGGAGGCGCAGCAGGCGGTCCAGAAGGACGTGGCGAGCCTGCGCCGCAAGCGCTAGCGCGAGCCGCCCCTGCCGCCCTGCCGAGAGCGCTCGATCAGGAGGCGCTCCGTCTGATTGCCCTCGAAGGTGCCATCCTGGCTCACCAGCAGATAGTCGAAGAGCGAGCCCTCCTCCACCGTCACCTTCGAGCCCGCCTTCAGCCCCGGCACCTCATCCGGCTGGCTGTCCAGCACGCCTTGGATGGTTGAGCCCTCCCAGGTGATGACGTGGACCCACATCCACTCGGTCCCTCCGGAGGACGTATCGAACGGCGCCTTCACGAACAGCCGCTCGCCCGACCTCAGCCCCTCCAGGAAGCGGGGCTTGAGGCGGGTGAGCAGCTCTTCGCGCGCGCGGCTGCTGGCCTCCAGCAAGGCGTCGTCATGCGGCGCGGAGACGATCTCGTCCTTGCCCCCGAACAGCGCGGTGATGGCCGCATAGGGGCGCTCGGACGGACTGTCCCCGGGCTCCGAGGGGAAACGGATCTCCAGCAACCGGTTGTCCCGATCGGCCTGCTTCGGATCCGCAGGCACCAGGTTCAATACAACCCCTGCCCGAGCCCCGTCCTGAACCTGCTGCAGCAGGCGCTCGCGCATGGAGGCGAGCTTCAGCGCGTTGAGGGCCACGGGGAAGGTGCCATCCTCCCGCACCGCGGTGCCCTCGATCATGAGCTGCGCGACGATGTTGATGAGGGTGCCGACCTTGCCCGTCAGCGTCTCCGGCACGTGTCGCACCTCCAGGTCCGGCAAGCCGAACTTGCGCATGCCCACCGTGACGAAGCGGGCCGTGCCGTCTCCCTCCGTGTACAGGCGGGAGTTGAAGTGGCGCGCCAGGCGCGGCTCACCGCCCTCCCATTCCGCCAGCCGGAACTCCTGCCACTTGTCGATGGAGAAGAACTCGCCGCTCTCCTCATCCCACAACAACCCTCCGGTGGTGCGCGCCAGCTCCAGCGCCAGCTCATGCGCCTGCCGCACCGCCTCCAGCCCCGGGGGCACCGTGGTGAACTGCAGCAGCAGGATGCGCTCGGAGGCGGCCAGCCCCGACTGCTCCTGGGGTGAGAGGTGGCGCACCGCGAGCTCCAACATCTCCCCTTCGGGAAGCGGGAACTCTCGCGTCGTGTGCTCCGTGACGCGCACGGTGGGCGGAGGCTCCGTCGGCCTCCCCTCTCCCACCCACCGCAGCGACTGGAACCGCTGGCCAACGAGCTCTCCCAGCTTCGCGGGAGTCGGCGCGACGGCCTGAGGTGGCAGGAAGACGACGAAGTCGAAGGAGGTCTGCGCGGCGAAGAGCGTCCCAGGCGCGGCACTCGCGGGAGGGGCGGACTGCCTGAAGCACCCCCAGAGTACGAGCGCGAGCACTCCCGCCCCCACCCCCAGTCCAACGCTGGCCTTCCACGGCGACACCCGACGCATGCCTCTGTCCTCCCAAGGCCGCGAGCTTGGGGGCAAACCGGGCCGGAATGCCAGCAGACGAACTTCGCGCGCGGAAAGCCGGGCGACGACGCCCCCCTTCCTCTATCGTTTGGAGCCCAATATGGCCCTCGAAACCACGACCTCCAATCCCTGGGTTGCCCTGCTCACGCTCTCCGCGATGGAGATCGTGCTGGGCGTGGACAACATCGTCTTCATCGCCATCCTCGTGGCGAAGCTGCCCCCCGACAAGCGCGAGCGCATCCGCAAGCTGGGCATCGGCCTGGCGCTGATCATCCGCATCGGGCTGCTGTTCGCCCTCTCGTGGCTGATGCGCCTGACCGAGCCGCTCTTCACGGTGCTGGGCGAGGGCATCTCGGGAAGAGACCTCATCCTGCTGGGAGGCGGCCTGTTCCTGGTGGCCAAGTCGGTACACGAGATGCACTCCAAGCTGGAGGGCCCGGACATCGAGGGCACGACCCAGGCCCCCAGCGCGGCAGCCGTGGGCTCGGTGCTGGCGCAGATCCTCGCGCTGGACATCGTCTTCTCGCTCGACTCGGTCATCACCGCGGTGGGCATGGCCAGCCAGCTGTGGGTGATGGTCACCGCGATGATCATCGCCGTGGGCGTGATGCTGATCTTCGCCGGGAGGATCGGCGACTTCGTGGAGCGCCACCCCACCGTGAAGATCCTCGCCCTGTCCTTCCTGCTGCTCATCGGGGTGATGTTGGTGGCCGAGGGGCTCGGCCAGCACATCAACAAGGGCTACATCTACTTCGCGATGGCCTTCGCGCTGGTGGTGGAGCTGCTCAACATGCGCCTGCGCAAGGTCCACAAGCCCGTGCACCTGCACGCGGGCACCGAGCAGAAGGTGGCCAGCGAGCTGGGCCGGTAGCCGCGCTCGCTGGCACTGTCCCCGTCCGTCACTCAGTGACGGTGAACTGGACGGGGATGGTGAGCGCCTCGTAGTTGCGGCCGGTGAGCGTGACGTTCGCCTCGTAGGTGCCCGGGGAAATCTTGCCCTGGATGATGATGTGGAAGCGCGAGACCTCTCCCGCATCCATCCAGTTGGGGTAGGCCTTGGGGCAGGTGGTGAACAGGCAGGTGAGCGCCTCCCCGATGGCGAGGAACGGCGTGAGCGGCGCCAGGGAGATGGCGAGGAAGGGCGCGGCGAGCCCCGAATCCGCGACCTCCTTCCAGAGCCGGCCCACGAACGGCTCGACGTTGCCCAGCGGGACGCTGACCGCGTCCTTGCCGCTGCCGGTGACCTGGAGATCGGCGAGCACGGCATCCCCCTGGAAGCCCTTCTCCCGGAAGACGACGGGGATCAGCACGCGCTGCCCCGTCTTCACGGTGACGGGGCCGGTCTGGGGATCGAAGGCGATCTCCGGCGCGGGAGGCAGGAGCATGCCCTGCTCGGTCACCGCCTGCGTGAGCTGGAAGGCGGCCTCGCTGCGCGCATTGCCCGGCTTGAGAGCGATCGTCGCCTGACCGCCCTTCACCATGCTGGGCAGCGACGCGGCGGGCGAGATGCCCGTGGGAGCAAGCGTGCCGGACTCCACCACGCCTCCGAGCGCGAAGCTGGGGCCGGTGACCCGGGTCTCCTGCACCTCGATACGGGCGGCGGTGTCCCAGTACATCCGGCTGGCGGAGGCCACCGTCACGCTGCCGAGGATCTCGATGTTGCCCGAAGGCGTCACCAGCACGCCGCGGGTAAAGCCCGTGAGGGTCACGTTGCTGGCCTGGATGGCGGCGGCGTCGGAGAAGAACAGGGCCTGGCCCGCGTCGCTCCAATCCGCCGGGAAGGTGAACTCCGGGTCGCTCCCAGTCACGTTTTCCCGCGTCCTCAGCTCGACGGCGGACGCCGCGGTGCCGTCCGGCTTGTGCGTGCGCGCGATGGCGCTCTGGATGTCGACCGCGCCCAGCGTGCCGCTGGAGAGTTCGATCCGCTGCCCTTCCAGGACCAGGGCGCCCGTCTGCTCGCCCACCCGGGCGTCGGTGAAGAAGACGTAGCGTCGGTTGTTCGGAAAGATGGGGGCCGGCAGCAGCACGCCCGGAGCCGCGACCTGCGCCTGGCCATCCGTGCTCAGGTACATCGACTTTCCGGAGAGATCAAAGGTGGTGGAAACTCCCGTGGTCCGGGTGCCGCTGGCCCGCTTCCACCGCGTCTCGAGCTGGTTGAGCGACTCACCCGCTCGCCGGCTCTCGCTGTCATCCGGGGGGATCTGCGGAGTCCCATCTCCCGGCGGTGGGTTGGTCCCCTCTCCGCCCTCCCCACCACAACCTACTGGCAGCGAGAGGACGACAGCGGCATACACCAGAGTCAGGAACGTGTTGGGACGTCTCATGGGGCCTCCAGCACCGTGGGCTCTGCGTTCCCCCCTCTTTGTCGGCAACCGGACCGTGTGGATCCAACGCAGTGCGGCACGTACGCTGGCCCAGGCCTTCGATGACCCAGCCTCCCGAACCTCTTCCCTTCCCCACCAGCCTCTGCCACCGGTGCGCCGCGCCGCCCCGGTACGTGCGGACGCAGACGTCCACGTTCATCCTCTGTCCGCTGCTCCCCCAGAAGTACCCGCCGCAGCCGGTGCATGCCTGCGCCCTCTTCCGCCCGGCGAACCCGGAGAAGAAGGGGGGTTGACCCTCACGCAACGTGAGGCCCTATTCCTTCGCGTCGGAGGTGAGAGGGATGTCCCTGACGGTGAGCCAGGTCGCTCGGCTGGCGGGTGTCAGTGTTCGTGCGCTGCACCACTATGACGAGATCGGCCTGCTCCGCCCCAGTGGGCGGAGCGAAGCGGGCTATCGCCTGTATGAGCAGAGGGATCTGCAGCAACTCCAGCAGGTGCTCTTCTTCAAGGAGCTGGGCTTCGCGCTGGAGGAGATCACCCGAATCATGGGCGATCCGGCCTTTGACCTCCGGGCCGCGCTGCGGATGCAGCGTCAGCTGCTCACCGAACGGGCCACCCGGGTCCATGCGCTCATCGGCGCGGTGGATGCGGCGCTCGAGTCGCTCGAGAAAGGAACGGTCATGACGAAGGAAGAGATGTTCGAGGTGTTCGGGGACTTCGATCCGTCGAAGTACGAGGACGAGGTCCGCGAGCGGTGGGGAAACACGGAGGCGTACAAGGAGTCGGCTCGGAGGACCTCGAAGTACGCCAAGAAGGACTGGGAGCGGATCAAGGCGGAGGGAGAGCAGATCTCGCGCGATCTGGCGGCGCAGTTGGCGGCCGGGAAGGCGCCGACGGATCCACGGGTGATGGAGCTGGCGGAGCAGCACCGCGGCTACATCTCGCGCTGGTTCTACCCCTGCTCGCCGGAGATGCACCGGGGGCTGGGTGAGCTCTACGTGAACGACTCGCGGTTCACGGAGAACATCGACAAGGAGCGCCCCGGGCTCGCCCAGTTCATGCGGGATGCCTTCCGCGCCAACTCCGAGCGCGCGGGCGGGTAGACGGCGTGGGGACTCACCACACCGCTTCCGCTGAGAAGTGGGACATGAGGATGGAGCGCCGCCCGAGGTGATAGGTGAGCGCGAAGTCCGCGAAGTCATACGCGCCGGGCCGGGGGAGCTGGAACCTCCGACCGGCGGAGAGCTGCGCGCACGAGGCCACCAGCGCCATGTGCGTGAAGGCCTGCGGGAAGTTGCCGAGCGCTTCGCCCGTGCTCGGCACCGCCTCTTCCGCGTAGAGGCCCACGTCATTGGAGAGCCGTAACAGGTGCCGCAACAGCTCCTCCGCCTCCTGCTTCCTTCCGGCGTGTACCAGCACGTCATGCAGCCAGAAGGAGCACAGGAGGAAGGTCCCCTCCCCTCCGCTCAGTCCGTCCGGTGAGTGGTAGCGGTACAGCAGCCCATCCTTCTCCAGCCGCTGGCGCACCACCTCCACCGTGCGGCTCACCAGCGGGTGGGCCACGGGGAGGAAGCCCAACGCGGGCAGTTGCAACACCGAGGCATCCGCGCTGTCCGCGCCCACGGCCTGGGGGAACCACCCGAGGCGTCGGCCCTCGCGGAGCAGATATTCCTGGATCAGCTCGCGCTCACGAACCCAGCGCCCCACGGGTGCGGCGAACCTCCGCGCCCGTGCGATGCGCACCGCCCGGTCCAACGCCACCCAGCACAGCAGCTTCGAGTGGATGAAGTGCCGAGGCTCGTCGCGAACCTCCCACAACCCCTGGTCTGGCTGCCGCCACCGCGCGCACACGCCCTCAGCCAGCGCGCGCAGGAAACCCCAGGTGTTCTGCGACACCTGCCCGCCCATCTTCGCGTACAGCCACGCGGCCTCCAGCAGCTCCCCGAAGACGTCGAGCTGGAGTTGCTTCACCGCGCCGTTGCCAATGCGCACCGGCCGCGAGCCCCGGTGGCCCTCCAGGTGGGCCAGCTCCAGTTCCGGCAGCAGCCGATGGCCCCGGATGTCGTACATGATTTGAATGTCCTCGACCCGCCCCGCGCTGGTGCGCCCTAGCCAATGCCGGAAGGCGAGCGCCTCCTCCTGGTAGCCGAGCAACATTAGAGAGATGAGCGTGAGCGTCGTGTCCCTCAACCAGGTGTAGCGGTAGTCCCAGTTGCGCACCCCGCCCGGCTCCTCGGGCAGGGAGGTGGTCGGGGCCGCCACGATGGCTCCCGAGGGCAGGTACGTGAGCGCCTTGAGCACCAGGGCTGAGCGGCGCACCTCCCGCTCGTACTCGCCCTCGTAGGCGCAGCGGGAGATCCAATCGCGCCAGAAGGCCACGGTGTCCTCCAACCGCTGACGCAGCGCGAGCAGGTCCGGCATCTCCTCAGGGGCGCGCTCCACGAGGGAAGACGACCAGGCCACCTCCACCCAGGCCTCGTCCCCTGCCCTCAGGTGCCAGCGGGCGCGCAGGGCCTTCTCGTACGCCACCAACGGGCGCGTGGCCGTCACCCACAGCGCATCGGCGCCGCCCACCAGCTCCGCCGTGCGAGGCGAGGTGAGGCGGATGCTCGGCACGAAGGCGCCGTACTCGAAGCGCGGCGCCACCACCACGCGAGTGGGCACCTCGCCACCGACGCAGCGCAGCCGCCGGAGCAGCGAGTACCGCGCCCCGACGCGAGGGCTGCGCGCCCGCGCGAGCCGGATAGGCATGCAGTCCGTGACCTCCAACACCCCGGTCGGCGCGGTGAAGGTGGTGACGAGGACATTGGTGTCATCGAGGTACTGGCGAGTGGACTGGAAGGGCCCCTCGGGGCACACCTGGAAGGTGCCGCCCCGGCGCGCGTCGAGGATGCGGCAGAACACCGCGGGCGAGTCGAAGCGAGGGAAGCACGCCCAATCAATGGCGCCATCGCGGCCCACGAGCGCCGCGGAGTGGCAGTCGCCGAGCAAGGCGTAGTCGTCGATCCGCTGCCGCATCCCGCCCCCAGGGCCTCCCCTCTCATTGGATACGGAGGGCAGCGGTCGCAACCCGGGACGGGACCAAGGGAGCGAGGGTGTGCCCCGCCTCCTCGCTCTCTCCCTAGAAGACGAGGGTCCAGCCCGCGCGGCGAACCTGATCTCGCGCGTACGAGACGCCGTGGACCTTCAGCCCGTGGTCATCCAGCAGGGAGATGAGACCGCCCTGGTTCGACAGCTCCAGGGGCTTGGCCACCTGCACGAGTCGGGTGCTCCCGGGGGAGATGTCTCCATTCAAGGGCTGCTTGTTCTTGTTCCGGTCCGCGAGCGTCCACCCATTCAGGGACACCGTCTCGGGCGAGGTGTTGAGGAGGGTGACGGTCTCCTGCTCGGGCGTGTGCGTGTCGTTGACGAGCGCGGCGACGATGCGCACGAGCCCATCGGTCTGGGTGAGCGGCTGAGTGGGCACCCTTGGCTGCGTGGGCACCACCGAGGGCAGGCTGTGCCCCGTCCGATCGTCGGTGTGCCAGGTCTGCGACTGGAACTTGAGGAAGATGCCCACCCACTGCTGCCGCGCGGGGAAGTGGATGAGCACGCCGCCGTCCTGCCATGTCCCATCCTGGTCGGCGAAGGAGGCGTGGTTGCCCTGATTCATGTGGATGTCGTGGATGCCGCGTCCAGGACTGAACCCGAAGTACTTGTCCTTGGCGCGCTCCGGGCCCCAGGGCTCTCCGAAGGCATAGACGACGGCCTCCTCATCCGACATGGCCCGCTGGAAGTAGTGGTCCAGCTTCTCGTTCAGGTCATTGTCCGGCCCGGGAATGTCATGAGGCAGGGCCGTCATGCGCTCCCGGTCGAAGAGGTTTCCGCGGATGTAGTCGAGGGCAATGCCACCAGCGGTGCTGGGGAGGGGCGTGAAGCCGAGGGGCAGCTCGCCCAGCGCCTCGGTGATGGGGTGCTGGAACTGCTCATCGACGAGGTATTCCAGCTCGGACGGTGCGAGCTTCGAGCTGACGTTGATGGCGATCCGGTAGTCCGCATCCCGATCGATGAGGCGCACCTGGTAGTGCGGACTGGGCCCCGAACCCAGACGGCGTGCGATGGCCGAGCCCTTCAAGACTCCATATCTCTTCAGCGCCATTCGATGTCCCTCCTGTCATCCAGGAGGGAGCGAATGGCGCCGAGATGTGACGTGGCTTAGAGCGGGATCAGCTCGACGTCATCCATGTGGATGAAGTTGGCGGAGTTGCCCGCGCCCAGCTTGGTGTGGAAGCCGAACTCGAGGTACCCCCCGGTGACGGAGATGGCGGGCGTCTCGACGAGCGTCCAGTTCCCGTAGGTGCCGAGCGACGTGGCGACCGGCGCGCAGGAAGCGCACGTCTTGGCCTGGATGCGAGCGATGTCGAAGGTGCCGCTCTTCCGGATCCACGCCCGGACCTTGTAGTTCCTCGAGGGCAGCCCGGAGCGAGCCTGGTACGTCCAGACCTCGAACGGCGTGCCATTGGTCCAGTGCGTCAGGTGGTAGGCGCCGGAGTGCCCGCCATTGTGGGTCTCGCTGAAGTCCGCGGCCTCGGTGCCATTGGGGCTCCAGGTGGACCAGCCATCCATGCCGGACTCGAAGCCAGGGTTGGTGACGGTGACGGGCGTGGAGCCACCCGGCTGGTACCAGCGCACCCACTCGACCTCCATGGTCTTCTTCACGCCCGAGGGCAGATCGATGCTGGCGGGGCTCGGGTAGCCGTACCAGTTCCCTCCCAGCGCCAGGTTCAAGAGGAGGTAGTGGTTCTGCTGGAACTCGCTCTCATTGTGGAAGTAGGTGTTGTTGGCCACGATGTTGCCGTCCAGCCGGAACACCATGCTGCTCGCGGTCCACTCGACTTCGTAGAGGTGGAACGCATCGGCGAGGCTGTAGCCCCGGTCGGCGCCCGTGCCCCAGTGCGCCTGACCGCCGCTGTCCCAGTGGGTCGCGGCCTTCATCCAGTTGGGCTCGGTGGACTTCCACTCCAGGATGTCGATCTCGCCGCAAGCGGGCCAACCCACGTTGGAGATGTTGGCGCCCAGCGTCCAGAACGCCGGCCACATGCCATAGCCGGAGGGGACCTTGATGCTCGCGACGATCTTCCCGTAGCGCCGCTCGACCTTGCCCTTGGTGTGGATGCGGCCGGAGTAGAACGAGCGGGGCCCGTAGCCGGTGCAGCGCGGATCGGAGGGGTTGTCGCTCGTCCGCTCCGCGGTGAGGATCAGCTTGCCTCCGCTCACGGTGACGTTCTGCGCCCGGGGGTACTCCAGCTCACCCGTGCCGAAGTTGCAGTTGCCGGTGACCGGGTCGTAGTCACTCGTCAGCACGTTCCAGTTGGCGGTGTTGAGGCTGGTGCCGTTGAACTCGTCCGACCATGCGAGGGTCCAGCCCGCTCCCGGGGAGTACTCCAGCCCGGTCTCTTCCTGGGCCACGGGGTCAGCGGGAGGGTTCTCGACGTCGTTCCCCGCGCAACCGGGGAGTGCCGCGAGGCAGCAGAGCGCCAGAAAGCGCGTACGAAGCGGATGTCCGTTCATGTCATCACCTGTGAATGAAGCGTGGAAAAAAACGGGGCGGCCCATGAGAGGCCATGGACCGCCCCGAACTCGAGACTGAAGACGGGGGCTACGGGAGCTGCTTGAAGATGCGGACGTTGCGCAGCTGGAAGTGGATGCTGCCGCTCTGGTCGTCCCAGGCTGGGAGCAGCTCCAGGATCGAGCTGACCTTGGTCGTATTCCAGCTGGCCGGGTAATCCGGATGGGCGAACGGCAGCGTCACCGTCTTCCAGGTCCCGACCGCGGGACGGCCCACGAGGGTCTTCAGGTCTCCGGTCGCGCAGGTGTCGGCCTTGCGGTCACAGACGAGCTTCACCCAGAAGTCCTGCGTGGTGGTGCCGTAGTCCAGCACCTTCAGCTCGAACTGCACGCCTCCGGTGGCAGCGATCGACGAGACGTCCAAGAGGAAGCCGTCCTTGACCGAGAAGGCGATGCCTCCGTTCCCGCCGCCCTCCTTGACGTTGGTGAAGACGGCGTCGATCACCTTGCCCTCCGCGGTGTCGAGCGCCGGGTTCACCGTCACGCTGCCCGAGCCGTAGGACCAGCCCGAGGGGTTGCCAAACAGCGCGGTGTCGCTCACGCCACCGACGTAGACCGCCTTGTCCTCGGTGATCGGCGTGGTGATGATGCTGGTGCCCTCGCAGTTGATGTTGCCGGCCTTGTTGGGCTCCCAGCGAACGTTGGCGACCGCCAACTCCATCGCGCCTTCGGTGAAGAACAGCATGGGGGTGTTCACGTTGGTGAAGTCGGCGCCCCGATCCGCGTAGCACTGGAGCGGAATCGCCACCTCGGTCCAGGCATCGGCTGGCAGCGCCCGGAGCGCCGCGGTGACGTCGATCTCGCCACCGCACGGGTACACGCAATCCACCCGGGACTTCACCGGGCCGGCCGGGGGCGTAATCACCCGCACGTCGAACACCAGCGCGCTGTTCGCGTTCAGGTACGCCTGCAGGTTCCGCCCTTCGCTGCCGGTCGCGCTCTGCATGTAGAGCTGCCCGGTGCCAGTCCAGGTGGCCTTCACCGCCGCCCACTGGATGCCGTTGCGATCATCCACGGGGGTGACGCTGACCTCGCTGGCGGGGGTGCTGCTGCTGGCGCTGCCGCCCAGGGCCACATCGACACCACTCCAGTTGGACGGCGCGCCGATGCGCATCACCCAGTTCTCCTGGTTGCCACGGTCGAACACGGGCAGCGGATCCGTCGCCGAGCCACCACCGTCGGTCACCCCGCAGCCCCGCTCGGGGCTCGTCTCGTCATACGCGCCCTGATCCTGCGTGGTGATGTAGGTCATCCCGTAACCGTAGGCATAGAGCGGGTCGTAGCTCGCGTCCGCGCGGTTGAGCGAGGTCTGGCACCCGGCCTTGGGCCAGGAGAACGACAGCTTGCCGGTGAAGTCGTGATTGACCGAGCCGTCGTCCTTGCGGAACAGCACGTCCGTCATGCCCTCGCCCTCGGTGCCGGGCAGCCAGGCGGCGACGAAGGCATCCGAGCGGTTGAGCTCCTTGTTCGTGTAGAGCGGCCGGCCGGAGTACAGCACGGTGACGATCTTCCGCACGCCCCGGTTCTTCAGGTGGTCGATGAGCGTGATGTCCTCCGGGCGCAGCTTCGCCAGCTCCAGCGTCTTGGTGTTGCCGATGTCGCCCTGCCCCTCCGCGTACGGCGTCTCGCCAATCACCACCACGGCGGCGTCGTAGGTGTCATCCGCCAGCGCGCCATCGGCGCTGGTGTCGAGCCGGGCGTTGGGCACGATCCGCTGGATGGCCTGCCAGAGGGTGGTGCCGCCGCCGAAGTCCGCGTTGGTGTTGCCCGTGCCCTGCCAGCTGAGGGACCAGCCGCCCGTCTGATTCTGCAGGCTGTCGGCGCTCTTGCCCGCCACCAGCACCTTGGCCGTGCGCGCCAGCGGCAGCGTGTTCCCGTTGTTCTTCAGCAGCACCAGCGACTTGCGCACCGCCTCCCGCGCCACTTCCCGGTGCTCGGTGGTGCCCACCTCGCGCGCGGTGGTGCGCAGCGAGGGCTTGGGCTTCTCGAAGAGGCCCGCCCGGTACTTCACGCGCAGGATGCGGCGGACCGCGTCGTTGATGCGCTCCTCCGAGATCTCGCCCCCGCGCACGGAGGCCAGGGTGTTGGTGATGAAGGCCTTCCAGTCGGCGCGGTAGGGCACCATCACCATGTCGATGCCGGCATTGATGGCCTGGGGGCAGTTGCTGTTGGTGCAGTCGCGGGGCGACTCGCTGTTGCTGCTCAGCACCTGGCCCAGACCGTTCCAGTCGGAGACGACGAGGCCGTCGAAGCCCATCTTTGTCTTCAGCACGTCGGTCAGCAGGTAGCGGCTGCCGTGCATCTTGTGGGCCTTGGCGTTCTCGCCCTGCTCCTGGTTCTTCCAGCTGCTGAACGAGGCCATGACCGTCTGCGCGCCAGCCTTGAGCGCCGTGAAGTAGCCGCGACCGTGGACGTTGCGCAGCTCGCGCTCGGAGACGTAGGTGATGCCCTGGTCCTTGCCGTTGATGGTGCCGCCATCGCCCAGGAAGTGCTTGGCGGTCGCCACCACCCGCTCGTTCGTCTTGGCATCCTTGGCCAGCTGCCCCTGAAGGCCCTCCACGGCCTTGCCCGCGTACGCCTCGACGATGGCCGGATCCTCCGAGTAGCCCTCATAGGTGCGGCCCCAGCGGTCATCCCGCACGACCGCGAGCGTCGGAGCGAAGGCCCAGTCGATGCCGGTGCGAGACACCTCGCGGGCCGTCACCTCGCTGATGCGCTTGATCAGCTCCGGGTCATTGGCGGCGCCCAGGCCGATGTTGTGCGGGAACATGGTGGCGCCGCGCACGTTGTTGTGGCCGTGGACGGCGTCGGTGCCCCAGATGAGGGGAATCTTGTGCGGGTTGGCCGGGTCCATCGAGGCCTCCCACAGCTGATCGGCGAGCGTCACCCAGTCCTGGACCGACGAGTCCTTCCGCTGGTTGGGGAAGGAACCGCCACCGTTCAGCACCGAGCCCAGGTGGTACTGCTTGATCTCCTCCGGAGTGACCTCCTGGATCTCCACCTGGGTCATCTGCCCGACCTTCTCCTCCAAGGTCATGCCCTGGAGCAGCGCCTCGACCTTGGCCTCGAGCGCGTCATCCTTGGGGATGGCGCTCTGGATGAGAGGCCAATCGTCGGCGGGCTCCTGGGGAGTGGGCTCGACGGGAGCCGGCTTGGGGTCGTCATCACAGGACGTCAAGGCCATCAGCAGAATCGCTACGTACGAAGGAAGCCGGCGCAGTGGATTCAACCGTCTCATGTCTCTCCCTTTCATCAATTCGGCTCAAGGCGGAATTGCGGACAGTCCGTAAGAACTAGCCTTAAATGAAAGCGCTTTCAAGGAGCAACTCCCTCCGCCTCGGCGGTCTGTTCTCGCGCCATCGGAATCTGGCAACGTACCGGGCATGGACCACGAGGCGAGCCAGCTGCTCCGTGTTCGAGAGCTGCGCGCCCTGCTTCGCCGAGGAGAGGATCCGCCGCCGCTCCACGTGGAGATCCACCCCACGGACGTGTGCAACCACCGGTGCGCCTGGTGCTTTCACGGCGGCACCGGCTTCGACCCACGGCGCAAGCACGAGCTGATGCAGCTGGCCGAGTACGGCGCGCTCTTCCAGGAGCTGCGGCGACTGGAGGTGCGGAACCTCTCGATCTCCGGTGGTGGCGAGCCGACGCTCGATCCCCGCCTGCCGGAGCTGCTGGACGCGGCCGTGACGGCTGGGCTGCGCGTGCGCATGGTGACGCATGGAACCCACCTCTCCCCCGCCGTGCTGGAGCGGCTGGCGGGCGCCCACGAGGTACGCGTGAGCCTCGATGCCAACGCCCCCGCCACCTACGCCGCGGCGCGCCAGGTTCCTCCTTCCTTCTTCGAGCGGGCCCTGAGCACGGTGCGCGCCCTGGTGGCGCTCCGCGACACGCACGCGCCCTCGCTTCGCGTGGGCACCACCTTCGTCCTCAACGAGGCCAACCAGGGCGAGGCGCTCGGCTTCGCGCGACGCATGCTCGGGTTCGAGGTGGACGCCATCATCTTCAAGACGGACATCGACGCGCAGCGGCACCTCGGGTCAGCGGCGTATGCGCGAGCGCTCGAGGGCGTCCGCGCGCTCGATGACCGACGCATCGAGGCCCGGCCCCACGCGGCGTCGGAACCTCGGGGACACCCCTGCTTCGTCCCCTTCTTCAAGGTCGCTTTCAACCCGTATGGAGAGCTCTTCTCGTGTTGTCTGGGCTCCCAGCCGGGAGAGAAGAACGGCCTGCGGCTCGGCTCGCTTCGGGGCTCCACCTTCGCCAACCTGTGGGCCGACAGCCGTGCCCTGCGCGAGCAACTCCAGCGCGGTGTCTCCTGCACTACCTGCAACGCCACCGACGCGCTGCTCAACCAGCTCATGCGCGCCGAGGCCTGAACGCCATGCCCCTCTTCCTCGGCCCCCAGGGGGTCCGTCCTTCACGGCTGCGCATCCTCCGGCGTGACCCGGCGGCCCACCTCACGCATGAGACTGTCGAGCGCAAGGGCCGCGGCCATCCCGACACCCTCGCCGACACCCTGGCCCTGCGCATCTCTCGCGCCTACGCGCGCTACACCCGTGAGCATTGCGAGGGCCTCATCCTCCATCATCAGATCGACAAGCTGATGGTGCTCGGAGGGCGCACCGAGCTGAGCTGGGGAGGGGGCCGTTTCGTCGAGCCTGTCACGGTCATCGTCGCCGGCCGCGTCTCTCGTACCTGGAAGGGTCGCGCGCTCCCCGTCACGGAGCTGGTCACCGAGACCGTGCGAGACCTGTTCCGGGAACTCTTCCCGATGCTCGACCTGGAGCGGGACCTCGTCATCGAGGATCGGCTCACCACGCACCCGGGGCCCGGAACCCTGCGGGAGTCACAGGGCGCCATCGCGCACATGTTCGAGCCTGTCTCGAAAGAGACCGTGCGCGGCTACGAGAAGCTGGTGGCCAATGACACCTCCTACTGCGTCGCCCACGCGCCCTTGACGCGACTCGAGGCCGCCGTGCTGGAGCTGGAGCGCACCGTCACCAGCGACGGCCTGCGCCAGCGCTTCCCGTGGCTGGGGTGCGACGTGAAGGTGATGGCGTGGCGCTCGCCGGAGGGCGAGATCGATGTGACGGCGTGCGTGCCGCAGATCGCCGCGCACGTGCCAAACCTCTCGGCTTACCGCGCCAACCTGGAGACGATCGGCGCGCTCATGCTCGAGCAGCTCGGTCGCTCCTTCGGTCCCGAGCAGGTGACGCTCTCGCTCAACACCAAGGACGACTACGAGCGTCACAACGTCTATCTCACCGTCAGCGGGGCTTCGCTCTCGGGGGACATCGGCGCCGTGGGTCGCGGCAACCGCGTCCATGGGCTCATCACCTCCAGTCGTCCCATGAGCCTGGAGGGGTATGCCGGCAAGAATCCCCGCTACTACTCGGGCTTCGTGTACTCGATGCTGACCGAACGCGCGGCACACCGGATCGCTGCCGAGACGGGCCATGCCTGTGAGGTCGAGGTCATCAGCCAGAACGGCGCTCCGCTCCTGGAGCCCTGGCGCGTCACCGTCACCACACCCGCGGACCCGGTGCGCACCGAGGCGCTCATGCGCGACGAGCTGGCCCGCATCCCCGAGCTCACGGAGCACTTTCTCAACGGACCGGACTGGAGGCCTTGAGATGCGCCCAGATGTGCTCACACAGCAGGCTGGGCGCCTCGGGCACGGCGCGGTAGCTGGGGAACCAGTTGACGTCCACGGCCACGGGCCCCTCGGGGCCCTCCACGAAGTCGACGCCGAACAGCGTCAGTCCGAGCACCTCTCCGATCCGAAGCGCCTGCGACTCCACGGAGGGAGGGAGCGCACAAGGCACGCCGGGCTCCCGGTAGCTGCCCGAACCGAAACGCTTTCTCAGACCGAAGGCGCGCGACCCAATGACGTACACCTTGAGGTCCTCGCCCGTGTTGTCGTGCAGGAGCTGAACGATCGTCGGCTGATCGAGGCGGTCCGGCAGCTCTTCGCTCCGGCGGACGAAGCGGACGTCCGCGCCCGCCGAGCCGGCGTTGGGCTTGAGCACCAGCGCGCCCTCGTCGAGCAGTTCCCGGACCCTCGAGGGCTCATGGCACAGCCAGGTCCGTGGGACGGCAACTCCCGCCGCGCGCAGGAGGGCCATCACCCGAGCCTTGTTGCGGACCTGGACCCGGGCGGGCCAAGGGTCCAGGAGCCGTGCGCCTCGATCATGGAGCCAGGCCGCCGCCTCGCACCAGAAGGCCGAGCGCGACTTGAAGAGATAGAGCCCCTCCGGGTCGGGCGCGGTGTCCAGGTCGAAGCACCGCGCGTGAGCGAACCACCGCTCGACGCGTGCCCCGCGTTGTTCCAGCAGCGCGAAGGCCTCCACGAGGACCGGGTTGGGCTCCGCCCGAGGTGCATCAGCGAGCAGCACGTAGATCGCGGGGGGCGCAGACACCCGGGAGAGGCAATGCCATGGCTTCCATGAAGTCAATCCGCGTCGTGCTGGAGGGCCTGCCAGGAGCAGGCAAGACGACGCTGGCCACGCGACTCGCCCAACGGCTGGACTGTCCGCTCGTGCCCGAGTGGGTCGGCTTCCGGGCCGACGAGTGGGTGCGCTCTTCGCTGCGCACGCCCTTCTACTTCGCCAATGACGAGATGAAGGAGCAGCTCGCCTCTTATGTCTCGAAGGGCTGCGTGCTGATGGATCGGCACTACGCCAGCACCCTCGCCTTCGCCTACGGCCTGGACGGAGAGGGCCAACCCAACCCGCGCGGCGACGAGACCTACGCGGGCAACCATACCTGGTACCGGCGCGGCCTCGCCACCGGATCGCTCCGGCAGGCCGGGCTCGTGCTGATGCTCGACATCCCTCCGAGGGTCTCCCTGGAGCGGCAGCCCGGCGCCCGCACCTTCGATCCGATCGTCTGGGGGGAGCCCGAGCGGCTCGAGGCCATCCGCCGTTTCTATGGGCGCTTCTTCCGAGAGGAGGAGCCCACGGTACGGGTGTGCTGGCTCGATGGGACACGCGCTCCTGGAGAACTCTTCGAGCGTGCCCTCGAGGCGATCCACTCGTGCCTGGAGGGGACACCGTGAAGGCCTCGGCGACGGCGAAGGGCGTGCTCGTCGTGCCGGGCGAGCTCGTCCCAGCGGCGCTCCGGTTGGAGGACAAGTTCCCATTTCCCCTGGAGAACCTGTCGGTGGGCTACCTCGCGGCCGGGCTCGAGGCCCGTGGAATCGCCGCGCACATCGTGGACGGATACGCCGAGCGGCTCGACCCCGAGGCCACCGCTCGGAGGGTGCTGTCGGAGCTCGCGGAAGGCGACGTGCTCGGCATCACCGTCCTCCAGAGCACTGCGCTGGCCGCCCGCCACCTGTGTCAGGAGGTACGCGGCGCGGGCTTCACCGGGCCCATCGTGCTCGGAGGCTGGGCGGCGACGATGGCAGCCCCTGAGCTCATGAGGTACGTGCCCCAGGCCGATCTCCTCGTGAAGGGCGAGGCGGACGACAGCTTCGCCGAGCTGGTGATGCGCCTGCGGGAGGGCCGCACCCTGGAGGGAGTCCCAGGCCTCTCGTGGCGAGAGGGCGAGGCACTTCGGAGCAGCGAGACGGCACCACGGAACGCGGACTTCACCGAGCCGAGACTCCCTCGACATTACGCCTATGAGCGCAGCGAGGCCGTGCCGGCCCATGCCTCGCTGCCGATCCAGGGCAGCCGGGGTTGCTACTGGGGCCGGTGCTCCTTCTGCTCGACGGCGGCGCGGTACGGGCCACGCGGGTGGCGCATGCGCTCGGTGCGCTCCCTGCTGGAGGAGCTGCACCACCCGGCGGTCGCCGCGGCCAGTCATCGCGTCTTCTTCGTGGACGACGAGTTCTTCGGGCCCACACCGCCCGGGTTCGCGCGGGCCCGCGAGCTGGCCGAGGCGCTCATCTCCGAGGGCTCGCCCGTCGAGTTCGGCATCGACTGTCTGGTCACGGGGTTCGACCCGGAGCTCTTCGCCCTGCTGCGCCGTGCGGGCCTGCGCCGCGTCTTCCTCGGCATCGAGGCCGGGTCGAACGACTCGCTCAAGACGTTCAAGAAGGGGTTCGCGGTGAAGCAGGTGCGCCAGACGCTCGCCGGGCTGGAGGCGCTCGGAATCGACGTCATCTCCGGCTACATCCTCTTCCACCCCTACATGCGGCTCGAGGAGGTGAAGCGCAGCGTGGACTTCCTTGCGGATGAGCTGCACCACGAAGGCAACCCGGGGAAGTTCCTGAGCCGCCTGCACCCGGAGCAGGGCACGGAGCTGTGGGAGCGGCTGCGAGGGGACGGGCTGCTACGAGGGGCCTTTCCGGACTGGGACTATGCGTTCCGCGATCCGAGGGTGGGCCAGCTCTACGAGGCGCTGCGGTCCGCCACCGCGGGGCTGCGCCAGGAATACACCCGAGTCCGCCTGGAGCAGCGGACCGACCTGAGCGCGAGGGACACGTTCCGGGAGCTCAACCGCCGCTTCCGAGAGACCTTCGAGTCCCTCTACCAGGACGCCTGCCGCGAGCCCGCCATCACGGCATGAGGTCCGCGAGTCGGACGCGCGCGTCGATGATATTGAGGCCCCGGCCGGGTGGGCGCACCACCACTGGGTTGAGGTCCACCTCCCGCCCCTCTTCCGGCAGCGCGGCCACGACCCGTGAGAACGCCGCGGCGAAGGAGGCCAGCGCATCCAGATCTCCGAAGGCTTGGAGGCGAGCCCCCAGGCGCAGCGAGAGGAAGGCCTCACGTGCCTGCTCTTCCGTGAAGGGAGGCACGCGCCAGGCGGCATCATCCAGACGCTCCGCGAGCAGTCCGCCCGCCGCGAGGACGACGACCCATCCCAGCTCCCGCTCTCTCCGGGCGCCGAGCAACACCTCGATGCCGTGGACCATGGGCGCCACTGTCACCCGTGGAGGCTCCGCCACTCGCGACGCGGCGAGCGCGGCGAAGGCGGCGCGTACCTCCAAGGGATCCGCGAGCTCCAAGCGCACGAAGCCTTCGGCCGCCTTGTGGGTCACCGAGGCCGAGACGCGCTTGAGCGCGACAGGGAAGCCAAAGCGCTCGGCGTGCGCGACCGCCTCCTCGGCATACCGGGCCACGGCCACCGCGGGAAGGGAGAGCCCCGCCTCCTGGAGGAGCTGCCGGGAAGCCAGCTCATCCAGCACCCCGTGCTGGCCTTGCACGGACACGACGGGGGGCGAACGGACCACCTCGGGCGGAGTCATGGAGCGCCCACGCTCGATGAGCGCCTCGACGCACCGAAGGGCATAGCGCCCATCCGGGATGACCGCGATCCGCGCGCGGCGCAGGGCATCGCGTGCCTCGGGCCATGCGTTGCCGGGGGCGTAGACCACCCAGGGAATGTTGCGAGCAGCGGCGGCGATGCCATCGGCGGACTGCGCGATCGCGGGGCTGCTCCCAAGCCCGAGGAGCACCACGTCCACGCCTGGATGGGCATCGAGCGTGGACGCCGTCGCCGCGAGCGCGTCGCGGGACAGCTCGCGAGCGCTGCCCGCATCATGGGGGTTGGACAGAGGGTCCGGCTTCGCCAGCGGCAACCCGCGCTCCGCGGCCAGATCCGCGAGGAGCGCATTCATTCCTCCCGAGCCTGACCAGAGGGCCAGCCGCGGGCCGCGCGCGAAGCGTCCCATGGCCAGGGTGGCGGAGACATGGACGAGCTCCTCGGCCGAGCCCACCACCACCGCGCCGTGGGCACGCAGCCAGGCTTCCTGCGCGCGGGCGTGCCCGGAGAGGGCCCCGGTGTGACCGCGCACCGCCTCGGCCGCGGCCTGGCTCCTGCCCAGAAGGAGCACCACGACGGACTTGCCGAGCTGTCGCGCTCGGGTGGCGAGCTCTCCCAGACGGCGCAGCCCCTGGGGCTGCTCCACCACCACGGCCACGGCGCGAGTGTCCGGATCCTCGAGGGCGAACCCGACGAAGTCCGCCAGCGAGAGATCCACCTCGACGCCCAGGGAGACCGCGTACCGGAAGCCGATTCCCTGCGCCCGGCCCAGCTCCAACAAGGTGCCGATCAGGGAGCCTCCCTGCCCGAAGAGGCTCACCGCGCCCTCTCGGAGCAGGGGCCCTTGAAGGACGGCGGAGTTGCTGAGCGCCACCCTGCCGTGGACATTCACCGCGCCGATGGAGGCGGGCCCCACGAGCCTCATGCCGAGCGCTCGGGCTCGCTCCTTGAGCGCATAGCGCCGGACGAGGTTCTCGGGGCCCGCTTCGACGAACCCGGACGAGCCGATCACGGCCACGCGAGCCCCATGCCTGGCCGCGTCCTCGAGCGTCGCATCGAGCGCCCCCAGCGGCACGGTCACCACGGCGGCGGACGGGCGCGCTTCGTCGGGGAGGCGCTCCTCGGGAGTCCAGATGTGGCCCGTGTAGCCGTAGTGCCTCAGCGCGGTGACGACCCGAGAGCCATAAGCGCCCAGATCCTGGGCCCGGTAGACGGCGACCTCGGTCGGCATCAAGAGCGCCGCGATCGCATCGTGAGCAGACAAGACAGACATCTCCGGAGGAAAGAACCTTCATGCATCGCAGGGACTGGATCAGCTCCAGTCCGATTCGGCTGACTTGCTGCGGTGTAGATGCTCCTGTAGCTTAGGGATTCGCAGTGAATCAAATCTTTCAGGAATTCCGATTCTCAAGATTCAGTCAAAACCTCGGAATCACTGAACATATCAATTTGATGACCCCAGGAGGGGGAATGAGCCAGGAAGAAGACAAGACGCTCTACAAGGTCGTGGTCAACCATGAAGAGCAGTACTCCATCTGGCCCGCGGACCGTGAGAACGCGCTCGGCTGGAAGGACGCGGGCAAGCAGGGCTCCAAGGAAGAGTGCCTGACCTATATCAAGGAAGTCTGGACGGATATGCGCCCGCTGAGCCTGCGCAAGCGCATGGAGGAGCAGCAGAACAAGCCATGACGGCGGCCAACTCCAGTGGGGCAACCACGGCGGGCGCAGCCCAGAAGACGTGGTTTCCCTACTGGCACCCCAATCCCGGAGCGCGCCTGCGTTTGTTCTGCTTTCCGTACGCAGGAGGCACGGCCTCGGTGTTCCACCGCTGGGCCCGCTCTGGCACCTGGCCGAACGTGGACGTGATCGCCGTCCAGTACCCCGGGCACGAGACGCGGCTGCAAGAGCCCCTGAGTCGCC
This sequence comes from Hyalangium ruber, assembly GCF_034259325.1. Taxonomy (NCBI): domain Bacteria; kingdom Pseudomonadati; phylum Myxococcota; class Myxococcia; order Myxococcales; family Archangiaceae; genus Hyalangium; species Hyalangium rubrum. Next base: position 256,841 of record NZ_JAXIVS010000008.1, on the reverse strand, counting down.
GCGTGCCCGCCCTTGTCGAGGCGCTGGGGCCCGTCATCCGCCCGCTGCTGGATCGCCCCTTCGCGTTTCTGGGCTACAGCCTGGGCACCTACGTCAGCCTGGAGCTGGCGCACTGGCTCCAGTACACGGGCGCCCCGCTCCCCTTGGGGCTGATGCTGGCCGCGGCCTCCCCTCCTCACCTCAGGCGCAGCCAGGAGCTCTACACCCTGCTGGACGAGGAGTTCATCGCCGAGCTCAAGCGGTACGGAGGAACACCGGCCCAGGTGCTGGCCCACCGGGAGCTGATGGAGCTGCTCCTGCCCGTGCTGCGCGCGGACTTCGAGATGGCGGATGAGTACCGCCGGGATCCGGAGCCCCGGCTGTCCCTGCCCTTCACCATCTGGGGGGGCACCGAGGACGCCGATGTCGCGCCCCCCGCGCTGCTTGGGTGGCGAGATCTCACCACCCATGACTTCACGCTCCACCTGCTCCCCGGGGGACACTTCTTCCTCCTCTCCGAGGGAGACAAGCTGCGCGAAGGTGTGGAGCGCACGCTGCGTTACTGGGCCACGAAGGGAACCTGAAGTGGCCGCGGCTCTTGGGCCGCATTCACGCGACATATACTCTGCGTCCAGGCGTCCCCGCACCCCAGGCCACCCCTCCCGCTCCCATGTCCGCTCCCTCGCTCTTCCTGAAGCAGAACGTCGCCCTCGAGCCGCTCTACAACCGCTGGTACGCGTGGTGCTATCTCGTCTCGCCCGCGACCGCGCCCCTCGTCGTGGCCAACCTGCATGTGAAGATCATGCAGTCGTTCGTGGCCAACCCGGCCATCCACGTCGCCGCGCTGAAGAACCCCGAGCTGATGGGTGGCCCGTACCTCAACTACGGCGTCGAGCGCGTCCCCGAGATCAAGGAGCTGCTGGAGTGGACCCTGAAGGAGCAGGCCCGGTCGATCCAGTTCGCCCAGGCCGTCGCCGAGCTGGACAAGCTGCTGGCCACCAGTAACGGCTTCTCCCTGGAGGAGCAGTACAAGAAGGTGCCGGACATCCTGCGGGGCTACGTCGAGCTGACGTACGATCTCAACAACCGCGCCTCCCCGCGCTTCATCGAGGCGCTGCTCTACCGCAGCCCCTTCTTCCGGGAGTCCTCTCAGAGCGTCTCCCTGCGGCTGCTGGAGGGAGACGCCCGGCCGTACATCTACAGCACGCCGCGGCTCGACTCCCTGAAGGACACCGTCCACGCGCACGTGCCCTTCCGCGCGGAGGCGATCGACGCCCTCTTCGCCATGCGGCGCACCCCTGGGCCGGTGGAGCCCATCCGCGAGGCGCTGGGCATCGGTGCCGAGAAGGCGGAGATGTTCTCCACCCTCTTCACCGACAAGCCACCGCGCCCGGCGCCGCGCTATGACGGCAAGGGCGTGCGGGTGCGCTACTTCGGCCACGCCTGCGTCCTCATCGAGACGCGCGAGGTCAGCATCCTCACCGACCCGGTGGTCAGCTACGACTTCCCGACGGACCTGCCGCGCTACACCCACGCCGACCTGCCAGAGCGGATCGACTACGTGGTCATCACCCACGCCCACGCCGATCACCTGATGTTCGAGACGCTGGTGCAGCTGAGAGATCGGATCGGCACCGTCATCGTCCCCGCCAATGGCGGTGGAAGCCTGGCAGACCCCTCGATCAAGCTGATGCTGCGCAACACCGGCTTCCGCAACGTCGTCGCGCTGGGCGACATGGAGTCCCTGGACGTGCCCGGCGGCTCCATCACGGGCCTGCCCTTCATTGGCGAGCACGCGGACCTCAACATCCAGTCGAAGATCGCCCACCTGGTGCAGCTGGAGGGCAAGTCCCTGCTCATGGCGGCGGACTCCAACGCGCTCGAGCCGCGCCTGTACGATCACGTCCACGGCATCGTGGGCAACATCGACGTGCTGTTCCTGGGCATGGAGTCCGAGGGTGGGCCGCTGAGCTGGATGTACGGCCCCCTGCTGACCACGCCGCTGCCGCGCAAGATGGATCAGTCGCGCCGGCTCAATGGCTCCAACAGCGAGCGCGCCATCGAGATCGTCCGCCGGCTGCACCCCAGCCAGGTCATCATCTACGCCATGGGGCGCGAGCCCTGGCTGGGCCACATCATGGCCATGGGCTACTCGGAGAACTCACCCCAGCTCATCGAGGCTCGCAAGCTGCTGGCCCACTGTGCCGAGCACGGCATCGCCTCCGCGTTCCCCTTTGGACAGGCCGAGATGTTCCTCGGCCGCGACTGAAGCGCGCGGCCCGCTCGTCTCAGAGCGCCTGGCGCTTGAGCGGGAGCGTGAGGCACCGGACGCTCCCGTTACCCCGCTCGAGGGCTTCGATGTCGACGCTCTCCACCTCGATGCCGAAGTCCCGGGCGATGGGCCTCAGTTGTGAGGCCGCGCTCTCGGAAGCCAGGATCAGCTGCGGCCCCAAGAAGATGTAGTTGGACATGAAGCCGCCCGGGCCGACCGGCTCGAAGGGGATGACGCGCCGGCCCCGTGCCGAGAAGTAGGCCTCGAAGGCCTCCCAGCGCTGAGCCCCACCTTGCTGGAAGACCCGGATGGGGAAGTGCCGCAGGAAGGAGCGCGCCACCACCGCCTGGGGCCCGAGGACATTGAAGGCCAGATCCAGGTGGATGATGCCCAGGTGCTCGGGGATACAGAGGACCCCCACCTCGCGGAACCCGGCGCGCCAGGCAACCTCCAGGAACGTCTGGAGCGAGCGCACGTCGCTGCGCAGCCCCAGGTTGATGAGGAGCCGCTCGGAGTCGAGCAGGAAGAGATCCCCGAACTCGACCCGGGCGGCGCGGATCTCCGGTAGGGCCGCTCCCTGCTCGGGCCCACGCACCAGATTGGAGAGCGCGACGTGGGTCGTCTCGAACTCCGCGATGCGCGCGGGGAAGGCGGCGTTACCCGTCACGAGCTGGCCCCCCACGACCGCGGCCGTATCCCGTACGAACACCCGGTTCACCGCCGCATTGCTGACGGCGCGCTCGTCTGACGGCAGGAAGTCCCACAGATCCACCAGCGCGCAGAAGCGCCCCAGCGTCTCCTTCAGGCGACCGAAAGCCTCCTCCGTCTCCTGATACGTGACGGTGCCGGTGAATCCAACGGCGGCGGCCTCCAACGAGGTGGCAACGTCGAGCGCAGCGGGTCGAAAGACCGCGACACACTCCAGCAGCCCCGACTCGGACCAGCACTCGATTCCAGTGAACGGCATCAGCAAGCCCCCGTTAGAGGCACCTACAAAGACTCTCCCCGTGGCTGTCAGGGCCCACGTGTAGGGAAAGCACTTTTCTCAAAACCTTAAAATTGCAAAATTTCAGCGGACCTTCACGAGATGCACGGCACGTGATAGCTGGTAACACTAGGACTACCATCTAGTCCAGTCTTCACTGAACAACCCGATATTCCTCTCTTGATCGGCATGCCAACCCCTCTTGGCTCCTCCCCCACCCGCTCGCGCGAAGAGCTCGTCACCTGGCTCCGTGCCTACATCGCCGAGGCTCTTCATCTCACTCCTGGCGAGATCGACATCCATGAGCCGTTCGTCAGCTATGGGCTGACCTCCAAGGATGCGGTCTTCCTCTCTGGCGAGCTGGGCGATTGGCTGGGGCGCGATCTGTCTCCCACCCTCGTCTGGGAGCACCCCACCATCGACGCCGTGAGCCGGCACCTGGGCCGCGAGCCTGGCGCGGCGGCTCCGGCGGCGCCCGAACCACCAGTTCCTGCGCCAGCGGTGACGTCCGCGCCGGAGGACGGCATCGCGATCATCTCGCTGGGGTGCCGCTTCCCAGGAGCGCCGACGCCCGAGGCGTTCTGGGCGCTGCTCCAGCGCGGCGGCGATGCCATCACCGAGGTGCCCGCGAGCCGGTGGGAGGCACAACGCTTCTACAACCCGGACTCCACCCATCCCGGGACGATGAACACCCTCTGGGGCGGGTTCCTGGAGCAGGTGGATGAGTTCGATCCCCTGTTCTTCGGCATCTCTCCGCGAGAGGCGACGCGGATGGATCCCCAGCAGCGGCTCCTGCTGGAAGTCGCCTGGGAGGCGCTCGAGCGCGGCGGCCAGGCGCCCCACGCGCTCCAGGGCACCCGCACCGGCGTCTTCGTGGGCATCAGCAGCAACGACTACTCACAGCGGCAGTTCAGCGACCGCTCGCTGCTGGATGCCTATGCGGGCACGGGCAACGCCCACAGCATCGCGGCCAACCGGCTCTCCTATCTGCTGGGCCTGCGGGGCCCGAGCATGGCGGTGGATACTGCGTGCTCCTCCTCGCTGGTCAGCCTCCACCTGGCCTGCCAGAGCCTGCGCCAGGGCGAGTGCGATCTGGCGCTCGCCGGCGGCGTCAACGTCATCCTGAATCCGGACCTCACCATCGCCTTCTCCCGCGCGGGGATGATGGCCAAGGACGGACGCTGCAAGACCTTTGACGCGGCGGCGGACGGCTACGTCCGCTCCGAGGGCTGCGGCATCGTCGTGCTCAAGCGGCTCGCGGACGCACGGGCCTCGGGTGATCCGATCCTGGCGGTGATCCATGGCTCGGCCGTCAACCATGATGGCCTCAGCAACGGGCTCACCGCGCCGAACGGCGTGGCGCAGCAAGACGTCATCCGGCAAGCGCTCCAGCAGGCCCGCCTGACCTCCGAGCAGATCAGCTACGTCGAGGCCCACGGAACGGGCACGTCCCTGGGAGACCCCATCGAGGTCGAGGCCCTCAAGGGCGCGCTGATGGCCGGGCGTGCCTCCAAGAAGCGCTGCCTGTTGGGCTCCGCCAAGTCGAACATCGGCCACCTGGAGTCGGCGGCGGGCATCGCCGGGCTGACGAAGGTCGTCCTGGCGCTGCAGCACGGAGAGATCCCGCCTCAGGTTCACTTCAAGAAGCTCAACCCGCATATCTCGCTCGAGGGGTCCTCCTTCCACATCCCCACCCAGCGAGAGCCGTGGCCCCAGGAGCCAGGAGGGCGGTTCGCGGGCATCAGCTCGTTCGGCTTTGGCGGTACCAACGCTCACGTGATCGTCGGCGAGGCGCCGCGGCGACCCGCCGCGAGCCCGAGCGGGCCGGATCGCACCAGCCACCTGCTCACGCTGTCGGCCAAGAGTGAACAGGCGCTGCGCGCCGTGGCCCAGCAGTACCATGCGCGGCTCACCGATCTGGGTGCCCCCGCGGTGGCGGACGTCTGCTTCACCGCCAACACGGGGCGCGATCACCTGCCCCACCGCTTCGCCACGACGGCGAGCTCCAGCCAGGAATTGGCCGCGCACCTCGATGCGTTCCTGCGCGGCAGACCGTCTCCGCTCCTGCTCCGGGGAGAGCACCAGCGGGCCGTTCAGCCCCGAGTGATCTTCATCTTCCCGGGCCAGGGCTCTCAGTACCCGGGCATGGGGCGACAGCTCTACGAGACCTCCCCCGTCTTCCGTCAGGCGCTCGAGCGCTGTGACGCGCTGTTGCGCCCGCACCTCGATGTGCCGCTGCTGTCCGTCCTCTATCCCGAGTCCGACTCGGCCTCTCCGCTGATCCACCAGACGCGCTACACCCAGCCGGCGCTCTTCTCCCTCGGCTATGCGCTAGCGGAGCTGTGGCGCTCCTGGGGCGTGAAGCCGGACGCCGTCCTGGGCCACAGCGTGGGCGAGTACATGGCCGCCCACATCGCTGGCGTGCTGAGCCTGGAGGACGCCTTACGGCTGCTGGCGACTCGCAGCCGCCTCATCCAGGCGCTCCCGCAGAACGGCGCCATGGCCGCGATCATGGCCGATGAGCCCACGGTGCGCTCCGCCCTCGGCGATGAAAAGGAGGTGGGCATCGCCGCCATCAACGGCCCCCATCACATCGTCATCTCCGGAGAGAAGAACGCGGTGCAGCGCGTCGTGGAGGCGCTCCAGGCCCGCGGAGTCGACTCCCGTCCGCTCACGGTCTCCCACGCCTTCCACTCGCCGCAGATGGACCCCATGCTCGCCGACTTCGAGCAGGCTGCGCGTGAGATCCGGTTCCAGGCCCCGTCGCTTCCGATCATCTCCAACCTGACGGGCGAGGCGCTGACCGAGGCACCTGACGTCAACTACTGGCGCCGCCACCTGCGCGAGCCGGTGCAGTTCTACAAGAGCATCCAGACCGCGGCGCACGAGGGCCCCGCGGTGTTCATCGAGCTGGGACCGCACGACACGCTGCTCAACATGGCGAAGCGGTGCGTGCCGGAGAGCACGAGCGTCTGGGTGTCCAGCCTCAAGCGGCAGCAGGACGCCTGGCAGACGGTGCTCGGAAGTCTGGGCGCCCTGCACGTCCGTGGTGCCACGATCGACTGGCGGGAGCTGGATCGGCCTTACACGCGCAAGCGTGTGATGTTGCCCACCTACCCCTTCGAGCGACAGCGCTATTGGCTGGAGGTCTCTCCCACGCCTGCCGCGGCCCAGCCCGCGAGTGCCGCTCCCGCTCCGGCGCCCGCGGTGTCACGCAAGGTCCGGATCCAGGAGGAGATCCGCGCGCTGGTGGCGCACCTGCTGCAGACTCCGCCAGAGAAGCTCGGCATGCACACGCCCTTCCTGGAGATGGGCGCCGATTCGATCGTGCTGCTGGATGCCATCCGAAACGTGGAGAAGCGGTTCGGGCTCAAGCTGTCGATCCGTCAGCTCTTCGAGGAGCTGACGACGCTGGACGCCATCAGCACCTACCTCGACCGTACCCTGCCCGCCGACTTCTCCTTCGGAGAGCCAGCCGCTCCTCCGCCAGCAGCCGCCGCGCAGCCCCAGCCTTCTCAGCCGCAGGCTGCACAGCCCGAGCAGCCTCAGCCCCTGCCTGCCCCGGCCACGGTCGCTCCCGCTCTCGCGGCAGGCAGTCCGCTGGAGCAGGTCATCCAGCTTCAACTCCAGCTCATGTCTCAGCAGCTGGCGCTGCTCAAGGGAGGCACGGCGGTGGGGGCCCTGGCGGCGAACACCGCCCTGCTGCCCCAGGCCCTTCCGGCGGGCGCACCGGCCGCTGTGGCGAGCCCGGCTCCCACCTCCGCGCCCGCTCAGCCCGGCACATCGACTGGCGGCTCAGCCGCCTTCTCCGTGGGCTCGGTGAACGGAACACCGGAGCGCGAGCTGCCGCCCGATCAGAAGCGCTACTTGGACACCTTCATCGAGCGCTACACCCGCCGTACCCACCGCTCGAAGCAGAACGCGATCCGCTACCGCGAGAAGTGGAGCGACGTTCGCTGGCTGATGAACTTCCGCCCCGAGCTCAAGGAGACCTGCTACCCCATCGTCAGCACCCGCTCGCAGGGCTCGCGCTTCTGGGATTCGGATGGCAACGAGTTCGTGGACCTCTCCATGGGCTTCGGCGTGCATCTGTTCGGGCACAACCCGCCCTTCATCCTCGAGGCCCTGCGCAAGCGGCTGGGCGACGGCATGGAGCTGGGCACCCAGTCGAACCTCGGTGGCCAGGCGGCGGAGCTGATCTGCGAGCTCACCGGAATGAAGCGCGTCACCTTCTGCAACTCCGGTACGGAGGCGGTGATGACGGCGCTGCGCGTGGCCCGCGCCGCGACGGGACGCACGAAGATCGTGATGTTCACGGGCTCCTACCACGGCCACTCCGACGGCACCCTCGTCGTGGGGCGCATGGTCGGTGGCGCTCCGCAGTCGCTGCCCATGGCGTCGGGTGTCGCGCAGCACATCGCCAATGACGTGCTCGTGCTGCCCTATGGCGAGGACCGCACGCTGGAGATCATCCGCGAGCACATGCACGAGCTCGCCGCCGTCCTCGTCGAGCCCGTGCAGAGCCGCCGCCCCAACCTGCAACCGAAGGCCTTCCTCAAGACGCTCCGGGAGATGACCCGCACGGCCAAGGTGCCCCTCATCTTCGATGAGATCATCACGGGCTTCCGCCTCCACCCGGGCGGGGCGCAGGCCTATTACGGCATCGAGGCTGACATCACGACCTACGGAAAGATCGTGGGTGGTGGACTGCCGATCGGTGTGGTGGCCGATCGCGGCGGCTTCGTGGACCGCATCGACGGAGGAGACTGGCGCTATGGCGACAACTCCTTCCCCTCGCTGGGGACGACCTTCGCGGCGGGCACGTTCTGCAAGCACCCGCTGACGATGGCGACGACGATCGCCACCCTCAAGCACCTGAAGAAGGAGGGCCCGGCCCTCCAGGAACGGCTGAACCAGCGGTCCGCCAGCCTGGCCGAGCGCCTCAACGCGATCTTCCAGCGCGAGCAGGTCCCCGTTCAGGTGGTGTACGGCGGCTCGGTGCTCCGGTTCACCGTGGCGGGCAACTTCAGCTACCTCTACCAGTCGCTGGAGATGGACCTGCTCTACAGCCACCTCATCGATCACGGTGTCTACATCTGGGAGGGGCGCACCTGCATGCTCTCCACCGCCCACACCGATGAGGACCTGGACACCATCGTCCGCGTCGTGGCCAAGAGCGTGGCGGAGATGCGCGCGGGTGGCTTCTGGCCCAGGCCGGAGCCGGCAGCTTCCGCGCCCGCTCCTCAACAGGAGCGCGCTCCTGCTCCCGCCGTGCCCGAAAGCGCCACGGTGAGCCTCTCGCCGACCACGGAGGCCCAGCAGCAGCTCTGGATCCTGTCGCGAATGAACGCGAGCGGCTCCAGCGCCTACAACCTCTCGATGAGCCTGCGGCTGTCGGGCTCCCTCCAGGCCGAGCTGCTGCAGCGAGCCATCCAGCAGGTCGTGGAGCGCCACGAGGCGCTGCGCACCCACCTCAACGAGACCGGCGAGCAGCAACACATCCTCCCGAAGCTCACGGCGGAGCTGCCGCTGGAGGATCTGTCGACGCTGCCGGCCGCCGAGCAGTCCTCGCGGCTCGTGGCGTGGTACGCGCGGGAAAGCCAGACGTCCTTCGATCTGCAGAGGGGGCCGCTGTTCCGCACCCACCTGCTGAAGCTGGCGGCGCAGGAACACCTGCTCGTCCTGACAGCGCATCACGTGGTGGTGGATGGCTGGTCCCTCGGGGTCATCGTCCAGGAGATTGCCGCGCTCTATTCCGCGCTCCAGGAAGGCAAGAGCCCCGCTCTGCCCAAGCCCCTTCAGTTCAGCGACTACGTCCGCTGGCTGCAGCGCCAGACCCAGAGCCCGGAGATGGCGGAGCACGAGAGCTACTGGCTGGACCAGAACGTCAACGAGGTCCCCGCCATCGAGCTCCCCGCCGATCACGGTCGCCCCGCCCAGCGCAGCTTCCGGGGCGCGCGTGAGACGCTGCGACTCAACTCCTCGTTCAGCCGAGCCCTGAAGGAGACGGCGCAGCAGCAGCAGTCCACGCTCTTCATCCTGCTGCTCTCCGTCTACAACACCTTCCTCCACCGCCTGACGGGCCAGGACGAGCTGTTGGTGGGAATCCCCGCCTCCGGGCGCGGCCTGGAGGGGAGCGATCACCTCGTTGGCTACTGCGCGCACCTGCTCCCCATCGTCAGCCACGCCCACGGTGAGCAGACCTTCCCGGAGTACGTCCGCCACCTCAAGCAAGCCCTCTATGGGGCCTACGAGCACCAGGACTACCCCTTCGCCCGGTTGCTCAGCCGCCTGAACCTGCCGCGCTCCTCCAGCCACGCCCCGCTGGTCAGCGTCACCTTCAACCTGGAGCGGCCCAATGCCGTTGCCAGGATGAGCGGGCTCAAGACGAGCTTCCACCCCCAGCCCATCAGCTTCGCGGCCTTCGATCTGAGCCTCAACGCCATCGAGGTCGAGGACGGGCTGGCCCTGGACTTCGAATACAACACCGACCTGTTCGAGACCGAGACGATCCGGCGCTGGGCGCGCTGCTTCCACACGCTGCTGGAGGGCGTCATCGCCAACCCGCAGCAGCGCGTGGCGGACCTGCCCCTCCTCAACCCCGCCGAACGCCAGCACCTCCTGGTGGCGTGGAACCAGCCCCGGGCCTCCTACAAGAAGGATGTCCTCACCCACCAGTTCATCGAGCAGCAGGCCGCTGCAAGGCCCGACAAGGTCGCGGTGGAGTTCGAGGGTCAGAACCTGACCTACAGCGCCCTCAACCAGCAGGCCAACCGGCTCGCGCACCACCTGCGAACCCTGGGGGTCAGGCCCGGGGTGCTCGTCGGCTCCTTCCTCGAGCGCTCGCCGGAAGTGCTCATCACGCTGCTGGCGATCTTCAAGGCGGGTGGCGCCTACGTCCCCCTCGATCCGGGGCTCCCCCAGGAGCGCCTGACGTTCCTGCTCGAGGACTCTCGGGTGGCGGTGGTCGTCACGCAGGGACAGTTGGCGGAGCGGCTGCCAGGGTATGGCCCGAGGACCGTCAGCCTGAACAGGGACGCGGCCGTGCTGGCCGCCCAGCCCGTTACGGATCCGCAAAACCTCGCCACGCCGAACACTCCCGCCTACGTCATCTACACCTCGGGCTCCACGGGTGAGCCCAAGGGTGTCGTCGTCGACCACGGAGCCCTGGTCGTCCACTCCCAGGACGTCCGCGATCACTACCGGCACTCCGAGGTCGACAAGATGCTGCAGTTCGCATCGTTCAACTTCGATGCCTCGCTGGAGCAGATCCTGCCGATCTTCATGGTCGGCGCGACGCTGGTGCTGCGCGGCCCGCAGGTCTGGACTCCCGAGGAGCTGCCGCGCCGCATCGTCGAGCAACAACTCACGGTGGTGAACTTCCCCACGGCTTACTGGCAGCAGCTCACGCAGCGCTGGAGCGAGTCGCAGCAGGCGATCGGCTCCCACCGCCTGCGCCTGGTCATCGTCGGCGGAGACACCATCCTGCCCAAGGTGCTGGAGCTCTGGCAGCGCGGCCCCCTGGGCGCGGTGCGGCTGCTCAATGCCTATGGCCCCACGGAGACGGTCATCACCGCGACCACCTTCGAGGTGCCCGCGGGCAAGCAGGGCGGCTACACGCGAGTCCCGATCGGCCGACCGCTCGGCAACCGCACCCTCTATGTCCTGGACAAGAACGGCACTCCCGTTCCCATCGGCGTGTCGGGAGAGCTCCACATCGGCGGGGAATTGCTGGCGCAGGGATACCTGCACCGCCCGGCGCTGACGTCGCAGCGGTTCATCCCCGATCCGTTCAGCGACAAGCCCGATGCACGGCTCTACAAGACGGGCGATCTCGTCCGCTACCTGTCGGACGGCACCGTCGAGTTCCTGGGTCGCACCGACCACCAGGTCAAGGTGCGCGGCTTCCGCATCGAGCTGGGAGAGATCGAATCCGCCCTGAGCCGACACCCCTCCGTCCAGGAGGTGATCGTCACCCTCCGGGAAGAGTCGCACGGAGGCCAGGCAGGGCATGACAAGCGGCTCGTCGCCTACGTCGTCCCCTCGACGCCAGGCGGGGTCTCGCCCACGGAGCTGCGGCAGTTCCTCCTCGAGAAGCTGCCGGACTACATGATCCCCGCCTTCTTCGTCCTGCTGAAGGCGATGCCGCTCACCGCGAGCGGCAAGCTCGACCGGCAATCGCTCCCGGCGCCAGAGCCGGAGGCCAGCGCCTCCCTGCGTCCCTTCGTCGCACCGAGCACGCCCACCGAGCAGACGCTGGCCGACGTGTGGACGAAGGCCCTGCGCCTGCAACGCGTGAGCATCCACGACGACTTCTTCGAGTTGGGCGGAGACTCGCTGCTCGCCACCCAGGTGGCCTCTCGCATCCGGGATGCCTTCCGCGTGGACCTCGCGCTGGAGCGCCTCTTCAAGGCGACCACCATCGCTGGCCTGGCCGAGCACGTGGACACCCTGCTCTGGGCGGCGAAGACCTCCACGGTGGAGCCCGCCGCCGACGCGAGCCGCGAGGAGGGTGAGCTGTGAGCGCGATCGACGGCTTCCTGTCCTCTCTGCGCAAGCAGGACGTGCGGCTGTGGCTGGAGGGCGAGCGCCTGCGCTTCAGCGCTCCCCCTGGGGTGATGACCCCGGAGCTGCAGGGCCAGATGAAGGCACGCAAGGAGGAGATCATCGCGTTCCTCCAGCAGGCCGGGCAGTCCCTGCGGAGCGCGGCGGAGATCATCCCCACCGGTCCCCGAGAGGGAGACCTGCCCCTCTCCTCCGGCCAGCAGCGGCTGTGGTTCCTGGAGCAGCTCCAGGGGCCAAGCGGGGCGTACAACATGCCCGCCGCCCTGCGCCTCGACGGCACGCTCGACCCAGGCGCCCTGCAACGGAGCCTGGACGAGATCGTCCGACGGCATGAAGTCCTGCGGACGAGCTACGGCCAGGTGCAGGGGCGCCCCGTTCAGCGCATCCTGCCCGCGACTCCCGTGTCGATGCCTCAGGTGGACCTCCAGCGGTTGCCGCCCAGCGAGCGGCAGGAGGAGGTCCGTCGACGGGCAGCGGAAGAGGCGCGCAAGCCCTTCGATCTGACGCGAGACATGCCGCTGCGCCTGTGCCTGCTTCGGCTCGGCGAGCGCGAGCACGTGTTGCTGCTAACGCTGCACCACATCGCCTCGGATGGGTGGTCCATCGGGGTGCTCATCCGTGAGCTGGCGGAGTTCTACCGGGCCTTCACTTCCGACAAGGCGCCCTCGCTGCCCGAGCTCTCCATCCAGTACGCCGACTTCGCCCGCTGGCAGCACCAGCTCGCGGCCAGTGGAGCCCTTCAGCCGCAGCTCACCTACTGGCGAGAGCACCTCGCCGGGGCGCCATCCCTGCTGGAGCTCCCCACCGATCGCCCCCGCCCCGCGGCGCAGCGCTTCCACGGCGCCACCCGGCGCTTCACGGTCCCAGCGGAGCTCACCGCGAGGCTCAAGCAGCTCAGCCGCGAGGCGGAGTCCACGCTGTTCATGACGCTGCTGGCCACCTTCGGCGTGCTGCTGTCGCGCTACAGCCGTCAGAAGGACGTCGTGATCGGCGCTCCCATCGCCAATCGGCTCCCTCAGACGGAGCCGCTCATGGGGCTCTTCGTCAACACGCTCCCCCTGCGTCTCTCGCTGGAGTCCTCGCCCTCTTTCTCTGAGCTGCTGAGCCAGGTGCGCCGTACCACGCTGGCGGGATACGCCCATCAGGCGCTGCCCTTCGAGCAGCTGGTCGAGGTGCTCCAGCCGACTCGTGACTTGAGCCACCACCCTCTGTTCCAGGTGCTGTTCACGCTGCAGAACACGCCCTCCGAGCGCCTCGCGCTGCCCGGGCTCACGGTCGAACTCCTGGAGATCGAGAGCGGGACTTCACAGTTTGATCTGTCGCTCTCGATGGCTGAAACACCCCAAGGCCTCGTCAGCGAGCTGAACTTCGACAGCGACCTGTTCGACGACGCGACCATCGAGCGGATGACGGGACACTTCCTGTCGCTGCTGTCCGCCGCCGTGGCGGATCCCTCTCAGCCCGCCTCCCGCATGCCCTTGCTGACCGAGGGCGAGCGAACCCGCCTGCTGCGCGAGTGGAACGCCACCACGCGCGAGGTGACTCCTCCGCACAGCCTGCACGGCCTGTTCGAGGCCCAGGTGGCGCGGCGCCCGGAGGCCGTCGCCGCCCGCTTCGAGACGCGCGCGCTGACCTATGGCGAGCTGGACGAGCGGGCCAACCGGCTGGCACAGCACCTGCGCGGCCTGGGCGTGCAGCCTGGACAGCGCGTGGGCATCTTCCTCGAGCGCTCCCTGGAGCTACTCGTGGGCCTTCTGGGCATCCTCAAAGCGGGCGCGGCCTACGTCCCACTCGACCCGCTCTACCCCGCAGAGCGCCTGGCGCACATCCTGGAGGACAGCGGCGTCACGGTGCTGCTGACCGAGCCCGAGCTGGCTCCGCAGGCGCCCTCGCACAAGGCTCGCACCGTTCTGTTGGCGGACGCCGCCGACGCCCCCTCCAGCGCGCTCCAGCTGCCCATCGCCTCGGAGCACCTGGCCTATGTGCTCTACACCTCGGGCTCCACTGGCAAGCCCAAGGGGGTGGCCGTTCCACACGGCGCGGTCGTCAACTTCATGCACTCGATGCGGCGCCAGCCGGGGATGACCGAGCAGGACACGCTCTTCGCGGTGACGACCATCGCCTTCGACATCTCCGTGCTGGAACTGTTCCTCCCCCTGAGTGTCGGAGCGTGCGTGGTCATCGCCAGCCGGGAGACGGCGGTGGATGGCACGCGACTGCTGCCAGCGCTGGCGGCCAGCCGGGCCACCGTGATGCAGGCCACGCCTTCCACCTGGCGGATGATGCTGGCGCTGGGCTGGACCGGGAACCCCGCGCTGAAGATGCTCTGCGGCGGTGAGGCCCTTCCGACCGATCTCCTCGCGCCGCTGCGCACTCGTGGCTCGGCGCTGTGGAACATGTACGGCCCCACGGAGACGACGATCTGGTCCACCTTGTCGCGCGTGGAGGAGAAGGGCCGTCTCACGATCGGCCGGCCCATCGACAACACCCAGGTGTACGTGCTGGACGAGTCCCTCCAACCCGTGCCTCTGGGCGTGGTGGGCTCGCTGTACATCGGCGGGCAGGGCGTGGCGCAGGGCTATCTCAACCGCCCGGAGCTGACCGCTGAGCGCTTCGTACCGGATCCCTTCGGCACGGTGCCGGGTGCCCGGCTCTACTGCACGGGCGACCTGGTGCGCGCGTTGCCGGATGGAACGCTGGAGTTCCTGGGCCGCGGGGATGGGCAGATCAAGCTGCGGGGTCATCGAATCGAACTGGGAGAGATCGAAGCCCGGCTGGCCCAGCACCCAGGTGTTCAAGAGGTCGCGGTGCGGCTGTGGGACGTGGCGGGCAGCCCGGAGCTGGTCGCCTACTTCAGGCCTGGCAGCGGCGCCGCGCCCGACGCGCAGGCGCTCCGCGAGCACCTGCGGCCCCACCTGCCGGCCTATATGATCCCGACGCACTTCGTGTCGCTGGAGACCTTCCCGCGCACGAACAACGGCAAGCTCAACCGTCAAGCGCTTCCGCCTCCCACGGCTTCCCAGCGCGCGGCGGCCGACTTCCAGGCCCCGCGCACGCCTCTGGAGATCCGCCTGGCGGAGATCTGGCGGGAGGTGCTCGCCGTCGCGCAGGTGGGCCTGAGCGACAACTTCTTCGATCTGGGAGGCCATTCGATGAAGGCCGTTCAGGTGCTCGCCCGTGTCCAGGAGGAATGGCGCGTGGACGTGTCCCTGCGCGTCCTCTTCGAGCAGCCCACCCTCGGAGCCATGGCCAAGCACCTGGAGGCTCAGCAGCCAGGAAAGGCCGCCGCCTCGCCTCCGCCACTCGTTGCCCTGCCCAGGCAGGCTCGCCGCGTCCAAGCCACCTCGCGCGCCGAGCTCAACCTCCCCGAGCCCTCCAAAAAGCAGGACTGAAGCAGGACCAACCCGTTCCGCGGGCCCACCCCGGTGTGGCCCGCGCTGGCACCTCTTCCGCCCATGAGGGGATCCCCTCCCCTCCCTTTCGAGCCCATGAACGCCGAATCCTTCGTCTTCCCCGTCTCGTTTGCTCAGCAGCGGCTGTGGTTCCTCCACCTGATGCAGCCGGAGAACCCGAGCTACAACATCGCGGGAGCCGTCCGCCTCCATGGCACGCTCGACGTGAGCGCGCTCCAGCGAGCGTTCGATGCATTGGTGGAGCGACACGAGTCCCTGCGCACCACGTTCGCGCAAGAGGGTGGGCAGCCCGTCCAGGTCGTCGCGGTGGAGGGCGCGTGCCCCCTGTCGATCGTGGACCTGAGCACCCTGCCCCAGGACAAGTGCGAGGAGGAGGCCCGGCGGCAGGCGATGGAGGAGACCCGCCAGACCTTCGATCTGATGCGTGGGCCGGTGCTGCGTGCGCGCCTGTTCCGGCTGAACGCCGCGGATCACATCCTCGTGATGACGATCCATCACATCGTCTCGGACGGCGGCTCGCTGGGGATCCTCATCCGCGAGGTGGCGCAGCTCTACGCGGCCTTCTCCTCGGGCCGTGAGCCCGAGCTGGCGCCCCTGCCCATCCAGTACGCGGACTATGCCCAGTGGCAGCGCGACTGGCTTGGAACCGAGGGCGTGCTGACCGAGCACGTCGCCTACTGGAAGAAGCAGCTCGCGGGGGCTCCCGTGCTGCAGCTCCCCACGGACCACCCGCGCCCGGCCATCCAGACCCAGCGCGGAGCGCTGCTGCCCATCCACCTGCCCGCGGCGCTGGTGGCGGAGTTGCAGCGGCTCAGCCAGGGTGAGCGCGCCACGCTCTTCATGACGCTGTTGGCCTCCTTCCAGGCCCTGCTCTCGCGCTACACCCACCAGCAGGACATCCTCGTCGGCGCGCCCCAGAACAGCCGCACCCGCGTGCAGACCGAGGGCCTCATCGGCCTCTTCGTCAACACCCTGGTCCTGCGCACGGACCTGTCCGGCAACCCCACCTTCCGCGAGCTGATCCAGCGGGTGCGTGAGGTGACGCTGGGGGCCTACGCGCACCAGGACGTGCCCTTCGAGCGGCTGGTGGACGAAGTGCAGCCCGAGCGCAACCTGGCCTACACCCCGCTCTTCCAGGCCGCGTTCAACATGCAGGCCCAGGCGCCCCAGGAGCTGGTGCTTCCCGGGCTGAAGATCCAGCCGATCGAGGTCGAGACGGGCACCGCGAAGTTCGACCTGACGCTGGACCTGCAGGAGAGCGCCGACGGGCTGCGGGGCTTCATCGAGTACAACGCCGATCTGTTCGATCGCTCCACCATCGAGCGCTTCCGAGGGCACTTCCAGACCCTGCTCGAGGGTATCGCCACCCAGCCGGATCTGCGCCTGGATGCGCTGCCTCTGCTGACGAAAGCGGAGTGCCACCAGCTCCTCGAAGTCTGGCCGGTCCTCGAGAAGTTCCCCGGCAAGGACTGCCTGCATCAGCGCTTCGAGGCCCAGGTGCGGCTGCACCCGGAGGCCATCGCCGTGGTGGGCGACGGAGAGCGCCTCACGTACGCGGAGCTGGATCGCCGCGCCAACCAGCTGGCCCATGCCCTGATCGCGCGAGGTGTCAGGCCCGAAGCGCTGGTGGGCCTCTGCGTGGAGCGCTCACTGGCCACGGTGGTGGGTATCCTCGGAATCCTGAAGGCGGGCGCCGCCTACGTGCCGCTCGATCCGACGTACCCCGCCGACCGTCTGGCCTTCATGGTGGAAGACAGCCGGATGCCGCTCGTCATCACCCAGCGCCAGCTGGTGGAGCGTCTCCCGGCCGAGGGCACCGCGCTGCTCGTGCTGGATGAGGCCACCGAGGAGCTTGCGCGGCAGCCGGCTCACGCGCCGAACCTGCCGCTCAGCAGCGACCACCTCGCCTACGTCATCTACACCTCGGGCTCGACGGGTCGGCCCAAGGGCTCACTGCTGCCCCACAGCAACGTGATGCGCCTGTTCGAGGGGACCGATCACTGGTTCCACTTCGACGAGAAGGACGTCTGGACGCTGTTCCACTCCTACGCGTTCGACTTCTCGGTCTGGGAGATCTGGGGCGCGCTGATGTACGGCGGCAGGCTGGTGGTCGTCCCCTACATGGTCTCCCGCTCGCCGGATGCCTTCTACCAGTTGCTGAGCGACGAGCGCGTCACGGTGCTCAACCAGACGCCCGCCGCCTTCCGCCAGCTCATCCAGGCCGAGGAGCGACGCGAGTCAGGCGCACTGCCGCTCGCCTTGCGCTACGTCGTCTTCGGCGGCGAGGCGCTCGAGCCCGCCAGCCTCGTGCCCTGGTTCCGGAGGCACGGGGACACCCAGCCGCAGCTCATCAACATGTACGGCATCACCGAGACGACGGTGCATGTCACCTACCGGCCCATGAACGCCACGGAGGCCGAGCGCACCCAGCAGAGCCCGATCGGCGTGGCCATTCCCGACCTGCAGCTCTATGTGCTGGATGCGCGGCTCGAGCCCGTCCCCGTTGGCGTCGCGGGAGAGATCTTCGTGGGTGGCGCGGGCTTGGCGCGCGGCTACCTGGGCAGACCAGAGCTCACGGCGGAGCGCTTCATCG
This sequence comes from Hyalangium ruber, assembly GCF_034259325.1. Lineage (NCBI taxonomy): Bacteria > Pseudomonadati > Myxococcota > Myxococcia > Myxococcales > Archangiaceae > Hyalangium > Hyalangium rubrum. Next base: position 239,034 of record NZ_JAXIVS010000008.1, on the reverse strand, counting down.
CGCACCCCTTCAGCAAGCAGCCCGGAGCCCGGCTCTATCGAACGGGCGATCTGGCGCGCTTCACGAAGGACGGACAGCTCGAATACCTGGGCCGCATCGACCACCAGGTGAAGATCCGCGGGTTCCGCATCGAGCTGGGAGAGATCCAGATCGTCCTCAGCCTGCACCCGGCCGTGCGTGAGGCCCTGGTGCTGGTGCGTGAGGACGCCGCGGGTACCAAGTCGCTGGTGGCCTACGTCGCCGCACCCAAGGAGAGCGCTCCGAGCGTCAGCGAGCTGCGGCAGTTCCTGCTCGGCAAGCTGCCGGACTACATGGTGCCCAGCGCCTTCGTGATGCTGGAGCAGATGCCGCTGACCGCCAACGGCAAGGTGGACCGCAAGGCGCTGCCCGCACCCGACCAGGCCCGCTCGGACCTGGCGCAGCAGTACGCCGCCCCCCGCACGAAGGCGGAGGAGGTCCTCTGCGCCATCTGGGCGCAGGTGCTGGACGTTCCGCGCGTGGGCATCCACGACAACTTCTTCGCGCTGGGAGGCGACTCGATCCTCAGCATCCAGGTGCTGACGCTGGCGCAGCAGCAGGGCATCCGCTTCTCGCTGCAGCAGCTCTTCCAGCACCAGACGGTGGCCACGCTGCTCCAGGCGGCTCAAGTCAGCACGGCCACGAGCGAGGAGACCCCACGCACCGAGCCCCTCAGCCTCATCTCGCCTCAGGATCGCGCCCGGCTGCCGGCGGATGTCGAGGACGCCTACCCGCTGGCTCGCATCCAGGCGGGAATGCTCTACCACATGGAGCTGGCGCCAAACTCGAACATCTACCACAACACCGACAGCTTCTATCTGCGCATGCGCGCGCAGTTGGACCCGGTGCTCTTCGAGCAGGCGGTGCAGGCAGTCGTCGCGCGTCAACCCGTGCTGCGCACGGCGTTCGACATGACGACCTACAGCGAGCCGCTCCAGCTGGTCCACCGGAGCGCGCACCTCTCCGTCGAGTTCGTCGACATCCGTCACCTGCCCGCGGAAGCGCAGGAGGCGGAGATCCGAAAGCTGCTGGAGGACGAGAAGGGGCGACACTTCGACCTGACGAAGCCTCCGCTGCTTCGCTTCTTCATCCACGTGCGCGGTGAGCGCGCCTTCCAGTTCACGCTCACCGAGTGCCACGCCATCATCGACGGCTGGAGCCTGCACTCCACGCTGGTCGAGATCTTCAACTACTACTACGCGCTGGAGAGTGGGCAGACGCCGCCAGCCCCGGAGCAGACGGGGCTGACCTACCGCGACTTCGTCGCCATGGAGCAGCGGGCCCTGGCCTCGGAGGAGCACCAGCGGTTCTGGCGCGATCAGCTTGTGGGAGGCTCGACCATGCGGGTGCCGCGCTGGCGCCGCCCGCTGGCCTCCCCCGAGCCGCGCATCGCCACCGTCAAGGTCCCCATCTCCCAGGAGATCCACGCGGGGCTACAGGCCCTGACGCGGGCCGCGGCGGTGCCCTTCAAGAGCGTGCTGCTGGCCTCCCACCTCAAGGTCATGAGCCTGCTGAGCGGCCAGGAGGACGTCATCACTGGCATGGGCGTCAACAGCCGCCCGGAGAATGGTGATGGCTCGAAGCTCCGAGGCATCTTCCTCAACACCATCCCCTTCCGCCTGCGGCTGGCGCCTGGGAGCTGGCGTTCGCTGGCCCAGCTCGCTTTCGAAGCCGAGCGCAAGCTCTACCCATACCGCCGCTACCCCATGGCCGACATCCAGCGGCAGTGGGGCCGCGAGACGCTCTACGAAGTCATGTTCAACTACATGCACTTCCACGTGCTCCACGATCTCTCGGGCTCGCTGGCGGCGATCGAGACGCTGGATGTCATCCGCTCCGAGGGGACGAACGTCACCCTGGCGGTCCACTTCCAGACCGAGCCGCACACCCAGGAGCTGACGCTCGAGCTGGACTACAACTCCGTCGAGCTGGACCACGCGCAGGTGGAGCAGATTGGCGCCTCCTTCGCACGCGTGCTCCATGCACTGGCCTTCCACGCCGAAGAGCCGCACCACACCTCCTCCGCCCTGCCGCAGGAGGAGCAGCGGCGGCTCCTCGTGGAGTGGAATGACACCTCCGCTTCGTACCCCTCGGAGACGACCTTCCAGGCGCTCTTCGAGACTCAGGCCGCGGCTTCGCCGGACGCCGTGGCGGTGGTCGAGGGCTCGCGCTCGCTGAGCTATCGCGCCCTGAACGAGCGTGCCAACCAGCTCGCCCACCACCTGCGCTCCTTGGGCGCCGGACCGGAGCGCGTGGTGGCGCTCTGCCTGGATCGCTCCATCGAGCTGCTCGTGGGTCTGCTGGGCGCGCTCAAGGCCGGCGCGGCCTACCTGCCGCTCGACCACACCTATCCCGCCGAGCGCCTGGCGTACATGTTGTCCGACTCGCGCGCGGACGTGCTGCTGACCACCCGGGCGCTCGAGGCGACCTTCAGCACTTCCAGCGTGAAGCGCTTCCACCTGGACGACGCGGAGCAGCTCAGCCGCTCGCCCACCCACGCGCCGCCCTCCACCGCAGGCGGCGAGGCCCTGGCCTACGTCATCTACACCTCGGGCTCCACGGGGCTCCCCAAGGGGACGATGGTCACGCAGCGTGGCCTCATCCAGTACCTCACCTGGGCCCTCCATACGTACCGGGTGACGCAGGGGCAGAGCGCCTTGGTGCATACCTCCATCGCCTTCGACGCCACCATCACCAGCCTGCTCACGCCGCTGCTGGTGGGTGGAACGGTGCGGCTCCTGCCTTCGGGCAAGGAAGTCGAGGCCCTCGCGCAGTCCCTGCAGGAGGAGAGTGGCCACGAGCTGGTCAAGCTCACGCCTGCCCACCTGCAGGCGCTGTCCAACCTGGTGCCGGCGCCCGCGCTGGCGAGGCTGGTCAGCACCTTCGTCGTGGGAGGCGAGGCCCTGGCGCCCGCGACGGCGGAGTTCTGGCGCAAGCAGGCTCCGGGTGTCCGGCTGATCAACGAGTACGGTCCGACGGAAACGGTCGTCGGGTGCTCCATCTATGACGTGACCCGCGAAGGCATCCGCGATGGCATCGTCCCCATCGGCCGGCCGATCTCGAACACGAAGCTGTATGTCCTCGATGAGCGGATGCAGCCGGTGCCCGTCGGCGTGGTGGGCGAGCTGTACATCGGCGGCGCGGGCGTGGCCCGTGGCTACCTGGGCCGCCCGGAGCTCACAGCCGAGCGCTTCGTGCCGGATCCGTTCGACGGGAGCCCCAGCCAGCGCCTCTACCGCACGGGAGATCTGGCGCGCTTCCTGGCGGATGGAAACATCGACTTCCTCGGCCGCCGCGATGGACAGGTGAAGCTGCGCGGCTATCGCATCGAGCTGGGCGAGGTCGAAGCCGCCCTGCGGCTGTACCCGGCCGTGAGTGACGCCGTGGCCCTGGTGCGCGAGGACGAGCCCGGCGACAAGCGGCTGGTCGCCTACGTCGTCTCTCACCCTGGTCAGCTCATGGAGACGGGCGCCCTGCGCACCTTCCTCCAGCAGCGGCTGCCCGGCTACATGGTGCCCTCCGCCTTCGTGGCGCTCGAGGCCCTGCCCCTCACGCCCAACGGCAAGGTGGATCGCAAGGCGCTCGCCGCGCCGGCACAGGAGACGGCCGACAACGTCGTCGGACCTCGCAATGATACCGAGGCGCTCATCTCCACCCTCTGGGCGGACGTGCTGCGCACGAACCGGTTCGGCATCCACGATCACTTCTTCGATCTGGGTGGGCACTCGCTGCTGGCGACGCAGGTGGTCTCGCGGGTGCGTGAGGCCTTTGGCGTGGAGCTTCCCATCGCCGCCCTCTTCGAGGCCCCCACCGTGGCCACCCTGGCGGAGCACATCCAGGTGCTGCGCGCGCGAGCCTCGGGCGAGACGCCTCCGCCTCCGCTGGAGGCCACCCCGCGCGACGGCGAGCTGCCCCTCTCGTTCGCTCAGCAGCGACTCTGGTTCCTGTACCAGATGGAGCCTGACAGCGCGTTCTACAACATGCCCGCCGTCCTCCGGCTCCAGGGTGCGATCGACCTGGACACGGTGCGCCGCTGCCTGACGGAGCTGCTCCACCGCCACGAGATCCTCCGGACGACGTTCCGGATGAGCGGGCAGACGCCGGTGCAGGTCATCAGCCCGTCCACGACCCCGGCCCTGGAGCTCGTTGACCTGCGGGAGCTACCCACCGAGCGTCGGGAGGAAGAGGCCCGCCGGCTGACCGATGCGGAGGCACAGCGCCCGTTCGATCTGGCACGCGGCCCTCTCTTCCGAGGCACCCTGCTGCGCCTGGGCGCGGAGGAGCACCTGCTGCTGCTCACGCTGCACCACATCATCGCGGACGGCTGGTCCTTGTCCGTGTTGGTGCGAGAGGTGGCCGAGCTCTATCGCGCCTTCTCCACCCAGCAGCCCTCGCCGCTCGCCGCACTTCCCGTACAGTACGGAGATTATGCGCGCTGGCAGCGCGGGTGGCTGTCAGGCCCCGTGCTCGAGCGACAGCTGGGCTACTGGAAGCAGCGCCTCACGGGCGCCACGCCCTTCCTGGCGCTGCCCACGGATCACCCACGCCCGCCGGTGCAGAGCTTCCGAGGCGCCACGCACCAGGGGCTGCTGCTGCCCGCTGACACGGCCGAGGCGCTGCGCAACCTCTGCCGGCGTGAGAGCGCCACGCCCTTCATGGCGCTGATGGCGGCCTTCCAGGTGCTGCTGCACCGCTACACCGGCGAGACGGACATCGTCGTCGGCACGGACATCGCCAACCGCAACCACTCCGGCACCGAGGGGCTGATCGGCTTCTTCGTCAATCAGCTCGTCATGCGCGGCGACCTGAGCGGCGAGCCCACCTTCCGGACCCTGCTCGCCCAAGCGCGGAAGATGTCCCTGGAGGCTTACGCGCACCAGGATCTCCCCTTCGAGGAGCTGGTCAAGGCGCTCAACCCCGAGCGCAACCTGGGGTACTCGCCCATCTTCCAGGTGAAGCTCATCCTCCAGAACGCGCCCTCCTCCGATCTGGAGCTGCCTGGGCTGACACTTCGCGAGGAGAGCAGCAACACGGGCGCGGCGAAGTTCGACATGACCTGGGTCGTCACCGAGACGGCGCGCGGGCTGGAGTGCCTGTGCGAGTACAGCACCGACCTGTACGAGCGGGCGACCATCGACCGGATGATGGGCCACCTGCGCGCACTGCTGGTGGGTGCCCTGGCTCAGCCCGAGGAGCACATCTCCCAGCTGCCGCTGATGTCCGAGCAAGAGCGCCACCCGATGCTGGTGGCCTGGAACGATACGGCCTCACCCCTGCCGTCGGACCGCTGCGCCCACCACCTCTTCGAGGAGCAGGCGGCGCGCACCCCCGACGCGGTGGCTGTCTCCTTCGAAGGGCAGCAGCTCACCTACCGTGAGCTGGATGCCCGGGCCAACCAGTTGGCCTGGTACCTGCGGGAGCGCGGCGTGGGGCCCGAGTCGCGGGTCGGCCTGTGCGTGGAGCGCTCGCTGGACATGGTGGTGGGCATCCTCGGCATCCTCAAGGCGGGAGGCGCCTGGCTGCCGCTGGACCCGACGTACCCGATGGAGCGGCTTGTCCTCATGATGCAGGAGGCGGCCATCCCTGTCCTCGTCACCCAGGAGCACCTGGCGGATGAGCTGCCGGCACTCGGGCTGCTGGTGTGCCTGGACACGGAGTGGCCTCAGATCGCCACCCAGCCGGTGGAGTCTCCACGGGTGGAGATGTCGCCGGACAACCTGGCCTACATCATCTTCACCTCGGGCTCGACGGGTCGCCCCAAGGGCACGCTCCTGTCGCACCGGGGCCTGTGCAACACGGCGCTGGCGGCGGCCCGTACTCACCGCGTCCGCCAGGACAGCCGCGTGCTGCAGTTCGCGGCGCTCGGCTTCGACGCCTCGGTCGCCGAGGTGTTCTCCACGTTGCTGGCGGGCGCTCGGCTGTGTCTGGCGTCGCGCGACGCCATCATGCCCGGGGCCCCACTGCAGGAGCTGCTGACCTCGCAGGCCATCACCACCGTGACGCTGACCCCCTCGGTGCTCGCGCAGCTGGAGCCAAAGACCTTGCCGGCGCTGGAGACGCTCATCTCCGCGGGCGAGGCCTGCACGCCGGAGCTGGCGCGCCGGTGGTCGGAGGGCCGGCTCTTCATCAACGCCTACGGCCCCACCGAGGTGACGGTGTGCGCCTCGCTGGAGGACGAGGTGGATCCGGATCGGCCCAGCATCGGCCGGGCCTGGCCCAATGTGCGGCTGTATGTGCTGGACGCGCGGCTGCAGCCGCTGCCCGTGGGCGTTCCGGGCGAGCTGTACATCGGCGGCGTGGGCGTGGCGCGCGGCTACCTGGATCGGCAGGAACTCACGGCCGAGCGCTTCATGCCGGAGCCCTTCGGCACGACGCCGGGCGCGCGCATGTACCGCACGGGAGACCGGGTGCGCTGGCGCAAGGACGGGAAGCTCGAGTTCCTCGGCCGCCTGGACCACCAGGTGAAGCTGCGCGGCTTCCGCATCGAGCTGGGAGAGATCGAGGCGGTGCTGGCGGAGCGTCCGGAGGTGAAGGAAGTCGCCGTCGTGGTGCGTGAGGAGACGCCGGGCCGCAAGCAGCTCGTCGCCTACCTCGTTCCCGATGAGGGCTCGGTTCTCGAGTCCGAAGCGCTGCGGCGCGCGCTGGAGTCCCGGCTGCCCGAGTACATGGTGCCCTCGGCCTTCATCATGCTGGAGGCTCTGCCGCTGACCTCCAGCGGGAAGTTGGACCGCAAGGCCCTGCCCTCTCTGGAGCAAGGGCTGGCGCAGCGCGAGTCCACCTATGTGGCGCCGCGCACACCAGTGGAGCAGACGCTGGCTGACATCTGGGCCTCGGTGCTGTCGCGGGAGCGCGTGGGCATCCACGACAACTTCTTCGAGCTGGGCGGCGACTCCATCGTCAGCATCCAGATCATCGCGCGCGCCATGGAAGTGGGGCTGCAGATCACCCCGCGGCAGTTCTTCCAGCACCAGACCATCGCCGCGCTGGCACCCAAGGTCGGCCAGGCGCAGCGAACCCGTGTCGATCAGGGCCCAGTGACAGGCCCCACGCCGCTCACGCCCATCCAGCACTGGTTCTTCGAGGGGGAGCTGCCTCAACTCCACCACTACAACCAGACGCTGCTGCTGGGGCTGCGCCAGCCGCTCTCTCCCACCGTGCTGGAGGGAGCACTTCGAGCGCTGGTGACGCACCACGACGCGCTGCGCCTGCGCTTCGAGAAGACGTCCGAGGGCTGGCAGCAGACGAACGCTGGCACCGAGAGCACCGTGTCGCTGCGTCAGGTGGATCTCTCTTCTCTGGAGGAAGGGCCTCAGCTCAAGACGCTGGAAGAAGAAGCCCAGCGGGCTCAGGCCAGCTTCCGCCTGGAGGAGGCCCCCCTGGTCTCGGCCGTCCTGTTCCACCTGGGCCCTCAGCGTGGCTCCCGCCTGCTGATCGCCATCCACCACCTGGTGGTGGATGCCGTCTCCTGGCGCGTGCTGCTCATGGATCTGGAGCTGGCGTGCCAGCAGTTGCAGCAAGGCAACCCGGTGTCGCTGCCGCCGAAGACGACCTCCTTCCAAACCTGGGCCCAGCGGCTGAACGCCTACGCGCAAGGCCCCGAGATGGAGCAGGAGGCCGCCTACTGGCTGGCACAGGGCAGCGATGTGCCTGCCCTCCCTGTGGATGGACCGGGCGGCGCCAACACGCAGGCCTCGGCACGGACCCTGACAGTCTCGCTGGAGGCCGAGGAGACGCGGCAGGTGCTCCAGGAGCTGCCGACGGCGTGGCGCGCCCGTATCGATGAGGTGCTGATCACCGCCTTGGCCCAGGCCCTCTCCACCTGGACGACGCAGCGCCGACTGCGCGTGCAGCTCGAGGGCCATGGCCGCGAGGAGCTCTTCGAGGACGTGGACCTCAGCCGCACCGTGGGCTGGTTCACCACCACCTATCCGGTGACGCTGGAGCTGCCGGAAGGCGGCTCGTGCGGTACAGAGTTGAGGGCCGTGCGCGATGCGCTGCGGCAGGTGCCTCGCAAGGGCCTGGGCTACGGGCTGCTGCGCTACCTGCGCCGGGACGCGCTGGGCCGACAGCTCCAGTCTCAGCCCGAGGCCTCGATCTCCTTCAACTACCTGGGCCAGCTCGACTCGGCCCTCCCCTCCGCCTCTCTCCTGGCCCCCGCCGATGAGGCCTCCGGCTCAACGCAGGGCGTGGGGGGTCAGCGCCGCCAGGCGCTGGAGGTGAACGCCCATGTGCTGGGAGGCAAGCTGGAGGTGTCCTTCACCTACAGCGAGGCGCTGCACCAGCGCCTCACAGTGGAGACACTGGCGCAGCTCTATCTCCAGGCACTGCGGGCGCTCGTGGCACAGCGGCGCTCCGACGATGCGGCCCGCTTCTCGCCCGCGGACTTCCCGTTGACCCGGGTGACGCAGTCCACGCTGGACGAGCTGATGCGCTCCAGCCCGGGGCTGGTGGACCTCTACCCGCTCTCGCCTATGCAGCAGGGCATGCTCTTCCACACCCTGCTGGACCCCGGCTCGGGGATGTACTTCGAGCGGGCGGCGTGGACGCTGGACACGGACCTGAACCCGGCCGCCCTGCGGCGCGCCTGGCAGCAGATCATGGAGCGCTACTCCATCCTGCGCACCCGCTTCGCCTGGGAGGGGATGGCGGAGCCCCTGCAGGTCGTGCTGCGCGAGGCGACCCTGCCCTGGGAAGAGCAGGACTTGCGCAGCCTGCCCGAGCAGGAGCAGCGCGCCCGGCTAGCGGAGTGGATGAAGAAGGACCAGGCACGCGGCTTCGATCCGAAGCGAGCGCCACTGATGCGCGTGGCCGTCCTGCGCCTGGCGGAGAAGAGCTGGCGGGTGGTGTGGAGCTTCCACCACCTGCTGCTGGACGGCTGGAGCGTCGGGAGGGTGCTGAACGAGGTGCTGGCGCTGTACGACGCCAACGTCCGCCAGGAGTCTCTGCGGCTGGAGGAGCCTCCGCGCTTCCGTGACTACATCGCGTGGCTCGTGGAGCGAGGAACGGCCAAGGCCGAGGGCTGGTGGAAGCAGGAACTGGCAGGCTTCACCGAGCCGACGCCGCTGCCCGGTGAGACGGGCGGCCAGGCCCGGAGCGCGCCTCAGGTCATGGCTGAGCGCAAGCTCATCATCCCCGCGGAGGTAACGGAGCAACTGCGCGCCTTCTCGCGCCGTCAGCAGGTGACGATCAACACGATGGTCCAGGCCGCCTGGGCGCTGGTGCTGGGGCGCCATGCCGGAGTGGAGGATGTCGTCTTCGGCGCCACCGTGGCCGGACGCCCGCCCGAACTGTCGGGCGTGGAGCAGATGGTGGGCCTCTTCATCAACACCCTCCCGGCGCGCGTGAAGCTGCCGTCCGGACAGAAGGTGGTGGACTGGCTCAAGGAGTTCCAGGCCTGGCAGGTGGAGCGCACGCCGTACGAGTACGCCCCGCTCGTCCAGGTTCAGGGGTGGAGCCAGGTGCCGCGCGGCACCCCGCTCTTCGAGAGCATCTTCGTCTTCGAGAACTACCCCGTGGAGGATGCGGTCCGGCAGGGCGCCAGCAGCTTCGAGGTGCGTGACGTGAGCGCCCAGGAGCGCACCAACTACCCCCTCACCCTCACGGCCCACGCCGACAAGGAGCTGCTCCTGTTGATCGACTTCGAGTCTCCGCGCCTCGAAGCGGGGGCCGTGGAGCGCATGCTCGGGCAGATGCGCACGCTCCTCGAAGGCATGATCGCCGGGGAAGAAAGGCACCTGTGGGAGCTGTCCCTGCTCACAGGGGCCGAGCGTCATCAGGTGCTGGTGGAGTGGAACGACACCCGGGTCACCCCAAGCCATGCCGCCTGCCTGCATGAGCTCATCGAGGCCCATGCACGCAAGACTCCCGAGGCCATCGCCGTCGTCTCGCCTGGGAGCCCTTCGCTGACCTATGGCGAGCTCGAGCGGCGAGCCAACCAGCTCGCCCACCACCTGCGCGCTCGTGGGGTGGGCCCGGAGCACCTCGTGGGCGTCTGCCTGGATCGCTCGCCCGAGCTGATCGTCTCGCTGCTGGGCATCCTCAAGGCTGGCGGCGCGTACGTGCCGCTGGATCCCACCTACCCCACCGAGCGGCTGACGCGGATGATCTCCGAGGCCCGCCTGTCCCTGCTGGTCACCCAGCGGGAGCTGGCGGAGACGCTCTCGAAGCCTGACGTACACCTGTACCTGCTGGACGCGAAGGCACCCGCACGAGCCGCGCTGCCCGAGGCCGTGCCACCCTTGCGCGCTTCGCTCGAGAACCTGGCCTACGCCGTCTTCACCTCCGGCTCCACGGGCACGCCCAAGGGCGTCATGATCTCCCACCGCAGCTGGGCCAACGCCTACCTCGGCTGGGAGCGGAGCTACGCGCTGAGGGAGGAGTGCCGAAGCCATCTGCAGATGGCGAGCTTCTCCTTCGACGTCTTCGCCGGCGACTTCGCCCGAGCGCTCGGCTCGGGCGGCAAGCTGGTGCTCTGCCCGAGAGAGTGGCTGCTCGAGCCCCCGCGCCTGTACGCACTGATGAAAGAGGAGCAGGTGGACTGCGCCGAGTTCGTCCCGGCCGTGCTGCGTGGCCTGCTGCAACACCTGGAGGAGACGCAGCAGAAGCTGGACTTCATGCACGTCCTGGTCGCGGGCTCCGACGCCTGGTACGTGAACGAGTACTACCGCCTCCAGGGAGTCATCGGCGAGTCCACTCGGCTCATCAACTCCTACGGCGTCACCGAGGCCACCATCGACAGCACGTGGTTCGAGGGCGAGGGATTGGGCGCGGTGGACAACCAACTGGTTCCCATCGGGCGTCCCTTCGCCAACAACCGCCTCTATGTGCTGGATGCACACCTGCAGCCCGTGCCCCCGAACATCGCGGGTGAGCTGTTCATCGGCGGCGAGGGCGTGGCCCGAGGCTACTGCCACCGCCCGGAGCTGACGGCCGAGCGCTTCGTGCCCGATCCCTTCGGAGAGGCCGGAGCGCGGCTGTACCGCACGGGAGACCGGGCGCGCTACTTGCTGGATGGGAACCTCGAGTTCCTGGGCCGCGCGGACACGCAGGTCAAGCTGCGAGGCTTCCGCGTGGAGCTGGGAGAGATCGAATCCGCGCTGGGCAAGCACCCCTCCGTGCAGGCCGCGGTGGTCCTGCTGCGCGAGGATCCGCAGAGCCCTCGGCGGCTCGTCAGCTACGTGGTCGGCAAGACGACGGAGTTGGACTTCACGGCGCTGCGCGACTTCCTGCGCGAGCGGCTGCCCGACTACATGATCCCGGCCCTCTTCGTCCGCATGGACGCGCTCCCGCTGACGCCCAACGGGAAGGTGGATCGCAAGGCCCTTCCGGCGCCCGACGCTACCCAGCGTGCCGCCGAGGCCCAGCTGGTCGCGCCTCGCACGGCCACCGAGACCGAGCTCCTGGCCATCTGGCGCGAGGTGCTCGGACTGGAGTCCATCAGCGTGCTGGACAACTTCTTCGACGTCGGTGGGCACTCGCTGCTGGCCACGCAGATCATCTCCCGGGCGAACACCGCGTTCCGCGTCGCGCTGCCCCTGCGTGACCTCTTCGAGCACCCCACCATCGGGGAGCTGTCCGAGAAGATCGTCCTCGCGCAGCTCGAGCAGGTCGACGCGTCGGCCCTCTCGCAGGCGCTGGACGAGGTGGATGGCCTGTCCGAGGAGGAGCTGAAGCAGTTGCTGGAGAAGGCCCATGAATGACGTGTTGAAGAAGCTGGCGGGGCTCTCTCCAGAGAAGCGCGAGCTCCTCCTCAAGAAGCTGCGTCAACAGAACGCGGTCGCGGCACCCCAGGCGGAGGCCCGGCCCTCCGCCATTCCCCGGGCGCCGCGCTCGCAGCCCCTGCCGCTCTCCTTCCCCCAGCGCCGTCTCTGGTTCCTGGATCAGTTCGAGCCTGGGACTCCCGCCTACAACATCCCGGAGTTCGCGCGCCTGCTCGGGCCGCTCCAGGTGGAGGTGCTGGAGCGCAGCCTCAACGAGGTGATCCGGCGGCATGAGATCCTCCGGACCACCTTCGTGGCCGAGGGCGGCGAGCCGCTCCAGCGCATCCTCCCTCAGCTGACGATCTCGCTGCCCGTGGTGGCCCTCGGGCACCTGCCGGAGGCCGAGCGCCAGGCGCGCTGTCAGGAACTGGCGCTCCAGGTGGCTGGCACCTCCTTTGATCTCTCCCAGGGGCCGCTCCTCCGGGCCACTCTGGTACGACTGGGAGCGGAAGAGCACGTCCTGCTGCTCGTGGTTCACCACATCATCTCGGATGGGTGGTCCACGAGCATCATCGTGCGGGAGCTGGCCACCCTCTACGAGTCCTTCTCGCGCCATCAGACCTCTCCGCTGCCGGAGCTGTCCGTGCAGTACGCCGACTTCGCCATGTGGCAGCGGCAACACCTCCAAGGAGAGGTGCTCGCCTCGCAGCTGGACTACTGGCGCCGTGCGCTCGATGGCAGCGACAGCGCGCTCAAGCTGCCCACCGACAGGCCTCGCCCGCGCGTGCGCACCCACGCTGGCGGCAAGCGCTCCTTCCGGGTGGACGCGGCGGTGGCGCGGCAGCTCCGGGCCCTTGGTGGCCAGGAGAAGGCCTCGCTCTTCATGGTGATGCTGGCGGCACTCCAGACCCTGCTCTTCCGCTACACGCGCGAGCCGCAGATCAGCGTCGGCACCTACATCGCCAACCGGAATCGGACCGAGGTCGAGCCCCTCATCGGCTTCTTCCTCAACACGCTGGTCATGCGCACGGAGCTGTCCGGCAACCCGAGCTTCCGCGCATTGCTGCGTCGCGTGGTGGACGTGACGCTCGGGGCCTACGCGCACCAGGACGTTCCCTTCGAGAAGCTGCTGGAGGAGCTGGCGCCCACGCGTGACACCAGCTTCTCTCCCTTCTTCCAGGTGATGCTGGTGCTGCAGAACACCCCTGCCGCCTCCGCGGACCTGGGCAAGCTGCGCCTGGAGCCCTTCAGCACCGGGGGCGAGCCATTCGCCCAATTCGATCTGACGCTCTGGCTCGTCGAGGAGGCAGAGGGGCTGGAGGGCGTCTGGGAGTACAACCGCGATCTCTTCGACGCCTCGACCATCGAGCGCATGGTCGCCCACTTCCAGACGCTGTTGGCCGGCATCGCCACCCAGCCCGATCGGCGGCTCAGCGAGCTGCCCCTGCTCCCGGACACGGAGCGGCACCGGCTGCTGCGCGAGTGGAACCAGACGGAGCAGTCGTTCTCTCCGGGCACCTGTCTGCACCACCTGGTCGAAGCCCACGCGGCGCGGACACCAGACACCATCGCCGTCGCGGATCCGGACCGTCGCCTCACCTACGCCGAGCTCAACCGCAAGGCGAACCAACTGGCACACCACCTGCGCTCCCTGGGCACCGGTCCAGAGCAGATCATCGGCATCTTCCTGGAGCGCTCCGTGGAGGTGGCGGTCGCGGTGCTCGCCGTGCTCAAGGCCGGTGGCGCCTACGTGCCCCTGGATCCTTCGTATCCCGCGGATCGCACGGCGCTGATGCTCTCCGACAGCCGTCCTCATGTCCTCGTGACGCGCGAGGCGCTGCGCTCCGCCCTTCCGTCCTCCTTGCCTCTCCTGGTGCGCGTGGATGCCGATGCCGACGCCATCGGCCGCCACCCCACCACGAACCCAGAGGGCGGCGCGGCGCCGGACCACCTGGCCTACGTCGTCTACACCTCGGGCTCCACGGGGCGTCCCAAGGGCGTGATGGTGACGCACCGCAGCCTCGCCAACTCGTACTTCGCGTGGGAGCGGGACTATCGGCTCCCGACTCTGCGCGCCCACCTGCAGATGGCGAGCTTCTCCTTCGACGTCTTCTCGGGCGATCTCACCCGCGCGCTGGGCTCGGGGGCCGCGCTGGTGCTCTGCCCTCGGGAGTGGCTGCTCGAACCGGAGAAGCTCTATGCCCTGATGCGGCGAGAGCAGGTGGACTGCGGCGAGTTCGTGCCCGCGGTCGTCCGGTTGCTGATGGGCTACCTCCAGGACCAGGCGCAACGGCTGGACTTCATGCGGCTGGTCATCGTCGGCTCCGACACCTGGGACATGCGCGAGTACCACCAGCTCCGGGGTTTCTGCGGGCCGGACACCCGGCTGGTGAGTTCCTACGGCTTGAGCGAGGCGACGATCGACAGCACCTGGTTCGAGAACGTCACGCCCACGCCGAGCGAGCAGATCGTCCCCATTGGCCGCCCCTTCGCCAACACGCAGATGTACCTGCTGGACGCTTCGATGCAGCCTGTCCCCATCGGAACTCCCGGGGAGCTGTACGTAGGCGGCGTGGGGCTGGCGCGAGGCTACTGGGGTCAGCCGGACTTGACCGCCGATCGCTTCATCCCGAATCCGTTCGATGCCACGCCCGGCGCGCGCCTGTACCGCACGGGTGACATGGCGCGCTACGCGGCGGATGGGACGATCGGCTTCATCGGCCGCAACGACACCCAGGTGAAGATCCGCGGCCACCGCATCGAGCTGGACGAGATCAAGGCGAAGCTGCTGGAGCACACCGCCGTCAAGGCCGTCGAGCTGCTCGTCCACGATGAGAACGGCAACAAGCAGATCATCGCCTATCTCACCCTGTCCGAACCCCAGGCGGCTACCGCCGAAGAGCTGCGGCAGGGACTCAAGAAGCAGTTGCCCCCTTACATGGTCCCCGCGGCGCTCATCCTCATGGAGGCGTTTCCGCTCACGCCCAACGGCAAGGTGGATCGCAAGGCCCTGCCCCTGCCCAAGGGGATCCAGCGGGACCCGCAGGAGGGCTTCGTCGCTCCCCGCGACGAGGTGGAGCAGCGCCTCGCGGCCATCTGGGAGGAGCTGCTGTCGGTGCGCCCGATCGGCGTTCACGACAACTTCTTCGACCTGGGCGGTCACTCGCTGCTGGCCGTCCGGCTGACGGTACGCATCCGTGAGCAGCTCGGGCGCACCGTGCCGCTGGCGACGCTCTTCCAGGGTCCCACCCTCGAGCAGCTCGCCAAGGCCCTCCAGCAGGAGTCCTCTCCACGGCCCTGGTCTCCCTTGGTGACGCTCCAGGCGGGCAGTGGACAGCCCCCGCTGTTCTGCGTGCCGGGTGCAGGTGGAAACACCCTGTACCTTCGAGAGCTGGCGCGGCGGCTCGGCCCCTCGCAGCCAGTCCACGGCCTGCAGGCCCGAGGGCTGGATGGGCTTGCCCCCGCGCACCAGTCCGTCGAGGAGATGGCGACGTGCTACCTCGAAGCCCTCCAGCAGGTGCAGCCGCGTGGACCCTACTTCCTGCTAGGCCACTCCTTCGGAAGCTGGATCGCGTTCGAGATGGCGCAGCAGCTCCGCAAGAAAGGAGAAGAGGTCGCCTTCCTGGGCATCCTCAACACCACCATTCCTCTCGAGCAGCCCTCTACCGTCGAAGGCCCCTCCTTCGATGATGCGGACTGGATGGCCTCTGTCGCCAGCACCGCCGGCCGTCTGTACGGCGTGGAACTCGCCATCTCCGCCGAGGCGCTCCGACCGCGTTCTCCCGAGGAGCGCCGCGAGCTTCTGACACGGCGCCTCATCGAAACGGGCCTCCTGCCCCCCGGCACGAGCAGCCAGCAAGTTCAGGGATTCGTCGACGTCTACAAGGCCGCCTATCAGATCACCTATCTCCCAAGGGAGACGCGCCCCGTGCCCATCACCCTCTTCCAGGCCCAGGAGCGGCACGAAGAGGATGGCATCGTCCCGTCGGACTTCCTCGATGACCCGAGCTGGGGCTGGAAGCGTTACGCTGCTCGCCCTGTCTCCATCGAGCGTGTCCCCGGTGACCACATGACCATGATGGCCACGCCCCACGTCGAGCAGCTGGCGGAGAAAGTGCGCCAGCACTTGAACCGCGCCCAGACCGAGGTCCTCAGATGACCGAGGCCGCGACGCCGCCCCCACCTGCCTTCCCGCTCAAGGTCGCCGTGCTCATCTGGCTCGGGCAGGTGCTGTCATTGCTGGGCTCGGGGCTGACCAGCTTCGCGCTCGGGGTGTGGACCTACGAGACCTCGGGAGGGGTGACACGCTTCGCGCTCATCATGCTGTGCGCCAGCCTTCCCGCCATCTTGCTGGGACCGGTGGCGGGGGCGCTCGTGGATCGCTGGAATCGCCGCTGGGTCATCCTCCTGAGCGACATGACCTCCGGGCTGATGACCTTGGTGCTCGCGGCCCTCCACTTCACCGGACAGCTGCAACCCTGGCACGCCTACTTCACGACGGCCGTCGTCTCGATGGCCAGCGCGTTCCAGCAGCCCGCCTTCTCCGTTCTGGTCTCCACGATCGTTCCAGCCCAGCACCTGGGCCGGGCGAACGGCGTCGTCCAGTTGGGGCTGGCCTTCTCGCAGCTGGCGGCGCCCCTGGCCAGCGCCTCGCTCCTGGCAATGGTGGGCCTGGAGGGCATCCTGGTGATCGACGCCGCGACCTTCCTCCTCGGCATCCTGCCCCTGCTGCTGTTGCGCATCCCCGTCCAGTACCTCGTCTCCCCCTCCCAGGAGCGGCCGCCCCCGCTCGCCACTTCGGTGCGGGAGGGTGGCGCGTACCTGAGAGCCTCTCCTGGCCTGCTGATCCTGCTGGGCCTGCTGGCCACCACCAACTTCTTCACGGGGGCCGTCGAGGTTCTGGTGACGCCGCTGGTGCTCTCGCTGGCCAATGTGACGACGCTGGCGACGATCACCACCGCGGGCGGCCTGGGGATGGTGGCGGGCAGCGTGGCCATGAGCGTCTGGGGCGGTCCCAAGCGCAGGGCCCACGGCATCCTGGCCTTCCAGCTCTGCGGCGGGCTCCTCCTCCTCCTCGTGGGAGTGACGACCTCCATCCCTCTGCTGATGGGGGTCGCCTTCTGCTTCTTCTTCAGCCTGCCCCTCATCAATGGGACCAGTCAGGCCCTGCTCCAGAGTCAGGTTCCCCTGGAGCTGCGCGGCCGAGTCTTCGCCTTCACGGGCACCCTCAGCGGGGCCATGCTGCCGTTGGCCTATGCCATCTCCGGTCCCCTGGCGGATCTCGTGTTCGAGCCGGCGCTGCGTCCAGGCGGAGCGCTCGTCCCCTTCGTGGGGAGGCTCGTCGGCGAGGGAGCGGGGCGAGGCATCGCCGTCATGTTCTTCATCGCTGGCGCCATGACGATCCTCGTGACGGCACTGGCGGCGCTCTCGCGTTCCCTGCGTGGCCTCGATGACGCCGAGGCCGCTGTCTCCAACCCTGTCGCCATGAGTCCGTGATCTCCCCCCGAGCCCCAGAAACAGGAGCCCGCACCGTGCAAACCTCCCCTCCCCCCGTCGCGACCCTGACCGATCTCGTGCGCTGGCGCACCGAGCAGCACCCGGAGGCCTACGCCTATACCTTCCTCCCGGACGGCGACACCGAAGAGCAGAACTGGACCTATGCCGAGCTGGACCGTCAGTCGCGCGCCGTCGCCGCTCAGCTCCAGGAGCACAAGATCGGCGATGACCGGGCCCTGCTCCTCTACCCACCTGGACTGGAGTACCTCGGCGCCTTCTACGGGTGCCTCTACGCGGGCGTGATCGCCGTGCCCGCCTACCCTCCGCAGTACTTCCAGTCCATCTCGCGCATCCTCTCGATCATCCAGGATGCGCGGCCTCGCTTCGCGCTGACGACCGCCGCCATCCTGGAGACGGTGAAGGCCATCGAGGGCGAGTATCCCCAGCTGCGCGACATCCACTGGATCGCCACGGACGCGCTGCCGGCGAAGATCGAAGAGCAATGGAAGGCGCCGGCCCTGACCGGGGACAGCCTGGCCTTCCTCCAATACACCTCAGGCTCCACCTCGACACCCAAGGGCGTCATGGTGTTGCACCGCAACCTGATCGACAACCAGAAGATGATCCAGCGCGGCATGGGCCTGAGCCAGAGGTCGACCTCCGTCGGCTGGTTGCCGCTCTACCATGACATGGGGCTCATCGGGATCGTGATGCATTCGCTCTACACGGGCTCGCGCGCGGTGCTGATGTCTCCGTGGTCCTTCCTCCAGAAGCCGATGCGCTGGCTGAAGGCCATCAGCCGCTATCGCGCCGAGCTGAGCGGTGGTCCCAACTTCTCCTACGCACTCTGCGTGCGCAAACTGAAGCCCGAGCATCTCGAGGGCATGGACCTGAGCTCGTGGAAGATCGCCTTCAACGGAGCGGAGCCCGTCCGCTCCGATACCCTGGAACTCTTCGCCAAGACGTTCGCCCCGGCCGGCTTCCGGCGCGAGTCGCTCTACCCCTGCTATGGGCTGGCGGAGGCAACCCTCTTCGTCACGGGAGTGCCCTCCGGGGAGTACCGCACGGTCACCGTCGATGCGGGCGCGCTGGAGCGCAACCGCGCCGTACAGGTCTCACCGGATGCCCCCAACTCCCGGACGCTCGTCAGCTGCGGACAGAGCTGGGGCAACTCGACGCTCCGCATCGCCGATCCCGAGAAGTTCACCGCCTGCGCTCCGGGAGAGGTGGGGGAGATCTGGGTGGCAGGCCCCCATGTCACCCAGGGCTACTGGGGTCGGCCCGAGACCGACGCACAGACCTTCAGTGCCCGCATCCAGGGCAGTGACGAGGGTCCCTTCCTGCGCACGGGTGATCTGGGGTTCATCCTCGACGGGAGGCTGTACGTCACCGGTCGAATCAAGGACCTGATCATCGTCGACGGTCGCAATCACTATCCGCACGACATCGAGCAAACGGTCGAGGGGCTCAACGAGGCGTTCCGGGCGGGTGGCTGCGCGGCGTTCTCGGTCGATCGTAACAATGAGGAGAAGCTGGTGGTGCTAGCGGAGATCGATCGACGGTACGCCGCCCTGGGCAGCGGGGACGCCACCCACGTGCTCGATGCACAGCAGGCCATCCGGAAGATCCGTCAGGGCGTCGCCGCTGCCCACTCCGTGGAGGTCCACGACGTCGTCCTGCTGCAAGCGGGAGAGATCCTCAAGACCTCGAGCGGCAAGATCCAGCGTCGGGCTTGCCGCGCGAAGTACCTCGAAGGGTCCTTCCAGCTCTGGCCAGGCTGACCCTCGTGGGGCCTCCCCCGGCAGTCGGGGAGGCCCCACCCTGGCTCGACTCACCGAACCCCAAAAAGCCAGCGGCCGGAACCCATTGAAGGATTCCGGCCGCTGAACTTCATTCTGGAGCGGGAAAAGGGATTTGAACCCTGCCCGAGGGGATGGAAAAACCTGAAGCAGGACGCGCCGTTACCCACCATCCCCTTGATTTTCCTCGGATTCTTCATCCCTTCCCATCCCCCCCTGTCCCACCTGGTTCCGCCTGATTCCGCACCGGAGGGGCACATACGGGGCACATGAGCGCGCCCCACGGCACAGCGTCTACCGCTCCTCGGTTCGCCCCCATAACCGGGCGACCCTCATGCTCGTGGATCAGCTAGGTCCAGGAGTCTGAGACCGGCCCCGACATTGAGTTCCTCGTGTTCGATTCGAAGCAGTGGCAATGGACCGGCATCGACCTTTACTCCCTGGCGCCCGAGGGACAGGCTCGCCTCCACCTAGCCCCGAGGCCTGATGATGCCCGATCCTATCCCCTCTCGCTGGCCTATCCTCCGCGCTCAAACGGTGAGCCGGTGGACGCGCGCATCCTCCAGATTCGAGGAAACTTCCTGCAGCCCAGGAACATAGTCGACCTGGATCAGCCCCTAGTGCCGCTGGGCTGTGTGCCCCTTTCCGACGGGAACGGCCTGCGGTTCCTCTGGCCGGTGTTCGCGCTCATGTGCTGAGACGTTCGGAGCTTTGCTATACCCGAGCCATCGCCCCCTGGAACACGGGGAGGCCCGGGAGGGACGGTGACGGTTCCAGACGCAAAGCTCCAGCCGGACATTCTTCCAATCGCGGAAGGTTGGGAGCAGGCAAAGCACGTCCTCAAGCACCTGTACCGCCGCGAGGAGCGCTGGGACTTGGTGGTGCCCAAGTTGCCTTCCGGCCTTCGGAAGCGCGCCCTGGATGCCGGATGCACGCTCATCGACCGCGTGCAGGAGGGCTCCGACGAGCGTGAAACGCTGTGTGACACGTGCCAGAAGCTCGTGCAGGCCGACCACGACGCCTACTACGGCCCGGCCTACATGCAATCGGTCCGGACGGCCCCTCTGTACAAGCGCGTGGGCGTGCTGAAGGACGACGCCCAGTTACAGGCGTTGGTAGGGGACAACGCCGTCTTCGTCGTCGCTACCCGTGCCTCCGCAGGCCGCTCGGCTCAGGTCATCTCGGCCTACCGGATAGCCCCACCGGGACGGCCAGAGCAGTGGCAGCCCGCTCAATTCCTTCGCAAGGCCATCGACCGGTTCAAGGACAAGACGTCGCTCGCCAAGAAAGCGGGTTCCCCATGAGCCCGCTGAATCCATGGGTCGCCTCGGCGCTGGAACAACTGGCCGAGCTCGAACAGGAGTCCACGCAAGGGCCGCTGGATCCGGATACCGCCCTCCGGGTGCTCGTGCTCCGCGCGCGGCTGGCCCAGGCCCGGGCCGCTGGAATCGCCTTTGATCTTCCGGAGAGCCTGGAGGCGTTGGCCACGAAGGTGGCGCCCACGGCCACCCAGCCCGAGCCTTTGCTCTACATGCCTCAGCTGAAGGCTCAGCTCGCCAGCACTGACACCCCGTTCGGTGAGCTGCTTGATGTGCTGCTCGAGTTCGACGATGCCGCCACCGTGGATGACTTGCAGGGCCGCGCCGGCCAGGCGCGTGCGTTGATGTTCCAGGTGAGCAATGCCGTGTGGAGAGCCCCCGCGCGCGTCGCGGAACTCCGGGAGATGGCTGAGAACCGGCTCGCGACCTTGCCGGACGAGGCGAGCAGCCGGCTCCTCTGGGAGACCATCGAGCGTGCCGCGAGACGCGCTGCGGGGAATCGGGAGGCCAAGCCTCGCCCGCCGAAGAGCCTCCGCCAGGATGTCTCCTCGGCGCCGCTGCTCACCGCGCTCCATCGTGCCGCAGCGTCGGATCTGGGCACGGCCTCGCGCGAGCCGTTCAGCGGCGGGGCGGTGGAGATCTACGCGGAGGACGGGGACATCCTCATCCTGGTGGAGCTGCCGCCGGGCCTCCAGGCTGTCGGCGCGATCGAGCTTCAGCTGTCCGCGCAGGATCGGACGATCACCTGGGAGCTGCCCATCTCGCACCACTCGAAGCGGGCCATCATCGCGCGCCTGGGCAAGGCCGAGCACCTCCGGGAGCGGCTGCGGCGTGAGGGGCTGAACCTGCCTCTGGAAGAGGCACGGTGGCAGGTCACCGTGAAGATGGAGGAGTCCGGGGAATGATCCCGGCAGAGGAGCGGGCGTGGGCCCGCGAGGTGCTGCTGGGCAGGGGCTGTCCTCCGAGATCTCCTCCGCAGAGGAGCATGCTCGCCCGGGCCCTCCCGAGCGCAGCCGAGGCCTTGCGGTGCGTGGAGGCCGAACGCCTGGAGGAGGCACGGCGAGCCCTGCGGCAGCTCTGGCTGGGACTGGAGCTGGACGAAATCGAGAAGGACGCATTCGGGACCGCCGAACTCGGAGCGGGCTGCTTCGAAGCCGCCGAGATCCTCGGCTTCGAGCTTCCTCCACGCGCCCTGCCGCCCAGGTTCCACTTCCTGGAAGAACGTCCCCTGGAGCTCAAGGCCCATCGCCTGCGGTTGGCGGTTCCCCATGTGTTGGCGCCTCTGGTGAACGACGCTCCCGCTCGGGTGTTCTACACGGAGCAGCCCGGCGCACCGGAGAGCCTCGGCGAGGAGATCCAGCTCACCGCGGCGCTGGTGGAGCGCTTCCTCGGGGTGAAGGCTCCGCGCTGGGCGCTGGATCGCGGCGCGGACGGACGCTCGAAGATGGCGGCGCTCTTCGTCAGGGCCCTGCTCGACCAACAGCCGGAGGTTGCCCCCCGGCTCAAGCCCGGCCGTGAATCTAGGAACGAGCCACGGGTCCTGGGCTTCACCGGGGAACTCGACGCAGAGGGACTGGCCCTCCGTGTGGATGGCATCGAGGACAAGGTCCGCAGCTTCTTTCAGAACCACCCCGTGGGTACGCTCTTCGTGCCCGCCTCACAGTGGCAAGAAGCACGCCAAGTGCTCGACCGGACCGACAAGAAGCACGCAACCCATTCGATCTGGGGCCGCGAGTATGAGCAGCGCATCCAGCCATTCCGGAGCGTGTTGGATCTGCTGATCCGGCTCGGCATGGTGACCCCCTCGGTCCCTGAGACGCGGCTCTTCTCGGCACTCGCGGAGGCCTCACGGCGGGTGCCTTGCTGGAACGGCGAGGTCCTCGATGTCTCGAAGACCTTGGCCCTGCCCCTGGAGCAACAACCTCACTCGGACGACAGCTCGCTCACTGAGGACGATCTGCTCGAAGAGGTGTTCCAGAGCTGGCTGTCCGGGAACACGCGGCCCGCCTTCCTCGAAGGGGGACCCGGCAGCGGCAAGTCCATCGAGCTGCGACGGCTGAGCGGCCGCCTCCTCCACGAACACCTGTTGCTGGGTCCTGCGCTCCGGATCGAGGCACGCCGCCTCGTCGACCAGGGTTTCTCCCTGGAGCGGGCCCTGCGCATCGCCGTTTCTCCCAAGCTCACGGAGGCGGAGTGCAGGAGGCTCGTGGAGCTGGCACAGTCCCCCGCGCTCGCGGGCAGCGTCTGGTTGTTCGTGGATGGACTCGATGAGGTCTCCCAGGAGAACCGGGAGCAGATCCGTGTTCTGACGGCGGACTGGCCGGGTCCCTCGCTCATTGGCGCCCGTCCGCTGCCCACGGAGGTGACCCCAGGCCTCCACTTCCGCATTGCGCCGCTGTCTCCCGACCAAGCCCAGTCGCTCTTCGAGTCCCTGGGCAAAGCAGGTCACTGGGCGGCTTTGACGGAGCTGAAGGAGGAGAGCACCGCCCGGACACGCCCCAGCGATCGCCGCAAGGAGCTGGTCGCCGATCTCTGCTCGACGCCGCTGGGAGTCTCGCTGCTGGCACAGCTGGAAGAGGCGGACCTCGGAGATCGCCTGGATGTACCGACGGTCTTCCGCAAGAGCATCCACGCCCTCATCCGACGCGCTCAAGAGACAAAGCGCATCACGCCAGAAACCCGGTTGACTTTCCTGCGTGAAGGGATGGGAGTCCTGGGCGCCGCGGCCTGGGCCATGCTTCGCCGAGGCGAGGCCATGATCCGCCAGGAAGACCTCGCAGCCATGAAAGGCTCTACCCCGGTGCTCACGGCGGTTCACCAGGTGCTGGAGAACAGCGACCTCGTGCAGCAAGTGGCCCCGGAGCGCTACCAGTTCTCCCACAAGAGCCTCGCGGAGTTCTGCGCTGCCCTTCACCTCGTGGATCAGCCCGACGCCGAGGCCGAGCTGCTGAGGCTGATCGGAGAGCCCAGCGCCGAGGCGATCTCCCAGCACTTCGCCGCTCTCCTCCCTTCGCGCGAACGGCTGACAGCCTTCATCCGAAACCTGGGAGCCCCCTCCCACCGCCCCTTCTCGTCGCTCGCGCTGGCCACGCGGCTGCTGGTCCCCAATGGTCCGGAGCGCATCGAGCCCCCCGTGGCCCTTGAGGTGCTGCGCAAGCGTCTCCAGTTCGCGAGCCACGGCAATCGGCTGCTGCATCACTATGACTCCGGGCTGCCAGGAGGCCTCGAGGATGCGGGGGAGCTGTGGCTCGCGCTCAGCCGTTGGGCGCCTGCCCTGCGTCCTCATGCTGGGACGTTGATTGCCGCATGCCCTCCCAAGGTGGGCGAGTTCCTGAAGTCAGGGCCTCTGCCTGCGCGGCCGCCACGGTCAGCCTCCCCCACGTTCTCCGAGGATCGCTCACCAGAAGAGTTCGCCGAGCGGCTCGCGATTACCCTCGAGCTGGAGCTGCCCCTGGACGTGGTCCTCCGGTTCTCGCGGGCGGAAGAATACCTCCTCGGGCGGAAGCCGGGCCCCTGGGTGACCGAGCTGGATAGGTTGATCGACACGCTGGAGGCAGGCGCCGCTTCCAATGCCGCCAAGGTCTGGGCGCAGCGGGCTCCGGCCTCCCGGCTGCTCGAACGGCTGGACCTGCTGTCACGCTTCCCGCCCGCCACGGTGAAACCCCTCCTGGAGGCTGTCGTCCGGAGCGGCAGCCCCGAGCAGAAGCGCGAGGCCCTCATGCGCGCCGCCCTGAACATCCTGGAGCTGGGCGAGTACGACGATAGCGACTGGCAGGCTCTGGTTCGATTCCAAGGCCTGACCCAGGGAGTGCCTTCCGAGGTGTGGCTCCGGCAATGGGACCTGCTCTGGGCCTGCAACCTGCTGGGCGACATTGTCGATTACGACAAGGACCTCGAGCCGCTCTACGCGGAGTTCACGGAGGACTCCTGTGGCCCGGCTCGCTGGCGGGCGATCGTTGCCCACACGCATCTTCACGGCGCTGTCCCAGAGGAGGTCCTGAGGACCGCGCTCCAGGATGACTTCCGGCCGCTCCGCATCGAGGCCATGGCCCGGCTCGTGGCGCAGGAGCTTCCCATCGGAATTGCCGAGGTCCTGCCGTCGCTCGTGTCGCTGGTTCCGGACGAGCGCTGGGTGGCGTTCGCTTCCGCGACCCAGGTGAAGGCGTTGCCGCTCGAGCTGCTGTTGGCGGTGCTCGAGCACGCCCCTCCGCCTCCCCATCGAAAGGACGATGACAGCCCCAAATGGCTCCCCACGCAGCATCCCTGGGAGGAGTCGGCTGGAAACCACACCTTACGTGCGCATCAGACTCTGGCTGGGGAAGTGGCGCGGCGTGTGACCGAGTCCCAGTCCTTCAAGTCCTTCGCGGAGATGCTCGAGGGGCCCTACTCTCAGGTCGTGGAGGAGCTCTTCCCCACGAGGGATGCGAAGGCCCCCTTCTTCGCGGAGCTGCTGGCGAACGGCAGCCCTCCCCAGCGCCGGTTCGCGGCCAAAACCCTCTGCTCTGACCGAGAGGCCGAGCTTCTCACGCCGTATCTGCAGGATGCGGACCCCGAGGTCGCCCGCGCGGCTCACCAGGCCCTCGCGGAGGCACAGCGAATCCTTGCGCGGCGCCAGGAGCGCGAGAACTCCACGCCTTTGGAGCGGAGCCGCCCGAAGCCGTGGGACCTCCCCGCGTTCGACATTCAAACGCTCCCACGCTTCGAGTCCTTCGAGACACTCTGGAGCACGATGGCGAAGTCCCGGCTGCCCTATGATCTCGGGGCATCCCTCCAGGACGTTGCGGAAGTGCCCACCTCGGCGCTCGTGTGGGAGCGGGAGCGAAGGTTCAAGCGCCCCGAAGAACCTTCACGGGCCTCCATCCTCGAACACCTGCTGCGGCTCTATCAGCCTCAGCATCAACCGCTGGTGCTCGCGGGGTTGGAAGACTCCGAGCTGGCCCCCTTCGCGGCAGCGGTGCTGCGCCAGCACCCGCCTGTCGACGAGATGCTCGCGCGCATTCGCCAGGGAGGATCCCTCCTCGAGCGCGCGGTGGATGTCCTGAGGGGCACACCTCACGCCTCCGAGGCCGCGAAGCTCCTGCGAGCGGAGGCGCTGACAGGCCGGCTAAAACCCGAGCTGAATTCCCCCAGCCTCTTCCAAGAGCACCTGGAGGACTTGGATCAGAACCGCATGAACCGGTGGCTGTGCCACCAACTCGAGCGCCTCGACGGCGTCGCGGGGCTCCTGCCCTGGCTGGAGCCCACCACACCCCAGGAGCTTCGAAGCAAGGTCCTCGAGGACCTCCGGTGGAAGATGCTCCGGCGAGAGCTGGAGCATCCGGGCTCAAACCGCTCGCTGTTGCTCTCCTGGGCACGGCAGGCCTCGGGGCCATCCTCGGAGAGAGAAGTCCGGGAGATTGGCCTCTGGATCCTGTCCATCGTAGGCGAGGCGGAGGATGCACTGCGCTGGAAGCAAGCTCCAGACCTCCACGCGCTCTCCCCTTGGAGTCTGGCCTCCGTCATCTGGCTGGTCAGCCGCTTCAGCACCGCCTCGGATCTGCCCTGGTTCCGTCCCTTCCTGACGCACTCGCCCGAAGCGAAGAGCGAGGCAGCCCTGGTGTTGGCTCGTCTCGGTGGAGAGGGTGTGGTCGAAGAGTTGGTGGATCTGTTGGAGACCCATCCCGCCAATTTCCGGCACCACATCTCCTGGGCGCATCACTTCACCTGGAAGCAGGCCGCCGCTGAGGTCATCGTGCGGTTCGGAGATGGCGAGCAGGCCAAGCGCGCGGCGCGGGCCCTGACGGATGATCCTGAAGTGTGGGAGCTCGCCCAGCGCCACCAGAGGCTCCCGGAGCATGTGCTCTTCATCGCCGCCGAGCTATGGAGGCAGGACCCCACGTCTGACAACGACCGCGAATACGACCGTGCCGAGAGGGTGCTGAAGGGCATGCTCCAGAAGGTGGACGCGAAAGCCGCTCATCGCGTCATGCTCGAAGCGTCGATGTGGGGAGATCCGTTCGAAAGCACCTTCGAGGATCATGTGACGCCAGAGCCCGGAGACCTGGACCTGCTGCTCGCGACACTTCGCCAGGAGCCAGGCAATGCCCTCGCCCTTCACTGGCTGATGTCCCTCCCCCATTCCGAAGAACTCCTGGATTGCCTCTGGCGCGAGGTGAACGCCCCCTGGTGGCCGGCCCCCCCAAACTCCAGGCGCGAAACTCCGGCCATTTCTGCTTCCCCAAACGGGGGCAGAGCCGAAGCCGAAAGAGGCGGGCACAGCGCTTGAGGCAGCGGCCAAGGCGGAACTTCAGAAGGAGCGGGTGGCGCGAGTGGAGTGGGCGGGGCAACTGCGCCGGACGTTCGCGTCGACCACATCTGGAGGCAGTAGGCGAGTGCTGGCGTACATGGCAGTGCCATCATCGGCCAGTCCCCTGCCCTCCCACGATTCAGCCCTTAACCCTGGGTATAAGCCCTTGGAGGAGTTCCTCCTCTGTGACGTTCGGATGACTACGACGGCCACCCGCTGGAGATGTCCGTCGTAAAGGCCCGAGCGCCGATTCATCTAGAAGCCCCACCCCACTCAACCCCTGCGCCCCTGGCGCGCATCACGCGCGCCACACGGGCTCCACGTCCTTCGTGCGCGCGCCGCATGGAGGACACCGTGAAGAAGATCATCCACACCGTCCGGAACTGCTGCCTGTTCCGGCCAATGACGTTCGAGGAGGCCAAGCGCCTTTGCATGGCCCTCAGCAAGCCGCTGGTCCAAGAGAACACGCGCGCCATGAATGCGCCCCTGGACCATGACGATGACCGCGCGGTTGCCCTGCACTTGGTCCGGATGACTAAGCGCACCAGGCGACTCCGCCTGAACCGATCCAGCCTGCTCCTGCACTTCCGTCTACTCGTGGGCAAGAAGAAGGAACAGGAGGACATCATCGCGGGCTGCTTCGATGCGAACTTCGAGCTGCTGTTCAAGACCCGCCAAGACGATGAGCAGCCTCCGCCCGTTGGCTAGCGCAGGCATCCGAAAACCGGGAGCGGCGATGGGTATCAGCTCTAGAGCCCGGGAATTCTTCCTGGGCTCCACCAGGAGTCCCACATGCCCTTTCTCCCCATCATCACCAACAACCTCGGCAAGATCGCCGCCACCATGACCGCTGGAGCCCTCGGCTACGCCAGCCGCAAGACAATTGGCCGCTGGCTGGCCGGCGACGACGAGCCGTCGGAGACGCAGGAGTCCATGCGCCAGAAGGCGCAGGAAGTGCGGCAGCTCCAGGGCCAGATGACGCTGGCCGAGCTCGACCGGAAGCACTCGGAGCTGCTCGAGAAGCTCACCCAGGCGAACACTGCGGCAATGGGTGAGATGCGCTCGCTGACGAAGGACGTGAAGACCGAGGTGGCAGACCTGCGCAAGGGCCTTCAGGGCCAGCTCGACACTCAGCGCGCCGAGACAATGCGGCTGGGCAAGGAGCTGCGCGAGATGAAGGAGCGGCAAGAGAAGATGGACGCGAGCATCCGCAGTACCGCCCCCGGCACCGGCGAGCAGCAGCCGACTCGCAGAAAGACGGGCAACGGCGCCACCGGGCTAATGAAGCCGAGCATGGGTGACGAGGCCAGGACCAGTTCGAGCAGGGCCTCGGCTCGATCGTCGCGCACCATGTGACTCGTGCCCGGGTGGCGAGGGGGGAAGTCCTCCTCGTCACCTCGGGTTCTTCTTTTTGGCTCCGATGAGGCATGAGGGAGCGAACCCGTATCCGTCGGCACACGACCTATCCTCACCACTGCGATGGCCCTCGGGAGCGAGTCATCAGCCCCTTACGGAATGAGACCTCTGTCGTCTCATGGCCTTCCCATCGTGGTGGGTCCTATGCTACCCGTAGGTTCCTATCTCACCGGAGGTCCGCGCATGATCCGCGTCTTCGAGTCGTGTGGCTTCGAATACCTAGTGCTACGCCCCATCAAGTACGGCCGTGATGGAGCTCCTGTGCTTCTGGCGGCGCGCAGGGAGTATCTCGGGACGGACACGACGACCGTCGAGCTGAGACCGCTTCACGTGACGCACGAGACCGCCGTGCAGGTGAGAGCCCGGCTGTCGGAGGAGTTGCAGCTCAGCAAGTTCCTGAGTCACCGCAACATCGGCAAAGTGCTCGGCTACGCGGTTGAAGAGAATCAACCCTTCCTCGTTTTGGAGCACGTGCCTGGATGCTCTCTGGAAACGGTCCTCGATGCCTCTGCTCTCGTGAAGCGCAAGGTGTCCGTCGGTTTCGCTGTCACCGTTGCCCTGGCCGTTGCCAATGCGCTGGGCCACGCCCATCAGTGTCTCGGTGAGAAGGAGCATCCCCTCCATATCGTTCATCGAGCCGTGTCGCCTGCGAACATTCAGATCAGTCAACGTGGCCAGGTCAAGCTCGTGAACTTTGGGTCGGCCTACTCCGAGTTGATTGGACGGTATCGGACGCCCACCGGGCTTCTCAGGGGGGACGCCGCATACATTGCGCCCGAAGTTCTACGCGAGTTCCAGACGCCAAGGAATCGCCGCCGTGCCGCAGCCAGGACTCCACCCGACAAGAGGGCCGACATCTTCTCATTGGGCCTGGTTCTCCTGGGGGAGATCACCGGCTGGCACCCTCTCGACCCTCCGGATTCCCTGGAGGATGAGGCTTCGGCCTTCGTGCTCCCAGGCACTCGCGTCGAGACTGAACCCGCTATCCCTCTTGAGGTCCTGACAGCCCGCCTCCTGAATTTTGGCTCCGAGGACGTGAACCGGGCCACGAAGAGGCTCGCCCAACGGCTGCGTCGGATCATTGCGAAAGCTCTCCAAGTTGATCCCTCTGAGCGCTACCAGAGCACCCTCGACATGGCTGACGATCTCCGCGGCTACATGCGCGACTCCTGGCCCAAGTATCACGAGGGGGAGCTGGCAGCAGAGATGGCGGCGCTCATCCGTGCGGCGAGAAAGCTCGATGAGCATGTCGCTTATGGCGTAACAGAGCCCGGTATCCTTTCAACGCCTGTGGATGTGCCTTGGAACATCCCATGAGGCGTTTCCAAACGAGGCAGCGATTCGCCACCGAACTGGGCGCAGCCGCACGCGACGCCCGGCGCCAGAGGGGCCTCACCCAAGCCGAAGTAGCGGCTCGGATTGGGATCGCGATGGAGGTGTATGGGAGGATCGAGCGTGGCGTGCTGCTACCGAGCATCCAGACGTTCCTGGGCATGTGCCATGTCCTCGAAGCGGATCCGCGTGTGCTCCTGGGGCTCATGAGCCCAGGCAGTGCGCCAGGGCCGCAGCAGACGCCCGAGGATCCACCCCATCTCCGGCGACTCACGCGCCTTGCACGTGAACTCGAAGAGGCCGAAGTCATCGCCCTCCAGGGAGTCGCCAAGGTCATGCTGGCGGGCCGTAGACACCCCAGAACATAGAGAACGAGAGCGGGCCTTCACCCTGGAGCTTTGTTGCGCCGGGCATCTTCAGGGGCGCAGGATGCCGTAAGTTGGACACGGCTCACGCTATCCCGTGAGTCAGGAGGCAGGATGAACCCATGGAGCACCCGTCATTTCGACTCCCCTCCGTCGGGACCATGGTCGGTGACTACCGCATCGTTGGCCTCATCGGAGACGGCGGGCAGGGCCATGTGTATCGCGCTGAAGCATTCGGACGGGTCTACGCACTGAAGTTCCTGGATCCGGGACTCGATCAGTTCGGCGAAATCGAGGCGCAGATCCTCCTGGCGCTCAAGAAGCTTCAGCATCCTGGGGTGGTGCGCTTCATCGCGTGTGGCAGGTGGCCGGACCCAGACCACGGGCTCTTCTACGTCGTCATGGAATTCGTGGAGGGGCTGACGCTCTACGACTACGTGATGATCCACAACCCTTCGGCGCGCAAGGTCGGCGAGTTGGTGCTCTCCCTCGGCCGCACCCTGATCGCAGTCCAAGAAGCCGGCGTGCTCCATCGGGATGTGAAGCGGGAGAACATCATGGTCCGGCTGCCAGGTGAGGAGCCGGTGGTGCTCGACTTCGGGCTCGGGACGCTGACGGGGGCCAGGTCGAACTCGGGGCTCGGTCAGCTCACCGGCACCCTGGAGTACCTCAGCCCAGAAGCCTGGAAACACGCGAGGGACGAAGAGGAGCGCTACAGACCCACGGCCAAGGACGAGCAGTGGGCGCTGGGGGTGACCTTCTACTGGCTGCTGACGGACCGGCTTCCCTTTGGTGTGCGCGAAGATCCCCTCATGACGCGACGGGTGCTCCGGGAAACTCCCAAGGCGCCTCACGTCATCAACCCCCGCGCACCGCCCGAGCTCGGGGCCATCTGCATGAGACTGCTGGAGAAGAACCCAGAGGACCGCTATGCAGACTTGAAGGAGATGTGCGGGGAGCTGCGCCGGGTGCTGGAAACACCTGTGGGTGTGGCAACATGGGATGCGCCACTCGGCCATCCCGACGCGCCCGAGTGCCGAACGACCGATATCGACGCGACGGTCCTGGCCGAGCACGGAATCGACCTGGCACTCCTGAAGGTCAGGCCCCCTCGGCGCGGGCGAGTGATCAAGCTGCCCGAGTACATGGCACCAGCGCCGCCCCTCGTGCCTCCACGGGAGCCCCTGCCACTTCCGAAGGCCGAGGACGCAGCACCAGCCCCAGGAGCCGCCGCGGTGGCAGTGGTCGTTCCAGAGCCGCTGCCGGTCGAAGTGCCATCCAGCCCGGTAGGATGGAGGCAGAGGGTCTTGTGGGCCTTCCAGACGTCCGCCCGTCGGGCTGCCTCCTGGACGATGATGCTGGCACTGGGACTCATCATGGTGCCCCATTCGGTGGGTGGCCCGCCTCTCCACACGGTGGAGGCTCCCGTCCGCCTCGACATGCCTGCACCCTGGCCAGAAGGGCTCCAACCCAACGGGGAAGTCGGCTCCTTCGCACCCTGGCAGGTAGGCTCCTCGGTCCAAAAACTGGAGATTCCGCTGCAAGCGCCCGAATCTGGGTCGGACGCGGCCTCAACCTCCGCGTCCGTCGTTGAGGCGACGCTTCCCAAGGACGAGCCAGACGTGAAGAACGCGCTGAAGAAGATCAGGAAATGTGTCGGGGTGTGCTGCGTCGCGGGCGCTATCGGGTGTGTGAGCAATACCACGGTGGTTCGGTCTCCTCCCCCCCCCCGGCCCGGGCCGTGCCCCGACAGGGTGGTCCAGGAGATGTATAAGTGGGGGATCACGGTCCCTGAGTCCTTCGAAGTCCAATGGCCCGGGACGAAACTCGGAGAGGACGTTGCTGTCCGCGAGGGAGTGGTGAAGCTCAGAGGAAGATCCCGGACCGACCGACCCAAGTTCCGCGAGGGCGTGTTTGAAGGCAAGCTCTTCTTCGGGCCGGACAGGGTCTATGGCAACTTCACGAAGGTCACGACGCCTGAGGGTGACGAGATCGCCATCTGCGCGGAGTTCATCGGCCCCAGGGGTGAGAGCGGCGAGCCCATGAACGAGCCTTCCTCTGGGGAGTCCGCTGTGATTCACAGCGGCCCTGTCATCCGAGTCTACTTCTAGCCCCGTCTGAAAGCTCAGACGTAGCCGCGAGTTGAGGCTACCCGATGTCCCTCCTCTCTTCAGTTGGGCTCACACTGGTTCTTCTGACAAGCCCTGTTCAGACGGACACTCCGAGCTTTGCTGAATGCGAAGCGGCGGCGCCCCGCGTTGACCTCCTGCCCGAGACAACCGGGGCGCCTTCCTTGGCGTGCGTCAGCGGCGGCCTCGTGACGGTTTTCAGCTTCAGCACGAACATCGCACGCGACCTGGTAGCGCTCCAGGGGCGTGAGCGGTTCGAGAGCTTCGAGATCGCAGGCCGCATGATAGTGCTCAAACCCAAGAGGAACCTCATGCCAGGGGAACGGTTCCTGATGACCGTCCCCTTCCTTGATGGCGGGGCACCTGCGAGTGCGACATTTCTCTTGATCGCGCACCCGGCCCTCGCGACACGCCAGATCGACGTCTTTCGTCACGCGCGTCCTGTCGAGGCGTATCAGCAGGAGGCTCGAGAGGTCCGGGCTGAGAACGCACAACTACGAAGCCGCGTGAAGCAGTTGGAAAGCCAAGCGCTCACGAAGGGCGGGCTGGCTGGACTCCTTGCCAACGGCATCCTTGGCGAAGATGGTGTCAAAGCCGAGAGGCTACGCCACCTGAAAGGTACGCACGGCAATGCACTGGAGGTCCATCAGTGTCTGAGCCTTCGCGCCGTCGACAGCAATCGGGTGGCGCTGTCACTCAGCCTCTCCCAGCCACAGCCGCGGGAGTGGAGCATCAAAGAGATCTTCCTGGCGGATGGCCACGGCGGGGTTTTCAAGCCCATGACCTGGCTTGGGGAGGGACCGCTTCCCCCAGGCAATGTCCCACAATCCGTGATCTTGGAGTGGCAGCTCAAGGGCAGCGAGGTCGCGCGCTCTTTCACCCTCGTGGTGGTCGGCAACGATGGCCGGACCGTTCGAGTGGGCAGGATCGTATTCCCGCAGTAACGATCTGCGCCGCGTGCATCCAGAAGCGCGGTTCGGGCGTTGGCTCCCTCGGGGATCGAAGCCGCCCCACTTGCTTGGGTATAAGTACGTGGCGAGCGCTCTACGGCCCGCTGGCGCCTGGCCATCCCGACCAGGTGTCTTCCTCCAACCTCAACAAAGAGCACATCGCGAGCGAGAGGCGCATGGGCACTCAGTTCATGCGTCCTCACGCCCGAGGCGCGTCTCAGCCTCTGAAGGAGGACAACATGCCTCACAACATCCACAGCATGGTCTATGCAGGGAAGGAGCCCTGGCATGGACTGGGAACGCCGCTGCCGCGCAACGCGGACTACGACTCCATCGTGGAGGCCGCCGGCTTCTACACGGCCATCGAGCTGAAGACGGTGGTCTCCCGGACCTGTACCCGCACTGGCCTCGCCCGGCGGCTCGGGTGGCACGATCTCCGGAACAGCTTCGCGTCCCATCTCGTCATGCGCGGAGTGGCGCTCAAGGCCGTCTAGGAGCTGCTCGGCCACTCCACCATCGACATGACCATGCGCTACGCGCACCTGAGCCCGGACATGAAGCGGGACGCCATGCACGTGCTCGACACGCCGAGCCCCGCCAGGGGAACATACGGGGCACATGAAGCCTGAAACGCCAGCGGCCGGAACCCTTGGAGGAGTTCCGGCCGCCGGACTTCATTCTGGAGCGGGAAAAGGGATTTGAACCCTCGACCCTCGCCTTGGCAAGGCGATGCTCTACCGCTGAGCTATTCCCGCGTCTGTTGCCTCTCGCCGCTGCGTCGCCGCACCGTCGAAGCGAGGGCGGATATACCGACCTGCTCCGAGCACGTCAAGCATTCTGTGTGTCGGTTCCGCCTCCTCGCCTGGCCAGCATGGCGAGGAACGCTCGGAAGTACACCACCGCGCTCCACACCGAGAACGCCCCCGACAGGTACACCAACACCTTGCCCACCAGGTTGTAGTCCACCGTCACCACCCGGAACCCCAAGTCCAACGGATGCACGTAGTGAACGCAGAGTGAAATCACCCCCACCAGCTGCAGGCTGGTCTTCCACTTGCCCTCCTGCCCCGCCGCGATGACCATGCCCTCGCTCGCCGCGATGGTCCTCAGGCCGCTGACAATCAGCTCCCGCGCCAGCAGCACGATCACCACCCAGGCCGCGATCCGCCCCAGCCGCACCATCATCACCAGCGCCGCCATGACGATGAGCTTGTCGGCCAGTGGGTCCATGAACTTGCCCACCACCGTGATGAGGTTCCACTTGCGCGCCAGGTACCCGTCCACCACGTCCGTGATGGCCGCCACCGCGAACACCACCCCCGCCATCAACGAGTAGAACGGATCCGCGTCGTACGTGAACCACACGAACACCGGAATCAGCAGGATCCGCCCCAGCGTCAGCATGTTGGGGAGGTTCCAGAACTCCTGGACGAGGACGCTCTGCTTGCGCCCCGCGCGCCGCTTCGCCCGCTCCTCCTTCTTCCGCTGCTTCCTGGTGGCTCGGTCCATGCCCCCGTTCTAGCGGACTGGCAGGCTCATGAGGGCAAATCCTTCGCCGCTCAGCTCCACTCCTGTCTTCAGGATCTCACCTGCGGGCCCCCACAGCAGCGAAACCACCCGTGGCGTCAGGTTCCCCTGCCAGCCCACCAGGTGCGTCAGCGGCACCGTCACCGGCGCCTCCATCCCCACCGGCAGCGAGCGCAACGGCCCCGTCAGGCACAAGAGCACCTTCCCGTTCCCCCGCAGGTGGACCAGGTCCAGGTCCGGCGCCACGTCCGAGGGCACCCGGCCGTTCTCGAACATCACCGGCTCCTCGAACGC
This sequence comes from Hyalangium ruber, assembly GCF_034259325.1. Lineage (NCBI taxonomy): Bacteria > Pseudomonadati > Myxococcota > Myxococcia > Myxococcales > Archangiaceae > Hyalangium > Hyalangium rubrum. Next base: position 204,404 of record NZ_JAXIVS010000008.1, on the reverse strand, counting down.
GAACACGCACTCGTCCCGGAAGTACGCCGACTCCTCGCCCAGATCCACCACGTGGAAGGCCCGGCGCTCCGCCGGCTCGATGAAGAGCATGCCCCGGCCGCTGGCCCGCACCATCCGCAGGCCCTCGTCGCCGAACGGCTTGTCGGTCGTGCGGCCCCGGAAGCGCTTCATCTCCGGCTGGAAGGAGAGCTGACCGGAGAAGGCCACCAGTCCCTCCAGCCGCGTGAGCAGCTCCCCGTCCACCACCGCGGAGAAGCCTCCCGCGCCCACCGTGAAGCGGCTCGTGGGGTTGGCCCCCTCCAGCATGATCGTGGGCGCCAGCTCTCCAAGGGGAGGCGACGCCCCTTCCTGCGGCAGGTTGCTCTCCGGCAGTGCCAGCGAGGCGGATTGCGGCGGGAAGACCGCATTGAACACCGCGGGGATAGCAGCCGGAGTCTCGCCCTCCCCCGCTTCCATGGGCGCAGGGGCCTCCTCGGGCGCAGCCTCTGCCTGAAACCCGGCGGCGGGTTCGCTAGGGGCCAGCACGGCCGAAGCTTCCGGGTAGTACGCCGCCTCCGGAGCCGGCTCCACCGGTACCTCGGGCGGAGCAGCCTCGGCGGAAGCCTGCTCATGGAAGTAAGGCGCCTCGGGCGGAGGGGCCTCGGCAGGAGCCTGCTCCGGGTAGTAGGGCGCCTCGGGAGCCGCCTCCACCGGCGCCTCGAGCGGAGGGGCCTGCTCGTGCTGAGCCATGGCGGCCAGGTCTTCCGGATCCTCGGGCTCCGCCGTCAGCACCGGCATCCCGTCCTCGGAGACCTCCTCCACCGGCAGGACCGGGAGGTTCTCCTCTGAGTACGGGGGTGCCGCCGCGGCTTCCACCGGCGCGGGGACGGGGACCTCCTCCACGGTGATGGAAAGCTCCTCGGCTGGAGCAGCCGGAGGGGCGGTCACCACCATCACCGGGCCCTCGGCGCCGGACAGCGCAGCCTCGGCGGCAGGGGACTCCATCCCCCCCGTGCTCATCTCGGAGACGACCTCGGGCTCCGCCTCCATCAGGGGCTGCTCGGCTGGAGCCGGGGCCTGCGTCTGCGCGCTGTCGTCGAGCCCGAACTGCGCGCCCCAGTCATCCTCGGCGGGCGGAGGCGCCTGGCGCGGCTCGGGAGCACGCACCGACGGCGGCAGTGGCGGAGGCGTCGGCGCCACCGGCTCGGCCGCGTGGACCTGCTCCTGCTGCGAGGGCGCCTCCTCCACCATGTCGAGGGTCGGCTCCGAGTCCGCTCGCGGCGACTCCGGCACCGGCTCCCCACCCTGCTCGCGCACCACCTCGGCGCCCTCGAGCTCCGAGAAGCCTCGCGCCCGGGCCGGCTGCACCGGCGCCGGTCGGCTGAAGCCGTCGCCCGCGATGGCTCGCGACATCTTCTCCGCCATCGCGTCACTGCCCGACTTGATGAAGTGCTCGCGCGCCCGGCCGTACTCGCCCGCCTGCGCCAGCGCCAGCCCCAGGTAGTTGTGCGCCTTCTGGTGGTCCGGCGACAGGTCCACCGCCACCTCGAACTCGCGCACCGCGCGCTGCAGCGCGTTCGTCTTCAGGTACACCAGCCCCAGGTTGATCCGCAGCGTCGGATCCACCGGGTTCTCGCGCACCAACATCTCGTAGAGCTCCGCCGCGCGGTCGAACATCCCCAGCTTGAAGTACGTCAGCCCAAGGAGGTTCTGCCCCTTCTCGTTCCGGGGCTGCATCTTGTGGGCGCGCTCGAGGACGTCCTTGGCCTCGATCACCTTGCCCGCAGCCAGCAGCTCACCCCCACGATAGAGGTGCTGCAAAAACTCGTCGTCAACGGGGCTATTCTGCGACTCCTGCCCCGTCGCTCGCGTCGTCGCCATCGGCATTCGCTTCGCGGGGCTCGTTCCGGGCGAGCCGCTCGCGCTCTTTGTAGTGGTAGTAGAGCTGGAGGACCTTGCGCACGTACTCCTGCGTCTCGGCGTACGGCGGCACGTTGCCTCCGTACTTGCGCACCGCATCGGGGCCCGCGTTGTACGCGGCGATCATCTTCACCATGTCCCCGTTGAACGTGTTGGCGAGCACCCGCAGGTAGCGCACGCCCCCTTCGATGTTCTCCTTCTCGTCGAAGATGTCCTTTACGTACATCTCCGCCGCCGTCGGGGGCATCAGCTGCATCAGCCCGCAGGCCCCCTTGGGAGACACGGCGTTGGGATTGAAGTTGCTCTCCGCCTGCATGATGGCGCGCACCAGGCTGGCGGGGATCTTGTAGCGCGTGGCGGCCGTGGTGATGTGCGGCTCCAGGTCCGCCGGAGCGCTCGCCCGGCCCCGCACCGGCGCCGAGGGCGCCTGCGAGGTGGTGAAGGTGCCCTTGAGCTTCTTGGCCCGCTTGCTGCCCGGCGGCGCCACGTTCGTATAGATGATCGTCCCGTCCTTCTCCACGTAGCGATAGATGCCCTCGGAGGCGAAGGCCCCCAGGGGAAGCATCAACAAGGCAAGCAGGAGAGCGGGACTCAGGCGCATTGGCCCGCAAACCTTAGACCCGTGCCGGAAAGTCCTCAAGAAAACGCCTTGTTTCCAGCACTTACAGCCGTTAAGGCTGTCCACCATGCCGCAGCGCTTCGACTTCCTCGTCCTGGGTGGTGGTGTCGCGGGTCTCTCGTTCGCCCTCCAGGCGGCCCGGCATGGCTCCGTCGCGGTGCTCACCAAGCGTGAGCGCTACGAGAGCAACACCCAGTACGCCCAGGGGGGCATCGCCAGCGTGCTGGCCCCCACCGACACCTTCGAGGCCCACGTCCAGGACACCCTGGTGGCCGGCAACGAGCTCAACCACCAGGATGCGGTGGAGGTCACGGTCCGCGAGGGGCCCGACCGCATCCGCGAGCTCGTCGCGCTCGGCGCCGAGTTCAACCGGGCCAGCACCGGCGACTTCGACCTGACGCGCGAGGGAGGCCACTCCGCCCGGCGCATCATCCACGCGGGCGACATCACGGGCCGCGAGGTGCAGCGGGCCTTGTTGGCCGCGTGTGATGCGCAGAAGAACATCACCTTCTTCCAGCACACCGCCGCCATCGATCTCATCCTGGACCGACGCCAGGCGCCGGGTCGAGCCAGCCGCTGCGTGGGCATCTACGCCCTCAACGAGCACGGCCACATCGACACGTTCCTGGCCAAGGTGACGGTGCTGGCCACCGGCGGCGCGGGCAAGGTGTACCTCTATACCTCCAACCCGGACGTGGCGACGGGCGACGGGGTGGCCATGGCCTACCGGGCCGGCGCGCAGATCGCCAACATGGAGTTCTACCAGTTCCACCCCACCTGCCTGTACCACCCGGAGGCCAAGAGCTTCTTGATCAGCGAGGCGCTGCGCGGTGAGGGCGGCAAGCTGCGCCTGCGCGGTGGGCAGACCTTCATGGAGCGCTACCACCCGCTGGGCGCCCTGGCCCCTCGCGACGTGGTGGCCCGCGCTATCGACGCGGAGCTCAAGCGCACCGGCGATGACTGCGTCTACCTGGACATGACGCACCTGGGCCGCGCCTTCGTCACCGAGCGCTTCCCCAACATCTACGCCACCTGCAAGGCCTTCAACATCGACATGGCCGTGCAGCCCATCCCCGTGGTTCCCGCGGCCCACTACATGTGCGGCGGCGTGGTGACCGACCTGCAGGGCCGCACCACCGTGCCCGGCCTCTACGCCATCGGCGAGGTGGCCCACACCGGGCTGCACGGCGCCAACCGGCTGGCCTCCAACTCGCTGCTCGAGGGGCTCGTCTTCGGCCACCGCGCCGCCCAGGCCACCGCCGAGGAGGCACGCGCCCTGCCTCCGCTCCCGCAGGACCCGCCCGACTGGGACCCGGGCAGCGCGGTGGACTCGGACGAGAGCGTCGTCGTCACCCACAACTGGGACGAGATCCGCCGCCTCATGTGGAACTACGTCGGCATCGTCCGCACGGACAAGCGGCTGATGCGAGCCCGGCGCCGGCTGGACCTCCTGCGCGAGGAGATCCGCGACTACTACTGGCGCTTCAAGGTGACCCGGGACGTCATCGAGTTGCGCAACATCGCCGACGTGGCCCACCTCATCGTCGACTGCGCCAGCCGCCGCAAGGAGAGTCGCGGCCTGCACTTCACCCTCGACTACCCCAACACCGACGACCACCACTGGAAGCGCGACACTGTCGTCTCGCGCGAGCTCTGAGGCCCGATGGCCCGCCAGCCCCGCATCCTCGACGAGCCCTCCCCTCCTCCCCAGCCGGGGCAGACTCCCCCGGGTCCGCGGCAACGCGTGCCCTGGGTGGGCTGGACAATCATCCTGAGCTGCGTGGCCATGGCCTTCCTGGCCAAGGGCCTGCCCCTGGTCTCGTCCGATCCGGAGGCCATCGAGCTGGCTCAGGCCGGCCACCCCCTCGCGCTCTACGGGCCGCTCGTCCAGCGCGGCGAGTACTGGCGAATGCTCACCTGCGCCTTCGAGCACGGCGGGCCGCTGCACCTGCTCTTCAACATGTCGGTGGTCTACACGCTCGGCTTCATGCTGGAGCGCGCCATCGGCAGCTGGCGCTTCCTGGGCTTGAGCGTCGTCACCTGTCTGGGCTCGTCCGCCTTCGCCCTCTTCTTCAACTTCAACGAGTTCACCGTCGGCGCCTCGGGGATGATCCTCGGGTGGGCGGGGGCCATGGTCCCCATCGCCACACGCCAGGGCCGCAAGGAGCTGGGCTTCTGGCTGGTGCAGATCGCCGTCATCAGCGCGCTGCCCTCCATCCTGGACCTGCCGATCTCCATCAGTTGGGCAGGGCACCTGGGCGGCTTCCTCTTCGGCCTGCCCTGTGGCATTGCCCTGCGCCTGGGAGGCCCCGTCTACAAGCGGGCGCTGCCCCTCATCCTCTTCATCACCGCCGTGGTGGCGATGTTCGCGGCACACCCCGAACGGCGGGGAGGCTTCTGACATGGACCTTCAGACAGTGTGCGTCTTCTGCGGCTCGCGGCCCGGCGCCCGGCCCGAGTTCCTCGCCGCCGCCCAGGCGCTCGGCGCGGAGCTGGCTCGCCGCCGCATCACGCTCATCTATGGCGGGGCCAGCGTTGGGCTGATGGGGGCCCTGGCGGATGCCACCCTCGCCGGTGGTGGGCGGGCGGTGGGCGTGCTGCCCTTCAGCCTTCAGGAGCGCGAGCTCGGCCACTCCGGCCTCCACGAGCTGCACCTGGTCAACTCCATGCACGAGCGCAAGGCGCTCATGGCCAAGCGCGCGGATGCCTTCATCGCCATGCCCGGCGGCTTCGGCACCTTCGACGAGCTGTTCGAGATCCTCACCTGGGGCCAGCTCGGCTTGCACCAGAAGCCCATCGGCCTGCTGAACGTGGGCGGCTACTTCGAGCCCCTGCAGGCCATGGTCCGCCGCGGCGTGGAGGATGGCTTCATCCCCCCGGCCCAAGCCGAGCCCTTCGCCGTGAGCGCCTCGGCGGGCGAGCTGCTGGACCGGCTCCAGGCCGGCCCGACGATGCAGGTGACGGAGAAGTGGATCCGCCGCACCGAGGAGACGTGAGCCTCCTCTAGCGCGCGTGGACCCGAAGCTCCGAGTGCCCCAGCGTGGAGGCCAGCCGCAGGTGTATGTGCGTGGCGCTCTCGGGGATGACGGGTGCGCCGTTGGGCAGCACCTTGGGGAAGCGCACCCGGTAGCCCACCCAGAACACCCCCAGGTACGGGTACGTGGCCCGCAAGTTCAGGTCCGCCCGGCCCACCCGGGTGATGCTCAGCGGCTCTACCTCCACCGAGGGCGTCAGCATCACCACGCGCCAGATGGAGTCCTTCTGGTCGAAGTCATCGAAGCGGTAGTCGTTGACGTGGACGCCCAGGAAGAACTCGTGGAACTGCTCCGCCTCGGCGCGCTCCTTGGCGAGCAGCTCCTCCACGCGCGACTTGGGCAGCAGCTGGAACTGCGCCTGCCGCTGCACGCGCGCCTCGCGGAACGCCACCGTCTGGAACGAGGCGCCCGCGAACAGGCGCGTGTCGAAGCCGTCGTAGATCTCCCCGCGGTCCGAGTAGCGCTCGAAGATGTCCTGGTACACCTTCTCGGCCCGACGGTCCGTGAGCTGCGGCGCCGGATCGCCGATGGTGGGAGGCGTGTTGGTGCAGCCGGCGAGCACGCCCAGCAGCGCCGCGACAGGGAGCACCTTCTTCACGGGATGAAGTCCTTACGGGTGAAGAGCGTGAAGAGCCGATGGCCAGAAGCCTCGACCGCCTCGCGCCCGCCCTCGAGCCGGTCCACCAGCGCGAACGCGCCGAGCACCTTCAGGCCCTCGGCATGCGCTCGCTCGATGGCCTTGAGCGTGGAAGCTCCCGTCGTCACCACGTCCTCGACGATGGCCACCGGCGCGTGCTGCCCCAGCGCCGCCAGGCCTTCGATCCACTGGCCCGTGCCGTGCCCCTTGGGCTCCTTGCGGACGATGAAGGCCTCCAGCGGCGTGCCCGCCAGGTAGCTGGTGAGGCTCACCGCCGAGGCGATGGGGTCCGCCCCCAGCGTCAGCCCGCCCACGCCCACCGCCAGCGGCGCCTCCCGGGTGATGACATCCACCAGCAGCCGGCCAATGAGGAAGTGCCCCTCGGCCAGCAGCGCCGTGCGCTTGCAGTCGATGTAGAAGTCCGACTCCTTGCCGGAGGAGAGCACCACCTTGCGCCGCTCGAAGGAGCGCTCGGTGAGCAGCTCCAGCAGCCGGGTCCTGTCCCGCGCCAGCGCGCTGTTCATCTACAGGCCCTCCAGGTAGGCGACCAGCTCGGCCGAGTACCGCAGCTGCATCAGCAGCTCCGCCCGGCGCGACTCGTCCAGCGAGGTGAACACGTCTGCCAGCAGGGACAGGTCCTGGTTGAGGGCGCCCAGCCGCTGCGCCGCGTCCGCGGCCAGCTCGTCCGCGTCGACCTCCTCCTCCATCGACTCGGGCGCCAGCGAGTCCTCCGTCGCCAGCGCCTTCTCCAGCATGTCGCGCGCCGCGGCGCTCAGGCGCCCCTGGCTCTCGAGCTGATCGCGCTTGGCCTCCAGCTCCTCGCGATCCACCGGCGTGGCGTGAATCGCCGCCGCCAGCGCCATCAACAGCGCGTCCTCGTCCGACAGCCCCGCGTGGACACGCGCCTGCACCCGGTCCCGCTTCAGGAAGCGCAGCGCCGCCAGCCGCCGGAAGCCGCAGATGATCTGGTAGCGCTCCTCGCCCAGCGGCCGCACGTCCACCGGGAAGAGCTGCCCCAGTCGCGCCACGTCCGTCGCCAGCTGAGAAACCTCCCCAGGCGGGCGAATCCGGAAGGTGGCGTCCTCGTCCACCTGCTCCAGCGGAATGAAGGCCAGCGACACCTGGCCGAACGAGCGCGGCTCCGGCTCCACCGCGGCCTCCTCCCCGACGCTCTCGGGCAGCATGGGCACCGCGGCCTCGGCGGCTCCGGGCTCGGCGGCTGCCTCGCCCCCGCCTCCCTCGCTCCCTCCACCCTCGTTCCCGGCAGGGCCTTCGCTCGCGGCGGCCCCCTGCTCCGGGCTCGCGGGCGCGCCCTCGCCCTGGGCGTTCGCCGATGGAGATTCCTCCGGCGTGCCCGGCTTCCCGTCCTCTCCGTCCACCCTGTTCTCGGCGTCCATCGGCACCCCTGGCTCGGTCCGGCGCCCTGCCTCGCACGTCACCGTGGCGGCATGGCGGTGGCTCGCTCTATGCCACCGGACACGGTTTGGCCACCACCGTCACCCCACCCTCTCCCCTATGAGAGAGGGCGTTCACGTTTCGCGGCGGACAGGTGGGCCTCTCCCTTGTCCGGGCGCTTAGCGGGCCTTCTTCTTCACGACCACCTTCTTCTTGGCGCCTGCTCCCACCACTGGCGGAACGGGCGCGCTCACCTCGGTCTTCGGCGCGGCCGAGGCCCCCGCGCCACCCGCGGCGGCGGGAGGAGGCGGCGGCAGCGGCTTGGCGGCGGGCCGGGCGGCCGGCGGCGGCGGCGTGGGACGTGCCACCGTCGTCGGACGCGCGGGAGGCGTCATCGGACGCGTCGGCGCGGCGCTCGGACGCACCGTGGGACGGGTCACCGCAGGGCGCGAGACGGGCACTCGGCCCGGCTCCACCTCGCCCATGTCCACCCGGCCGCGGAAGCTCGCCCCGTCCACGATGATGACGCGCGGGGCGCGGATGTCGCCCACCATGCGCCCGTCGCGGGTCAGCTCCACGCTCTCGGTGGCGTTGATGTTGCCCACCACCACGCCGCTCACGATGGCGTTGCGCACCGCCACGTTCGCCTTCACCACGCCCGTGGTCTCGACGATGAGGGTCTTGCTGAGCGTCAGCTCCCCCTCCACCCGGCCGCGCACGGTCAGGTCCTCGTCACCCGTCAGCTTGCCGCTGATGAGGATGGACGGGCCCACCACGGTATTGTCACCGGCTCCGCCGGCCAGCTCCTTCGCCGTGGCCACGCGTCACCGCTCCTTCTGGTCCATGTCGACGTTGCCCTTGAACGAGGCGCCGTCGGCAATGAGGATGCGCGGGGCCTTGATGTCGCCCACCACGCGGCAGTCCGTCTTCAGCTCCACCTTGTCGCTGGCGACGATGTTGCCCGTCACCCGGCCGGCGATCTCCACGTTCTGCGTCTCGATGTCCGCCTCGACGACGCCGCTGCCCTCCACGTAGAGGCTCTCCTTGAGGGAGATCTTCCCCTTCACCGTGCCCTGGATGACCAGGTCCTCGTCGCCGGAGATCTCTCCGTCAATGACGATGCTCGAACCAATGACCGTATTCGCCATGAGTGTTGCGCCCCTCTCGAAGGGTTGTATTCGCTCGTCCCGCGACGGCGGGGACTAGATGTCGTCTGGCAGCTTCACTTCCATCTCGATGGAGCCGTTGAACACCGCCCCATCCTCGATGATGACGCGAGGGGCCTTGATGTCCCCGGCCACCTTCGCCGATGCGTTGATGGACACACGCGTCGAGGCGTCGATGTTGCCGCTCGCCTCGCCGTTGATCGTCAACTCCTCGGCGCGGATGTCCGCCTGGACCTTGCCCGTGCTCTCGATGGTGAGGTGGTTCTTCAGGGCGATCTGCCCCTCCACCCGACCCTCGATGACGAGGTCTCCGCCGCCCGTGAGGCTGCCCTTGATGACGATGCCCTTGCCGATGATGCCCGTTTCGCCCTGTGCCATGCGGTGACCCTCGGAAGCGCCGACCGTGAAGATTGCGCCCTGATTATGTCAGAGATGCGCGGAGATCCAGCCGGAGATGTCCCGGAACACCTCCGCGCGCCCCAGCTCGTTGAGCGGCTCGTGCCGCATGCCGGGATACTCCTTGAACTTCTTGTCCGATGAACCCAGCGCCTCGAAGAAGAAGCGGGCCGCCACCGGCGCGGCCACCCCGTCGTCCGATCCGCAGAAGATGAAAATGGGTGCTGTCACCCGAATGGCCATGGCCATGGCCTCGGCCTGGGCCTGGGTGGATTCGATGAACCAGCGCGGGGTGACGGTACGGATGTAGAGCGGGTCCTCGCGCGTGGCCTGCTGCACGTCGGTGTCCCGCGTGAGGTCCTCGATCTTCAGCTCGGTGGCGATGGGGAGCCACGGCACCACCTTGCCCACCACGCGCGCGGCCAGCACCTTGGCCGCCGGAGGGGTGATGGCCAGCTTGAAGTACGGGGCCGACAGCACCACCCCGGCCAGGCCCTCCATGCCGCGCGAGGCCAGCAGGTGGACCGCCATCAGCGCCCCGTGGCTGTGGGCCAGCAGGAAGACCTTCTGCCCTCCGGCCGCCTTGCGCACCCGCTCCCAGAAGAGGGCCAGGTCCTCCATATAATCGGGCCACTTGTCGCAGTAGCCCCGGCGCCCGTCGGCCCGGCCATGGCCCCGATAGTCGAAGCCGTGGACGGCGAAGCCCTCGGCCAGCAGGGACTCGGTAACAGGCCTGTAGCGACCTACGTGGTCGCCGTAGCCATGCACCACCGCCACGTGAGCACGCGGGGCTTCCGGGAGATCCGATGTCCAAAAGAGCCGGAGGTGGTCCTTCGCGGTGAAGAAGCCCTCGTCGTGGCGCGCCATATCGAGGCCGGGAACTTAGCGGCCCGCTGGCCTCGTGGACAGCATCTTCAGCTTCCGCTCGAGCTGGGAGCGCTGCTGGGGTGGGTCAGCCACCTCGGGATCCAGCGCCAGCACCTCCAGGGCCCGGCGCCAGGTGGCCGCCGCCTCGGCGCTCCGGGAGGCCCGCTGGTAGGCATCCCCCAGGTGCTCGAGGATGACGGGCTCGTCCGGCTCGAGCTGCGAGGCCCGCTCCAGCGCCTCCACCGCCCGTTGATATTCGCCACGCTGGAAGTACACCCAGCCCAGAGAGTCCAGGAAGGCCCCCGTGTCCGGCCGCAGCGCCAGCGCGCGCAACACCAGCCGCTCCGCCTCGGCCAGCTCCTTGCCCCTCTGGGCCAGCACGTAGCCCATGAAGTTCAGCGCCGCGGCGTGGTCCCGGTTGAGCTCCAGCACCCGGCGCATCTGCGCCAGGGAGCGGTCCACCTCGCCCTGCTGCTCGTAGGCAGTGCCCAGCGCGTAGAGCAGCCCCTCGTCCCGGGGCTTCTGGGCCACGGCCTCGCGCAGCAGCGCCACCCCTTCCGCCGAGCGCCCCTGCCGCTGCAGGCTGGCCGCCAGCGCCTCGTACAGCTCGGGCGAGCGGCTCTTGTCCAGCGCCTCCTTCAACACGGCCTCCGCCCGGTCCGGTGCGCCCGAACGCTCGAGCGCCCGGGCGTACTGCACCCACAGACCCACGTCGTCCGCATGGTCCTCGGCGGCGGCCTGGAAGAGGGCCAGCGCATGGGCGTGCTCCCCCGCCCGGGAGAGGCACCCCGCGCGGCGCACGCGCACCTCGTCGAAGAGCTCGGAGGACTCGGGCACCTCCGCGAAGGCCGCAGCGGCCTCGGCGTAGTGGCGCCGCCGCTCATGCACCAGCCCGGCGTAATAGGAGATGCGGGGCTCGCTCGGCTTCCCCCTGCGGGCCATGTCCAGCACCTCCGCCGCGGAGGATGTCTCGCGCGAGGCGAGGAAGGCGAAGGCCACCCGCACCGTCAGCTCCGGATCGTGGGTGAGCGAGAGCAGCCGATCGAAGTACGCCCGCGCCCGCGTGGCGCTTCCGAGCTTGAGGGCGATGCGGCCCGCCGACAGCAGCACCTCGCGGTTGTCCGGATCCCGCTCCAGCGCGCGAGACAAGGCCTCCTCGGCCTCGGCGGAGCGCCCGCCGGTCTCGTACAGCCGCGCCAGCGTCACCCACGCCTCCACATCCCCCGGGTCCCGCTCCACGGCGTGCGTGAGCATCCGCTCCGCGCGAACCCGGTCCCCCCGCTCCGCCAGGGCCAGGCCCAGGCGCCGGTAACCCGAGGCCTCTCCCGGCAGCGCCGCGCCCAGCTCCTCCACCACCTTCACCGCCTCCTCGGGCGAGCGGGTCTCCAGGTAGAGCTGGGCCAGGACGAGGTACGCCTCGGGCTCGTTCGGCCGCAACATCACCGCACGGCGCAGGTGCATCCGGGCGCTGGCCGTGCGCTTGGCCTCCAGCAGCACGCGCCCGAGCATGACGTGGGCCGGGTAGTAGCGGGGCGAGCGCTCCACCGCCTTGCGCAGCTCGGCCTCCGCCTTGGCCAGCTCCCCCAGGCGCGCATACTCCTCGCCGAGCTGGGTGAGCAGGTAGGGGTTGCCGTCATCCGTGGCGAGCGCCAGCCGCAGCTCGTCCACCGCGGAGCGGTGCTCTCCGGTGTGGTGCAGCCGCCGGGCCTGGAGGAAGTGCGCGTAGCTGGCGGGCGAGGAGAAGTCTTCCACCTCATCCCCCGCGACGATGGCCTCGCGCATCGCCTCCCGGTCCACCTTGGGCCGGCGAGACGGCGCACCGAAGGCGGACAGGCCCACCAGGCTCACGAGGCCCAGCAGCGGCACGGCTCGAATGGCACGAAGGGAGCGCACGCGGACTCTCATTCTAGCGCGTGCGCGCGCGGGGTGCAGGCCCTAGCCCTGCACGGGGGCGCCCAGGCGATCGAGGATGCGGTCCACCGCATCGCTGTCCTGGCTCACATCCGCGATGGCGTGCTGGAAGGAGATACCCGAGGCTGCCTGCAGCTCCGGCAGCAGGCGCTGGATGACGGAGCGCGCCGACTCCACGTTGCACTCGGGCAGCATGAGGGTGAGCACGCCCGAGCCCATGTGGGCCACGGCGTCCAGCGTCCGCAGCCGCTTGCGCATGACGTCGCCCGCGCCCCTCGGCATGTCCGCCAGTGGACGCTCCGGCCGCAGCACGGCCACGCTCAGGGGCCGGTGGTAGCGGCGGCTCTTGGAGACCTCTACCTCCAGCTTCGCCAGCAGGGTGCGCTTGTCGTACAGGTTGGTGCCCGGATCGTTGCCCGTGCGCAGCATCACCGGGGCCGGAGGGGGGCTCGGCAGCTCACCGCGCGGCTCGGGCGTGGGCGACTTGAGCGCACGCTCGGTGCGGTTGAGCAGCTCCATCGCGTTGAAGGGCTTGCTCATGTAGTCCACGGCGCCCAGGTTGAGCGCGCGTACCTTCTCAGCCACGCCCTGGTGCGCCGACAAGAGGATGATGGGGATGTGCGCCGTGTCCGTGGAGGACTTGAGCGCCACCGTGGCCTCCAGGCCGTCCAGCTTGGGCAGGAACACGTCCATCACCACCAGATCCGGCCGCATGTTGCGCGCCTTGGCCACGCCCTCCTGGCCGTCGCGCGCCACGTCCACCCGGTAGCGCGAGCGAAGCACCTCCGCCAGCACCGCGGCGATCTCCGCCTCGTCCTCCACCACCAGCACGCGCGGCTGCTGCTGCTCCTGCTTCTCCTGCGGCTTCTTCTTCAGCGCGTCCTGCGCCATCGGCAGGGTGAACACGAAGGTACAGCCGCCCTCCGGAGGGCTCTCCGCCCAGATCTCCCCGCCGTGCAGCTCGACGAACTCCTTGCAGATGGCCAGCCCCAGCCCCGTGCCCTTGGGCCCGTGGCGGTAGCGGTCGAACACCAGGTGCAGCTCGTCCTGCGGGATGCCCGCGCCGTCGTCCTGCACGGTGATCTTCACCGCGTCCCCGTCCGGCCGGGTCAACCGCAGGGCGCGTACCACCACCGTGCCCGCGGCCTTGGCGTGGTGGATGGCGTTGGTGATGAGGTTCTGCAGCACCTCGTGCAGCTTCACCTCGTCGCCAATCAGCATCAGGCTCTCGGAAGCCTCGGCGCGCACCACCACGCCCTTCTCCCCGGCCAGGATGTTCAGCTCGCTGGTGCTCTCGCGGCACAGCTGTGCCACGTCCAGCTTGCGCGGCTCGATGGCCAGCCGCGCCGCCTCGCCCTTGCCCTTCTCCAGCAGCGACTCGACCAGGCCGAGGATCTTCCGGCCCTGGCGGATCATCGCCTCGATGGACTGCTTCTGCTCGACGGTGACGGAGCCCTCCAGGAGCAACCGGCCGTGGCCCAGCAGCACCTGGAGCGGGGCGCGCAGGTCATGGCTGCACACCGCGATGATCTCGTCCTTGAGCCGGTTGAGCTCCTTGAGGCGGCGGTTGGCGTCCGACAGCTCCTTGTAGCGCTCGACGTAGGCCAGCTCCAGGTCCTCGCGCTTGCGCTTGAGGGCATGGTGCAGCCGCGCGTTGCGGATGGAGTTGGCCAGCACGCCGGCCACCGCTTGAGCGAACTCCTGCTCGTCGCGACCGAACGTAGTGCCTACTCGCGAGTGGCGCAGGAAGAGCGCGCCCAACAGCTCGTCCTGGCAGACGAGCGGCTGGACGAGGATGGAGTGAACCCCAAGCGGCAGGATGTTGGGCCGGACCTCGGCCATGATCGGATCGTTCTCCGCCCGCTCGATGTGAACCGGCTGGCGCGTCTCCAGCGCGCGGCGCAGCTCCGGGTAGCGCGCGATCTCGATCTCGAGCCGCACGAGCGACGGATCCTCCTGCGTCGCCACCACCGTGCCGATGGGCGCCTCCGCGCCGTCCACCAGCACCACCGAGCAGCGGTCCGAGCCGGTGACGCGGCCGACCTTGTCCACCGCGATGCGCAGCATCTCCTCCAGCTCGAGCGAGCTGGTGGTCGCCTGGGTGATCTCCAGGAGCATCCCCATCCGCAGGCGGGTGCGCTCCTCGCTCTCGCGCAGGCGCCCCGCGCGCAGCACCGCCTCCAGCCTCGGCACCATCTCCTCGGTGCCACGGATGAAGCCGTCCACCTCCAGCTTCTTCACCGCCTCGGAGGAAGAGCGCGAGCGCGACACGTCCGCCAGCACCGGCACGTGGCGCAGCTGCTCGATGTTGCGCAGGCCCTCCAACATCTCCGCCGCCCGCTTGGTCGCCGCCGCCAGCAGGATGACCTCGGGCTGCAGGCTGACGACCAGAGGCGGCACGCCGTCCACGTCCTCGGCCATGGCGCACTCGAAGCCACTCTCCGCGAGACGCGAGAGCAGGGCCTCACTGGCCGTACGCGCACCGATCACCAGGACACGACCGCGCAGCTCCGGCGACATCGCGACTCTCAAGGCGCTCCTCGACAGGTGGGGACTCAAACCGTCCCCTCAAAAGAATGGACCCTGGCCGCTCCGTGCCCGAGTCATGGAATCATTATCATGCCGTTGAACCGGGCAGTGGACCAGCGGGCCCGTGAAAGCCAGCCGTCCCAGGAATTGAGAGGGGAGAAGCGAGGCGTATACTCGCCCGCCGTGCGTCCTTCGCGAACCTTCCCGCCGCTCGCCTGCCTGCGTGCCTCCTTGCTGACGGCGGTCCTCGCCACGAGCCTCGCTCACGCTCAGGCTCCCAACGAGTGGAATACCTTTCCGCCCAGTTCCCCACCCTCCTCTTCCACGCCAGCCACTCCGGCCCCCACCCCTGAGAAGCAGCCGGACGCGCAGCCGCCTCCCGCGTCCGCCGCTCCCGTGCCGGCCGCTCCCACGCCCGCCGCTGACGCTCCTTCGAAGCCGGCCGCCGAACCTGCCGCCGCCCCGCCGCCCACGCCGGCCGCGACGCCTCCCGCCGCCACCGCGAAGCCGGAGCCGACCCCGACGAAGCCCGCCGAGCCGGAGCCCGCCGTCGTCTCCACGCAGGAGCGCTTCCTTCCGGGCAGCGAGCCGCACAGCCCCTCCACCCTGGGCAACCCGTGGAATGATCGGAAGAACCTGCGCCACACCTCGGGCATGGTGGGCGGCGTAGGGCTCTTGCGCGTGGCGGGCTCGGATCCGGGCCCCCGTGGACTGCTGCGCTTCTCCGCCACGGGCGAGTACTTCGCCAACTCCAACTTCCCCGTGCAGGACGCGGAGAACACGCGCACCTCCGGTACCTTCGCGCTCTCCTACGTGCCGCTCGAGTTCCTCGAGGTCTTCGGCGCCTACACCGTCTCGGCGAACACCAACTCGCGCTCCTCGCCCAACCTGATCCAGGCCCTGGGGGACATCTCCCTGGGCGCGCGAGGCTCGCGCCAGTGGGCCCCCGGCTTCCGGGCCGGCGCCGAGCTGCGCGTCATGTCCTTCTCCGGCGTGGGCAACCAGGACGTCGACCGGTATGCCTTCGGCTTCGCCCCGCGCGTGCTCGCCACCTATGACGTGCGCGAGTTCAACGAGAAGGTGCCGCTGCGCGCCCACGCCAACCTCGGGCTGATCTTCGACGGCACGGGCGATCTGGTGAACAGCACCCGCCTGAACGCGGCCGAGGAGTACGCGCTCAACGTCAACCGCTACAACCGCCTCGGCCTGGGGCTCGGGGTGGAGGCGCCGCTGACGGCGGTGACGCCGTTCCTCGAGTTCAACCTGGCCTACCCGCTGGGCACGGAGAGCGGAGGGCTGGTGTCGCCCGATGGGCGGCTCGTGTCCGCGGCCAGCGCGGCGCAGAAGACGCTGGGCCTGGGCGCCAAGGTCACCGCTCTGCGCGACATCACCTTCACCGTGGGCGCCGAGTTCGGCCTCACCCGCACGGTGGGCCTGGGCGTGCCGGCCACCCCACCCTTCAACCTGTTCTTCGGCGCCTCCTATACGGTGGATCTGCTCCAGCGCGGCACCACCACGAAGATCGTCGAGACGGTGCGCGAGCGGAAGGTGGACGGCCCCGCGGCGCTCCAGACGGGACAGGTCTCCGGCGTGGTGGTGGACGCCCAGACGCGCAAGCCCCTGGCGGGCGTGCTGGTGACGGTGCCTGGCGCCGGGCTGCCGCCGGTGGCGACGGATCCCGCGACCGGGCGCTTCCTCACCCACGCGCTGCCCGCGGGCGGCGTGCGCCTGGCCATCCAGAAGGAGGGCTACAAGCTCGTGGAGCAGGACGCCACGCTCACGGCGGGGCAGACGACCACGGTGGAGGTGGCCATGGAGGCCGTGGCCAAACCGGCCGCCTTCGCCTTCTCCACCACCTCCAAGAAGAAGCCGGTGGCGGCCACCCTGCGGCTGAAGGGCGCCAAGGAGCAGGAACTCACCCTCTCCGAGTCTTCCACCGCGCCCACGAAGGTGGAGGTGCCCGCCGGCAGCTACGTGGTGAACGTCCTCGCGCCGGGCTACCTGGCGCAGACGCGAGCGGTTCAGGTGGCCGAGGGCGCCACGCAGGAGCTGGCCTTCGAGCTGGAGCCCGAGCCGAAGAAGAAGCTGGTGGAGGTGAAGGAGAACAAGCTGGAGCTGCTCCAGCCCGTCCAGTTCAGCCCCGGCAAGACGGTCATCCTCGCTGACAGCTACCCGCTGCTGGCCCAGGTGGTGGACGCCATCGTGCGCAACGATCTCCAGCGCCTGCGCATCGAGGGCCACACGGACAATCAGGGCAACCCGGAGCTCAACCTCCAACTGTCCAAGGAACGGGCGCAGGCGGTGGCCACCTACCTCACCCAGGCGGGCATCGACGCATCGCGTCTGGAGGTCGTGGGACACGGCGACACGAAGCCCATCGCCCCCAACCTCACGCCCCGAGGCCGAGAGCTCAACCGGCGCGTGGAGTTCTTCATCCTCGAGCGGTGATGCCGCCAGGGCGGCTCGCGCGGTAGAGTCGGGGGCCATGAAGGACTCCAACCGCCTGGCGCCCTCGCGCGCCGCCCTGCTCGTCGTACCGCTCCTGGCTCTCTCCTGTGGTGGGGAGACGAAGCCGCCCATCAAGGATCCGCCCCAGGCGGTCCTGTCGGTGCCCCAGCCCAACACCGTGGGCCAGAAGCTCACGGTGCAGGTGAGCGCCACCGGCTGCGATCAGATCCAGACCCTGGCGATCTACGACCAGGAGACCCAGCTCAAGACCGTGGCCTACAGCGGCAGCGGCACCGTCACGGTGGATCTGCAGCAAAACGAGATCCCGTACACGCGGGGCATCGCCGCGCTGCTGTCACTCAAGGCCCGGGTGATCTGTACGGACGGGCGGCAGAACGACTCCCAGCCGCAGCCGGCCACCTTCTTCCCCGTGGCGGAGGTGATCGAACCCGCCGCCGGCAGCGGGCTGCAGGTGGTGCCCGACTACTTCGTCGCCGAGGGCTCGGGCGGCTCGGTGAACTTCATCGGGTGCGGCAACGATGTGTTCGGCGCGCCCTTCCTCTTCCGCGTCACCAAGACGGGCCCGGCCATCTCGCAGATCTCCAAGGCCATGCCCCGCGGGTATGTCTGCACCAGCGCCACGTCGATCAGCGGCCTGGACCCCTCCTCGCGCAAGCGCTGGCTGTGGACCCCCAACGTGGGCGCCTTCGCGTTCGACGAGCAGCTGAACATCACCGGCAGGACGGCGGTGAAGCTGGACCTGCTCTCGGTGGGCCCTGGCGGTGACGCGCTCGTCTATGACGCGTCGAGGCTGTACCGCATGAGCCACGAGGACCCGAACGGAGTGCCCAAGTGGGCCTACGCGACCCGGGGCTCCATGATCGCCGCGGCGCTGCCGCGCAATGACGGACGGGTGATGGTGCCCAGCGTCACCAGCGACAACACGCCGGGCAATGACACGGCCATCGTCGTGTCGCTCGTGGACTACGGAGACCAGAACCCCAACACGGGCGGCCTGGAGACGCAGACCTATCTCATGACGCGGCTCACGGCGGCGGAGCTCGCGGCGGACATCGTGCCCCCGGCGACCTTCAACGCGGACGGCTCGCTGCTGTACCTGGCGCTGCCGGGCGCGAACAACCTGACGCAGGTGATCGCGTGCGCCACCCAGGGCAATGGCTGCGAGGGCACGGCGCAGCGCTGGGCCAGCCAGTACCTGCCGGGACAGGTGGTGGCGACGGTGCCGTTCGCCAATGGCAGCCGGCTGGCGGCCATCGCGCCCCAGAAGGTGTGGATCCTCAACGCGAGCAACGGGGCGATCATGAACAAGGACCAGGCCCCGCTCAGCCCCGAGGGCGCGCTGCTCATCCTCCAGGTGCAGCCGGGGGCCGGCAACTTCCCGCAGGCCTTCTATCTGCTCGCCGGCCCGATACCGCAGGATGGCCTGCCGGCGCCGCAGCCGCTGGAGATCATCGGCACGGACACGGCCGAGAAGGGCGAGCTGTTCCGCTACCAGGTCAACGCCGGGAGCATCGCGTCGGCGGTGGACAGCGCCGGTGCGCTCTGGCTGCGCATCGGCGCCAACCTGGTGCGCCCGCTTACGCCGTCCGAGTACCGGCAGGTGCGGCCGTAGGCGCCTCCGCATAGAAAACGCAGGAAACCCCGGAGCTCGGGCGCGGGAGAACGTCCGCCAGGACGCTCGCGCCCCTCCCGGGCAATGACTCGCGGCGCACGCTTCGACTAGAACGCGCTCCCTCCCCGTTACCGGAAGGAAGCCCGAGCATGTCCCGTCTGACCGAGCGCTGGAGTTCGTGGACCCCGTATGTGCTGAGCATCCTCCGCATCATCGCGGGGTTCCTCTTCCTCCAATACGGTACGACGAAGCTCTTCGCGTTTCCCGGGGCCGTGATGCCGGGCGGCGGTACCGCTCCGCTCGCGTCGCTGGCAGGTTTCGCGGGGGCCATGGAGTTCGTGGGAGGAACCCTCCTGCTCGTGGGCTTGTTCACCCGCCCCGTGGCCTTCCTGGTGTCGGGTGAGATGGCGGTGGCCTATTTCATGGGGCACGCGGGTCAGGGCTTCTGGCCGGTGCTCAATGGTGGCGCGCCCGCCGTCTTCTACTGCTTCCTCTGGCTCTACATCTCCGCGGCGGGTCCGGGCCCGTGGAGCCTCGACGCGCTCCTCCGCCGCAAGCCGGGCACGGCCTCGGCGACGTAGCGGAGTTCTCGCGGTCCCGAGTGAAGCCTCTCACCGTTCCCATGTGAGGGGCTTCACAGCCCCGGCGTGTCCCCAGGCGCAATCTCTCTCTTACCCGGCTGCCACAAGGCAGCGCGGGGTGACGTGAGTTCATTGCTTGCCCGGGGGACACCTCATGATCTTCACCCATCGAGTCTTGGTGTATTGGGCGCTGCTCGCTACCTGGTTCCTTCCCGTTCACAACCTCGCCGCAGCCTCATTCGTGAACTGGGAGAACCCGCACGTTCACCCGCTGGACATGACGCCGGACGGCACCCGGCTGCTGGCCGTGAACACGGCGGACAATCGGTTGCTGGTGTTTGATTTGACGGCCTCTGGCCCGGCGCCGAGGCTGGTGGCCACCATCCCGGTGGGGCTCGATCCCGTGTCGGTGCGTGCCCGCTCCAACACGGAGGCCTGGGTCGTCAACCACATCTCCGACAGCGTGAGCATCGTGGATCTCACCACGCTCAACGTGGTGGCCACCGTACACACCGACGACGAGCCCGCGGATGTCGTCTTCGCGGGCTCGCCGCAGCGGGCCTTCATCACCTGCTCCCAGGTCAACACCGTCATGGTGGTGAACCCTGCCCAGCCGCAGGTCGTGCTCAAGCGCTTGAAGCTGCTGGGAGAAGACCCACGCGCCCTGGCGGTGAGCCCGGATGGCAGCAAGGTGTATGCGGCCATCTTCGAGTCGGGCAACGGCAGCACGGTGCTCGGGGGTGGCAACCTGCTGCCCAACCGCTTCCCGCCCAACGCCGTGAGCGACCCCCTCGGTCCCTATGACGGCGTCAATCCTCCGCCCAACTCGGGCTCGGTGTTCAGCCCGTCCATCAATCCGACACTGCCGGCGCCTCCTCCCGTGGCGCTCATCGTGAAGAAGAACGCCAAGGGCCGGTGGATGGATGACAACGCCGGTGATTGGACGAAGCTCGTCAGCGGCTCCAAAGCCGATGCCTCTGGACGCCCGGTGGGCTGGGACCTGCCGGATCGGGACCTGGCCATCATCGACGCAGCCACGCTGTCGGTCTCCTATGCCCGGGGGCTGATGAACCTGAACATGGCGCTGGCGGTTCACCCCAGCGGCGTGGTCACCGTGGTCGGCACGGATGCCACCAACGAGGTGCGCTTCGAGCCGAACGTCAACGGCCGCTTCCTGCGGGTGCGGCTGGCCGCGGTGCATCCGGCCGCGCCTGCTCTCGTGGGCCGCTGGGACCTGAACCCTCACCTGGACTACAGCACGCCCACGGTGGCGCAGTCCGAGCGGGAGAAGTCCATCGGCGACCCGCGCGCCGTCGCCTGGAACGCGGCAGGCACCCGCGGGTTCGTGGCGGGCATGGGCTCCAACAACGTGGTGGTGGTGAATCGCTCCGGCCAGCGCGTGGCGCGCGTGGAGGTCGACGAGGGGCCCACGGGCCTGGCGGTGGATGAGGCGCGCGGCCGGCTCTACGTGCTCAACCGCTTCGCTGCCAGCGTCTCGGTGGTGGGCCTGAATGACTACCAGGAGAAGGTCCGAGTGCCCTTCTTCGACCCGACGCCCTCCCCCATCAAGGTGGGGCGCAAGCACCTGTACGGCACGCATGAGACCTCGGGCCTGGGCCACGTCGCGTGCGCCTCGTGCCATGTGGACGGGCGCATGGACCGGCTGGCGTGGGATCTGGGAGACCCGAGCGGAGGGATGTTCTCGTTCGATGGGCAGAACACGGAGCTGGGCTTCTCATTTCCGATAGACGTCCCCGGCTTCGAGCGGGCCCACCCGATGAAGGGGCCGATGACGACGCAGACGCTGCAGGACATCATCGGCAAGGAGCCGCTGCACTGGCGTGGGGACCGCAAGAGGCTGGAGGAGTTCAACCCCGCCTTTGTGAAGCTCCAGGGCAAAAACGCGCAGCTCTCCTCCGAGGAGATGCGGCAGTTCGAGGACTTCCTGGCCACGCTCACCTTCCCGCCCAACCCGTTCCGCAACCTCGACAACTCACTGCCCACCCACCTGCCGCTGCCGGGGCACTTCACCACCGGCCGCTTCGCGCCCGCCGGACAGCCGCTGCCCAACGGCAACGCCGTCAACGGTCTTGCCCTCTTCCGCAATCCGCGCCTGATGAGTGTCCCCACGCTTCCCAATTTCGCCTGCACTACCTGCCACACGCTGCCCACCGGCCTGGGCACGAACATGACCTGGAAGCACGATCGATTCGTCCCCTTCCCCAAGGGTTCCGACGGCGAGAGCCACCTGCGCCTGGCCTCCACGGACTCCAACACCAACGTGGTCTTCAAGATCCCGCAGCTGCGCAACCTCTATGAGAAGGTGGGCATGGAGCTGACGCAGTCGGAGAGCCTCGCGGGGTTTGGCTTTGCCCACCACGGCGCCATGGACTCCATCGCGCGGTTCATCGCGGGGACTCCCAACTTCTTCCCTGGGAACGATCAGGAGGTGGCCGACTTGGTGGCGTTCCTGCTGGCCTTCTCCGGCTCGGATCTGCCGCGCGGCTCCGAGACCAACCTGTTCGAGCCGCCGGGCCCCGACAGCAAGGACACGCACGCGGCCGTGGGCCGGCAGGTGACGCTGAACTCGGCCTATCCTTCCCCGGCAGAGAGCGCCCTGCTGAACACCTTCCTCGCGCTGGCCGACAGCGGCAAGGTGGGGCTGGTGGTGAAGGGCCGGCAGGGAGGACTCGAGCGCGGCTACACCTACGCGGGCCAGGGGGAGTTCCAGTCCGACCGGGCCTGGGAGCGGGTGAGTGCCGCGCAACTGCGGATGCGAGCCGGCCCAGGCAACGAGCTCACCTGGACCGTCGTGCCCCAGGGCACCCAGTGGCGCATCGGCGTGGACCAGGACTCGGATGGCCGCTTCGATCGAGACGAGCGGGAGTAGAGGACCGGTGTCCCTCTACTTCCCCTGGGCGGGGAGGACGCGCAGGATGCGTCCATCCCCCTCGTCGGTGATGGCATAGACCGCCCCATCCGGGCCGACCTTCACGTCCCGGATACGCGCATCGAGGGGAATCCACTCCTCGCTGGCGACCCGATCGCCGTCCAGCACCAGGCGCACGATTCCCTCGCTGACCAACCCGCCCAGCAGCATGTTCCCCCGCCACTCGGGGAACCGGTCTCCCGAGTAGAACGCCATCCCCGAAGGCCCGATCACCGGATCCCAGTAGTAGAGGGGCTGCTCCATTCCCTCCTGCGCGGTGATCCCCTGGCCGATCGGCTTGCCGGAGTAGTCGATGCCGTAGGTGATGACCGGCCAGCCGTAGTTCTTGCCGGGCTGGGGACGGTTCAGCTCGTCACCACCCTTCGGGCCATGCTCCACCGTCCACAACCGCCCCTGCGAATCGAGCGCGGCGGATTGGATGTTGCGGTGGCCATACGACCAGATCTCGGGCTGAGCCCCCGCGCGTCCCACGAAGGGGTTGTCCTTCGGCACCGAGCCGTCCGGGTTGATGCGGATGACCTTGCCGAAGTGAGTGCCGAGATCCTGCGACTTGACCCGGGACTCCGGCAGCGAGCGCTCCCCCAGGACGATGAAGAGCATGCCGTCCGGAGTGAAGACCAGCCGCGAGCCGAAGTGCTTGTCGGACTCGAAGGTCGGCTGCTGGCGGAAGATGACCTGAACCTTCTCGACGCGCGGCTGGCCCTGGGTAACGAGACGTCCGCGCGCGACCGCCGTGCCGTTTCCGCCCTTCCGAGGCTCGGAGTAGCTCCAATAGATGAGCCCGTTGCTGGAGTGGTTCGGGTCGAGAGCGACATCGAGCAACCCACCCTGCCCGTCATCGACGACCTTGGGCAGGCCGCTCACGGGCTTGGAGAGCTGGCCCTTGGCATCGACGATGCGCAATTGCCCCTTCTTCTCGGTCACCAGCATGCGCCCGTCGGGGAGGAACTCCAGCGCCCAGGGGTGGTCGAGCCCCGAGGCCACCTTCTCGGTCTGGACCTGGCTCGCCTTCTCTGGCTTCGGCGCGCGGGTCTGCCCGGAGAAGGCGGGCTTCTGGTCACGGCCGTTGGGAGACCGGGTCTCGACAGGCTCTCCGCGGGCCTCTCCAAAGGCGACCAGCGTCACAGCGGCGGCAACCACAAGAATCACGCGCATGTCTCTCCCCTGCGAGCGGAACCGAGAGAACATCGGCGTGCGAGTTGGCAAGGGCAAGTGTTCCGGAAGCGAACGTTGACCGAAGCACGCTGTCCGGCCGCTCGCTCGACAGGGTGGCTCAGCCCTCCTTGGAGCGGACGAGCACCACCTTCGGATACGCGATCCGGAACCCCATGCGCTCCAGGTTGCGCTGGGATGTCGTGCCGGGGTGCGTGCTGCTCGAAGCCATCGCGCAGCCGGCCTGGGCCGCGAACGCCAGGCGCGCACGCACGAGCGCCGTCTGGAGCCCTCGCCGCCGGAACGGGACCTTGATGCCTGCTCCGGCCAGGGTGGCGATGCCGTCATGCACGGCCACGGCGCCGCCTCCAGCTGGAACCCCGTCGACGAGTGCCATGAAGCACGTCGTGCCTTCGGCTCGGGTAGCCGGGAGCATGAGCGAGACGAGCGCGGGGTCCAAAGGCGCGCCGTCCGTGAACGCCTCGAAGATCACCTGGGCCCAACGCTCCTCCTCGCCAGCGCGGATGGGGCGAATGTCCACCCCGGACGGAGGAGCCTCAGAGGTCTCGATCGCGCGCACGAGCACCTGCTGGAACTCGGAAATCCGGTAGCCGCGCTCTGCGAGGAGCGCGAGCAGAGTGGCGTCCGTGTAGGGGCACGTCTCGATCTGCATGGGCCCTGGTTCGCGACCGAGCAGCGCCTCGACCTGGTCGAACTCAGCGGTGGTCATCTTCTGCCCGAGCGCGAGCGCCACCGCTTGCGTCAAGGGTGAGCCGGCCCCCGCGAAGATGACCTGCCCCCCAGCGATGCTCAGGGGTACGACGCCATGGGAGGCGACGCGAGCGCACGCGGCGTTCTGCGCGGCCTGGGCGCGCTCGATACGAGCAGCGAGTACAGGGAGTGTTTCAGGCGTGAAGAGATCCGTCATGAGGCCCTTCTCAGCGCGGCTTGTCAGCGACAAGGAGCGCTTCCACATTGCCGGCAGGCCCTGGTACGGGAGAGTCCATCACCCCGCGCACGGTAAGCCCCTGCTCGCGTGCGAACGCTGTCACGGTGTCGATGGCTTCTTGTCGGGCGGCGACATCCCTCACCACCCCACCCTTACCGATGCGCTCGCGCCCTACCTCGAACTGAGGCTTCACCAAGGCCACGAGGAGTCCACCCGGCTCCAGGAACGGCAGCACGGCGGGCAGCACCTGCGTGAGTGAGATGAAGCTCACGTCGATGACGGCCACTCCCACCTTCTCGGGCAGATCTTCGTCGGTGAGATAACGCGCGTTGACGCGCTCACGCGAGCGCACGCGCTCATCCTTCCGCAGCTTCTCGTGGAGTTGGCCGTAGCCCACGTCGATGGCGTGGACCCGCGTGGCCCCCTCTTGCAGCAGGCAGTCGGTGAAGCCTCCTGTGCTCGCTCCAATGTCCGCGCACACCTTGCCGCGCACATCCAGGCCGAAGCGATCCATGGCGGCCTTGAGCTTCAACCCTCCACGCGAGACGTAGGGCAGCACCTCGCCCTTGAGGCGCAGCTCCGCGTCCACGGACACCTGGGACCCGGGCTTGTCCACCCGCTGGTCGTCCACCACCACCTGCCCGGCGAGGATGAGCGCCTGGGCCTTGGCGCGCGACTCCGCCAGCCCCCGCTCCACCACCAGCACGTCGATGCGCTCCTTGCGAGACTTCACGGGCGCTCTCCCAGCAGCTCCCTGCCCGCCCGTCTCATTCCTTCCGCGTCCAGCCCCAGCGCCGCGCGCTGCACCCGCGCGTCCCCGTGCGGCATGAAGACATCCGGCATCCCCATCAGCCGCACCCGAGGCGTGCGCCCGTGCGCGGCGTACAGCTCCAGCACCGCGCTCCCCAGGCCTCCTCGCGTCGAGCCCTCTTCCACCACCACCACGTGCCCACTGTCAGCGGCCGCCAGCAGCGCCTCCGAGTCCAGCGGGCTCACACAGCGCGCATCCAGCACGCTCCAGCCGGCCTCGGCCTTCGCCGCCTCCAGCGCGGCCAGCGCGAGCGGCCCCAGCGTCACCAACGTGAGGCGCGGCGCCTGCGCCCGCAACACCCAGCGCGCCCCCTTCACGGAAGCCTCATCCAACCGCAGCTCGGGCGGCGGCGACGGCAGGGTGCCTCGGGGAAACCGAATGACGGTGGGCCCCGGCGCCGCGAGCGCGGTGGCCAGCATCGGAGGAATGTCCTCCCCCACCACCGGCGCCATCAACCCCAGCCCCGGCACCGCCCGCAGCGAGGAGACATCATAGGCCCCCTGGTGCGTGGCTCCGTCCGCGCCCACCAGCCCCGCCCGGTCCACCGCGAACACCACGGGCAGTCCCGTCAGGCACACGTCGTGGATCACCTGATCGAACGAGCGCTGAAGGAACGTGGAATAGATCGCACACACGGGCCGGGCACCCGCGCGCGCCAGGCCCGCGCAGAAGGTGACGGCGTGCTGCTCGGCGATGCCCACGTCATGCACGCGGTCCGGGTAGCGGGTCTTCAGCTCCACCAACGCGGAGCCCTCCAGCATGGCGGGCGTCACCACCACCACCCGTGGGTCCTTCGCCAGCGCATCCGCCAGCGCGGTCGCGAAGGCCTCGCTGAAGGTGCGCTGGCCTCCCCGTGAGCGCACGAGCTTCCCGTCCCGCCACTCGTAGGGCCCCATGGCGTGGCCCCGCGTCTGCAGATCCGCCTCCGCCGGAGGAAAGCCCCGCCCCTTCTGCGTCATCGCATGCACCACCACCGGCCGCGACGAGGCCCGCGCCTCTCGCAGCGCGCTCAGCAGCGCCCCCAGGTCGTGCCCGTCCACCGGCCCCAGGTAGGTGAAGCCCAGCCCCTCGAAGAAGGCCCGGGCCTCCCGCGTCCGCAGCAGCGCCGGAATCGCGCCCACGTTGGCGGAGATCGACATCTGGTTGTCGTTGAGCACCACCACCAACGGCAGGTGCGCGCCCCCCGCGTTGTTGAGCCCCTCGAAGGTGAGGCCACCGGTGAGCGCCCCGTCCCCGACGATGGCCACCGCGTGCCCCTTGCGCCCCAGCACGCTCCAGCCCTCGAGCATCCCCAGTGCAGCCGAGACCGCCGTGCAGGCATGCCCGGCGGCGAACGCGTCGTGCGGACTCTCGCGCGGATCCAGGAAGGGCGCGACCCCCTCCGCCTGCCGCAGCGTCCCCATGCGCTCGCGCCGCCCCGTGAGCAGCTTGTGCGCGTACGCCTGGTGGCCCACATCGAACACCAGCGCGTCCTGCGGCGAGTGGAACACCCGGTGCAGCGCCACCACCAGTTCCACCACCCCGAGCGAGGCGCCCAGGTGGCCGCCCACCCGCCCACAGACGGAGACGATCTCCTCCCGGAGCTCCTCGCACAGGCGCGGCAACTCCGCCTCGGGCAGTGCCCGCACATCCGCGGGCGAGTGAATGCCCGAGAGAAGCCCTGTCACCTGTTGCGCTCCACCATGTAGCGCGCGAGCGCCGCCAGCGGGCCGTCCTTGCCTTCCAGCGGCTCCACCGCGGCCAGCGCCTCCGACACCTTGCGCTCGGCCAGCACCCAGGAGGCCTCCAGCCCGATCACCGCCGGGAAGGTGTGGCGGCCCGCCGCCGCATCCGCGCCCACGGGCTTGCCCATGGCCTCGGCGCTGCCCGTCACGTCCAGGATGTCGTCGGCGATCTGGAACGCCAGGCCGATGGCATCGCCATACGAGTCCGCCCGCGCCAGCGCATCCTCGCTGCCCCCGGCGGCCATCACGCCCATGCGGCACGCCGCACGCACCAGCGCCCCCGTCTTCAGCCGGTGCAGGCGCTTGAGGTAGTCGAGCTGCGCGGGCCGATCCTCGGCGATGTCCAACACCTGTCCGCCCACCATGCCCGTGGCGCCCGAGGACACCGCCAGCTCGCGGCACAGCGACGAGCGGACCGGCTCCGTGCCAGAGGCCAGCAGCACGAACGCCTCCGAGAAGAGCGCGTCCCCAGCGAGAATCGCCATCGCCTCCCCGAAGACCTTGTGGCTGGTGGGCCGCCCCCGGCGCAGGTCGTCGTCGTCCATGGACGGCAGGTCGTCATGGATGAGCGAGTAGGTGTGGACGAACTCCAGCGCGCACGCCGCATCCTCCGCCACGTGCATCGAGGAGCCCTGCGGCATCAGCGTGTCGGCGAAGACCAGGCAGAGGATGGGCCGCAGCCGCTTGCCTCCGGCCAGCAGCGAGTAGCGCATGGCCTCGGCCAGCCGCACCGGCGCCCCCGAGGACTCCAGCGGCTCGGCGCGGCTGCGCAGCAGGTTCTCGACCCGAACCTGCTGGACTCGCAGGAAGGACTGCAGTTCTAGGGCGTTCACGGCTCTTAGTGCTCCTCCGGCACGGTGGCCGGGACCAGCTCTCGCAGTCGGGCGATGAGCCGGTTGAGATCCAGCGGCTTGACGAAGTAGTCCGCGGCGCCGGCCTCGATGCCCCGCCGCCGATCCTCGGGCTCCCCACGTCCGCTGACGAAGATGACCGGGATGTCCCGGAAGCTCTCGTTCTTCTTCACCGCCTTGCACAGCTCGAAGCCATCGATCCAGGACATGTTCACGTCCAGGAGGATGAGGTGCGGGCGGCGCAACTGCAGCGAGGAGATCAGCCGCAGCCCATTGGCCGCGCTGGTGACCTCGAAGCCCTCGCTCTCCAGCGCCAAGGAGAGCAGCTCCCGCGTGTCGCGGTCGTCATCGACGATGATGATTCTTGGCTTCTCCATGGCGGCTCCGCGCCCCGCTTCCGTCAGAACGGCACATCGTCTTCCGGCGGCGGCTTCGCGGCGGCGGCTTTGGGAGCCGCCGCGGGAGCAGGCCGGTTACCCACCGGCAGCGGGGCGACCACCTCCCGGCCGTCCTCGTCCACCAGCAGCTGCTCGATGCGCTGCTCCGCATCGCTGAGGAGCTTCTCGCCCTTGCGGACCAGCCGGATGCCTTCCTCGAAGGCCTTGAGGGACTCCTCGAGCGACAGCGAGCCGCTCTCCAGCTTCGCCACCATCTCCTCCAGCCGCGCCACGACGTCCCCATACTGCTCGGGCGCTGGCTCCGCCGCCTTCCCTGACTTCGACACGTCCGACACCTCCACATCGGTGAAGATTGGGCGCGCGGACTCTAAAGGAGGCCCCCGCCCGGAGCCAGTGTGGACTGTCGGTCCTTCAGCAGTCCACCGGCCCTTTTATCGCCGTCACGGTGGCTTCGATCTCCTCGCAGCCCTCCAGGGACTTCGCCACGCCCCGGGTCAGCTTGATACCCAGGAGTTCCCCGGGCTGCACGTCCTCCACGGAGCGCACCACCGCCCCGTCCCGCTTCCGGAAGGCCATGGCGTAGCCGCGCGACATGACCTTCAGCGGGCTCATGGCATCCAGCCGGCCCTCCAGCCGCTGGAAGCGCCGCTGGGCGTCGGAGAGCACCTGCCCCTGGAGGGCGAGCAGGCGGGCCTTCCGGGCCGCCAGCGCCGCCCGCTCCGTGGCCACCCGAGCCGCCGGGGAGAGCCGCTCCAGCCCCAACTGCCCCTTGGCCAGGTCCGCGCGCCGGGTGGCGATGCCCGAGCGGGCCGCCTCGTGCAGCCGCGCCGCCAGCCGCAGCAGGTGCGCGCGCTGCTCTCCCACCCGGGCCTGAGGCAGCGCGCGCTGGAGCCGCTCCTGCAAGCCCCGGAGCTGCTCCCGCCGCTCGCGCTGGGCAGGCCTCAGCACCCGCATCATCGCCTCGAGCTGCTCGGACAGGTGCAGCCGCTGCTGGCCCAGGCGCCGCCGGGGGTCCACCACCCGCGAGGACAGGCTGCCCAGGTACTCGCGCAGCTCCAGCACCCGCAGCTCCACCGCCTGGCGCAGCCGCGAGGCGTGGGTGTCCAGCGTCAGCTCCAGGTCGCTGAGCACCGGCGCCAGCCGCTCCGCCGCCGCGCTGGGCGTGGGCGAGCGGAAGTCCGCCACGAAGTCGGAGATGGTGAAGTCGATCTCGTGCCCGATGGCCGACACCACCGGCACCGGCGAGGCGTGGATGGCCCGGGCCACCACCTCCTCATTGAACGTCCAGAGGTCCTCCACCGAGCCGCCGCCGCGCGTCACGACGATGACGTCCACGTCCGTGCGGCCCAGGCGCTCGATGGCCTGGGCCACCTCCTGCGCGGAGCCCTCTCCCTGCACGCGCGCGTCGCATACCAGCACGCTCAGCCGGGGGTGGCGCCCGTACAGCACGCGCAGGAAGTCCTGCAGCGCCGCGCCGGTGCGGCTCGTCACCACGCCGATGCGCCGAGGCAGGAAGGGCAAGGGGCGCGGCGGCCGGATGCGGCGATCGCCGATGAGGCCCTCGGCCGCCAGCTGCTCCTTCAGTTGCTCGAAGGCGAGCGCCAGCGCGCCCTGCCCCACCGGCTCCACCCGCTGGATGATGAGACTGTAGCGGCCCTGGGGCGCGTACAGGTCCACGCTGCCCTCGGCCACCACCTCCAGCCCATCCTTGAGCGCGAAGCGCAGCCGGGAGGCCTGCGACGCCCACACCTTGGCGTCGATGGAGGCGTCCACGTCCTTGAGGGTGAAGTACAGGTGCCCGCGCGCGTTGGCGCCCCGGAAGCCCGACACCTCACCGCGCACCAGCACGCGCGGGTAGCGCGACTCGATCGTGTCCTTGAGCTGCCGCGTGAGCTCGCCCACCGAGAGCACCGTGCGCGCCGGACGCGGGGGCGCCCCGGGCAGCGACGGCAGGGACACGGAGACCTCCTGCACCACGGCCACCACCGTCTCGATGACCACCGGCGCGGGCGCGGGCGGTCGCTTCTCGGGCACGGGGGCCTTCTCGGCGGGCGGCGCCTTGTCCGGGGGAGGCTTCTTCTCCGAAGAGAGCCTCACCTCCGGCGGCGGTGGCGTCGCGGCCGACGCGCCGAACAAATCTCCCTGTCGCACGGGAGCGACAGGAGCATCTCCTGCCGCTCCTCGCCGACGCTTCATCTCTGGAGTTGCTCGAGCCAGTTCTTCGCCTTCTGGTGGTTCTCGTCATCCGGAGGCGTCATGGCGATCACCTCCTTGAACTTGGGGATGGCGTCCTCGGGGTTCTCGGCCTTGAGCGTATAGGCCTGGAGGTAGATCTCCTTCGCCTTGGACCTCAAGTCATTGACGATGTTGGAGGCACCCGCGTGGCCGGGGTCCGCCTGAAGCGTGCGCCGCGCGTACTCGATGGCGCGCGACCACTGGCCCGCGGCCTTCGCCGCCGAGGCGCTCTTGTAGAAGATGTTCGCCGCGCGCGTGCCCGCGTTCTTGGCCATCTTGCTGGGGCCCCGCGGCCCGGTGATGTCCTTGTCCAGCGCCAGCAGCCGCGCCAGGCCCTTGGCGTCCAGGTCCTCCAGCTTCTTGTAGAGGTTGCCGAACTCCGTCATGTCCTTGAGGCCGCCCTTGCACTTGTTCGACTTCGTCACGCACGCGTTGGCGAGCGCCACTCCGCCCGACAAGTCGCCGTCGACGAAGCGCGCCACGGAGGCCTCCCAGGGATCCTTGGGCGGCGGGGGCGGAGGCGGAGGCGCCACGAAGGTCAGCTGGGCGATCAGCTTGGTGGCCTCCTCGTTGAGGAGCTTGGCGTCGCGGTGCTCGGGGAACACCACGAGCACGTCTTCCATGGAGGCCTTGGCCTGCCGGGCCGGGTCCAGCTGCTTGGTGTCGAGCAGGGCCCGCGCCGCCTTGGCCTGGGAGTCCGAGGTGTCACGCAGCTCGCGCTTGAGCTTGTTGACCTGCTCGTACATCTGCGTGTCCGGGGTGACCTTGTCGAGCTCGCCCTTAGCGACCGCGAGCCGCTTCTCCTTGAGCGCCGCCTCGGCGGCCACCACGCGCTCCTGGTTGGGGATCTCCTTCTCCACCCGGTCCAGGTAGTCCTGCAGGCCCATGTCCGGCGACTTCTCCTGCAGCTCCAGCAGCAGCGCCTTGGCCTCGGTCCAGCGACCCTCGCGGATGTGGTTCTTGGCGTCCTGGAAGACCGCCGCGTTCTCCTGACGCACCTGCGCCTTGCGCAGGGAGACGGCCGTCCGGGCCTCCTCGGCCGCCTTCTGGCGCATCTTCAGGCCCACCAGGCCCAGGCCGGCGACGATGATGACGCCCGCCACCGAGCCGATGATGATCTTCTTCTTGCGCTGCGCCTGCGGATCCACGGCCTTCGCCGCGCCCGCGCGCGCGGGACGCACCCGCTCGGGGCGCGGAGGCGGACGGCCCGGCGCGGCGCCCGAGGTGGAGGGCCGCGAGCGCGAGGGGCCCGCGGTGATGTCCACCATCATCGTCGAGTTGGCCACGTCGGTGAACGTCACCTCCGTGTCGCCCATGGTGATGACGTCGCCGTTGGCCAGCACCGTCTCGTCGTTGATGGGCTCGCCGTTGACCAGGGTGCCGTTACCGGAGCCCAGATCGCTCACCGTCCAGCCCTGCCCCACCCGCCGCAGCATGATGTGCTTGCGCGAGACGGAGGTGTCCGCGATGCAGATGGGGTTGTCGGTCGAGCGACCGACGACGTACTCCTCCTCCTGCAGGTTGAACTCCTCGCCGGCCTTGGGCCCGCCGGAGACCACCAGCTTGGGGCCGCTGAAGGGCGTGGACTCGGGCCGTACCGGCGGCGCGGCTCCAGTCCTGCGGGCGGGCCGCTGCGGTCCGCTGCCGCCAGCGGAGCTGCCAGAGGACGTGGAGGGGCGACGTCGCGCCGTGGGAGGAGGGTTCGCCATGTGAATCACCGCTTCCTACGAGAGCCGGGGGTTCAGTCTAACGGCAGCTCGTATTGTGCCGCTTTTTCGAGAGCCAGATTGTGACAGCGATGCTCGGTCGTAGGGAAGCGCCTCTTGACCTCCAGCACGGTGGCCCTGGCCTTGTCCCCATCTCGGAACTGCAAGCTGCGTTGAAAATCGAGCATCAGCTTACGACACTGCTGGTCCAACTCCGCGCTCGTCTGCTGGAGGGCGAAGCGGACATCATTGTAGAGGTCCGGCTTGTCCTCGAGCGCCTCCAGGGTGAGCCAGGCCGAGCGGTAGTTCTTCCAGGCCTTGAACAGGTTCTCCGAGCCTACATCCTTCTGCTCGTAGAAGCGCTCGCCCGCGGTCGCCTGCTCGCGTGCCTTGGTGAGCAGCTCGGCCAGCGGCAGCTCGGGCACGGGGATGACCTCCACGTACACGTTCCAGACGCGCCAGCTCTCCTGGCCCGGAGGGTTGCGCACATTGTCGAAGGCCAGCTGGTTGCGCTCACTGCGCTTGAGCAGCGACAGGGCCAGCACCAGCTCGATCTCTCGCTCGGCCGCGGTGGCCGTGTCACCGGGGACCCAGCCCTGGCTCACCCCGTTGAGGGTGATGTCCACCTCCTGCTCGGAGATGTTGCTGGCCTGGTAATGTAGGACAGCCACCGCCCGGGTGGGCGAGACGAACTCGAAGTCGAACGCCTTCTGGTCCGGGTTGGTCCACTGGACGCCCTCGCCCAGTCCGAACGAGTCCGGCAGCGGAGAGATGCTGATCTGCGTGGGCTCGGGCCCCTTGGGACGGCCGTCGGGGGCGGGCTTGAACACGCTGAAGAGCACGGCCATCACGCCGACCACCACGAGCCCGGTGAAGACGCCCGCGATGGACTTGCCCTTCGTGGAGAGCTCCTTCCACCAGACCACGAGCTGCCCGCCCAGGGTCTCGCGCATCTGCCGGCGTTCGCGCGCGCGCTCGGCGGCCGACGGCTTGGCGCTCCCCAGCTCCTTGGCCGCGGCGGTGCGTGGCGAAGGGCGAGCGATCAGGGGCGGCGAGGAACGAATCGTGGCGGGCATCTCCGCCAGGGTGGAGGTACCGGCGGCCGGAGCCAGCACCGCGGGCATCTCCGCCACGGTAGCCGCGCCGGCGGCGGGTGCGACCACCGCGGGCATCTCCGCCAGGGTGGCGGCTCCACTCCCCGAGGCAGAACCCGTCACCTCCGCCTCGCTGACGATGCGGTGCTTGCCGGTGTCCTCGGCCTCGATGGCCTGCATCTCCATCTCGGTGTTCGCGCGGGTGATGCGCGTGCTCGAGCGTGGAGCGATGGACCGGGAGGGCACCATCCGGGTGGCCTCCTCCGGCGGCGGCGGCGACGGCGACGGCGACAGCTGGGAGAAGACGAACTCCACCCCGCCAAGGGAGATTCGGTCCCCCTCACGCAGCTCCTGCTCCTTGAGCTTGAGCAGGGCCTTGCCGTTGACGAGGGTGCCGTTGGCGCTGCCCAGGTCCGTCACGTAGTGCCTGCCGCCGCGCGCGAAGAGGCGCGCGTGGCGGCGAGACACGCCGTGATCGTGCAACACCACCTGGTTCTCCGAGGTGCGGCCAATCGTCAGCTCGTCATCCTCGAAGGAGATCTCCCGGCCTTCCTGGAGACCCTTCGCGATGGTCAGCCTGAACCCCAGGACCTACCCCCCCACGTTTCCGAACATGAACGCGAAGACGATGGGCCCGAAGAGCACCATGAACACCGTCGGGAAGATGCAGGCGATCAGCGGGAAGAGCATCTTCACCGGGGCCTCGCCGGCCAGCTTCTCGGCGCGCTGGGTGCGGTCGATGCGCATCTGCGTGGACTGGATGCGCAGCACCTTACCGAGGCTCGTACCCATCTTGTCGGCCTGGATGAGCGCGGTGACGAAGGTGGTGAGCGGCGGCAGGTCCACGCGGACGATCATCGCCTTGAGGGCCTCTTCACGCGTCTTGCCCATCTTCAGCTGCTTGAGCACCAGGGCCAGCTCGTCCTTGAGCGGGCCCGTCTTGCCCTTCTCCACCACCTTGGCGAGCGCGGCGGTGAAGTCGAGGCCCGCTTCCACCGACAGCGTGAGCAGGTCCAGGTTGTAGGGCAGCGCGCGGGAGATCTGCAGGTGACGCTTCTTGACCTGATCGTTCACCCAGATCATCGGGTAGTACATGCCGAACAGGGCGACGACGAGCGACCAGGCCAGATTCTGTCCCAGGCCGTTGGCGAGGATGAGGCCGCCGAGCAGACCGGCGACGAAGCCGACCTCCTGCAGGGCCATGATGTCCTCGGGCTTGTACCCGTTCACATCACCGGCCTTGATGAGGTTCTTCCGCATCTTGGCTTCGTAGCCCGGCCACATGACCCGGCGGTTCATCGCGCCGAGCTTGCGGATGGCCACCGAGCCGGCGCCCTTCATGCCGCCCGCGGACTCGCCCTGCACCTCCGAGACGAACGTCTCGAAGTAGTTGTTGTAGATGCCGATGCCGAGGAAGGCGGCCGCGGCGGCGGCGAACAGCGCCGAGCCGCCCAGCAAGAATTGAGTGAGGATGTCCTGCACGGTCGTCTTCTCCGTCAGATGTCGATGTTGACGATGCGGCGGATGATGAGGATGCCGAGGATCTCCATGATGGCGATCACCGTCACCAGCAGATAGCCGAAGATGTGGTTCATCATCGGCTCCATCAGGTCCGGACGCATGGCGTTGAGCACCATGCCCAGCACCGCGGGCATGGAGGCGACGATCCAGCCCTGCAGCTTGCCCTGGCTGGTCAGCGCGTCGATCTTGCCCTCGAGGCGGAAGCGCTCACGGATAACGGTCGAGATCGTCTCGAACATCTCCGCCATGTTGCCGCCGAGCTGGCGGGCGATGTTGGTGGACACGACGACGAGCTCCAGGTCGTCACTGCCCACGCGCTTGGCCATGTTGATGAGCGCCTCTTCCAGGGGCACGCCCAGCTTCACTTCCTTCACGAAGAGGCCGAACTCCTGGGACAGCGGCGGCAGCGCCTCGCGCGCCACGTGCTCGATGGCCTGCGGGAACGTCAGACCCGCCTTGAACGCGTTGGCCATGGCCTGGAGCGCGTCCACCAGCTGCACGTTGAACTTCTTGATGCGCCGCTTGCGGTAGTGCTTGACCGTCAGCATCGGCAGGAAGAAGCCGAAGATGGTCATGCCCACGCAGAGGATGGGGTTGAAGATGATGTAGCTGAGGATGCCCAGAAGGCACATCGACGCGATGTTGAGGATCAACATCTGCCGCGCGTCGATGAACAGGAACATGTCACTCAAGTCGTTCATCGACTTGGCGACGTAGCGCTCCTGATATTGCTCGTAGGCCTTCGCGAGCACCGTGAAGATCACCAGGCTGAAGAAGAAGACAGCGCCGGTGACGAGGAGGAGGACGATTCCTGCCAACATGAGGGGAGGCTCCCGGGGAAGTTAGGAACGCGGTGGGCTGGGCAAGGACGCCCGACTACGGAGAGCCAACGCCCGCGTTCTGCTCCTTGGAGTTGCCCTTGATGATGGTGATGATCTCGCGGCGCTTCTGCTCCAGCACGCGGGTGCGCTCACCGGAGAGCAGCGTGCTGATGGTGGCGCGGCCGCGCTCCTCGATGATGTCCACGTCGTCCTCGTTGCGGAGCGACAGCGTCAGGTTGCCCATCTCCGAGGCCAGGACGAGGATTTCGGCCTCCTCCGGGATGACCAGCAGCGAGACGTTGTTGTACTCGCGCTGACCCTCGGGGATGAGGTTCACGTTCGTGGTACCGGTGATCTTGCCCGTGGCCAGAACGATCACGTTCTGGAGCAGCGTCACGGCGACCTGCTCGTCGGTCTGCGGATCACGGAAGGTGCCGATCACGTCCACGTGATCGTTGGGGCGCACCCAGCCACCGACCGCGGTGATGGCCTTGGCCTCCAGGGTGATCGCGCGGCCCTTCTTCTGGACCTTCGAGGACAGGCGCTCGGCGGCCTTGGTGGTCTCGAACTGGCTCCAGAGCAACGGGTCGCCGGCCTGCAGCGGCACGAGCACCTTCTGGTTCACCACGTAGGTGGCCGAGTCCGGCTTCACCACGGACGAGGTGACGAACTGCTCGGGCACCGAGCGCTGGGAGATCATGTCGAAGGTGATGATGGTGCCTTCGGGGATGTCCTGGGCGGCCACGACCACCGGGACCAGGTTCCAACCGCGGCGGACATCCGCCTCCTTCTTCTTGATGGCCGAGTACGCAACTACACCGGCCAACAGACCGAGGACGATGGCGACGATGAGCGGAGTCTTACCCTTCAGCATTTCTCAGGACCTCCCAGGGAGACGCAGGTACGCCGTGTGGCGTGAAAACTTTTTGAGGGAAATGAAACGGAAAGTGGCGCCAAGGCGCGGACGCGGGGTGAGATGTTATCCGTGCGACGCATCGGGTGTCAAAACGACCTCCCGTGACAGGACAGCAAAGCCTGTACTCCCTGATGGAAGCTAGCGGATCAAGGGCTATTTTACTCTGGGCGCGAGCAGCCGACCTGGCATCACGGGAGCGAGCGAGCAGGCGTAGCAGGTAGGCTCGGGTTGAAGAGTCCGCGCAAAACCACGGGCGCGCCGGTCTCGTCTCGCAGCACCTGGGGCTCTCCCTGAGAGAGGCCCACGAGGCGCAGCTCGAAGGAGGCCCCATCCGAAGAGACGTGAAGCAGCAGCGCGCCCGGCAGCAGCGGCGCGGGGAGTGCCTCGGGCGTGGCCACGGCCACCACCTGGGGAGGTACGGCGCGAAAGCCGCGCGTGCGGAAGCGGCCCGGGGGCGCCACCCGCTCCAGAGCGTGCTGCCAGGGGCCGAGCGCCACCGGCACCTCGCCGCGCTCCTGGAGCTGGCTCACCATGGCAACCTGCACGCGCTGTCCGAGCTGGATGAGGGCGGTGTTGGCCGCCACCTCCGTGGGGCGCTCGGGCTCGGGGCTGCCGGCGGTGCCGACGATGCTGGCGACCAGGCCCCCGAGGATGAGCCACGAGGCGACCATGGGAGCGGAGCGGTTTCGGAGCAGGGAGAACAGCAGGCTCGAGGCGCCGGCCACCGCCAGCACCGAGCCCAGCACCAGGACGGCCCGGGGCGGCGTGCCCACGTGATAGGCGCGCCCCAGCACGTCCAGGCCGTGCCGCCACTCTGGCAGGGCCGCGACCGTCGCCGCCGCCGCGAAGGCGAGGAAGACGGCCGCGTGAACCAGGCGCAGGCCCAGCGAGGAGCGGACGGGCGCCGGGGACGGCTTCGTCACGGGAACGGCAGGTTCAGCACGAAGTAGTACGAGTCGTAATAGACCTGGTACGCCTCGAGGAACAGGTCGATGACGTTGGACTGCCTGTCATCCGTCCAGCGGATCTTCACGCTGGCGCCGATGACGAGCGCCACGACGAGGACCCAGTTGATCATCGAATACTCGACCATCGACTGGCCGCGCATGCGGCTCCGGGCGGAGCGGGTCTTCTTCAGGTCCTTCATGGGGTCTCCTCCTCCAACCAAGGCAGCTGGGGGAACACCTTCTCCGCATACCCCATCTTCACCGTCGGTGTCTTGGGGTCCGGTAGCAGCATGCGGGGCTTGGCGTTCACTCCATACTCGTGAACTTCGAGGGCGTGGGCAATCCGGGGGATCTCGACCTTGGCCAGGTTGAGAATGGGAATCTCCCGGCTCAGCCATGTGCGTTTGACGACAGTGGCGCGGTAGAGCACCTCCACGGGGACGGCGGTCACCGTGCCCGCGGGCGTCATCAGCCGCGCCTCCTTGCCCGAACGCACCACGACGGACGCGGCGGGCGTCTGGCCCCGGGGCGCGGCCTTCTGGGTCTTCTCGGGCTTCTTCAGGGCCCAGTCGAGCGCCTCCTCGGAGTACTCCTGGGGCTTGTCGAAGCCCATGGCGACGATGAGGCGGGTAATCCCGTTGGCGTCGAAGGCCACCCCATCGCCCCGGGCGATCAGCATGCGGATCTGCGACAGGGGCGAGCGCATGGCCGGGTGCGTGCCCATCTCCATCTCCAGCCACAGCGCGTCGCGGCCGAGCTTGTCCTTCTCCTCCCCCACTACGGCCAGCCGCCAGTAGTGAACGCGCGCACCGCCGCCATCGAGCTTGTACGTCACCCAGTCGCCGACCTGGGTGGTGCGAAGCCCCTTGGCCAGGTGGTCCATGAGGGACTTGCCCGGCATGGCGGCCGAGGCGGGGACCGCCGCGAGCAGCACGAGCGTGAGCGCCAGCGCCCTCATGGCGTGGCCCCCTGGGCGGCGGCTTCCTTCTTCGCCTTCTGCTCGCGCTCCCAGTCCTGCCGGCTCTGGCGCACGGCCTCGTCGTTGGGCATCGCGTCCGGCCGATCCGAGCCCACCCACATCTGCAGCACCGCCGTGGTCTCCGCGTCCACGCGGCTGAGCGTCGTCACCACCTGCTCTCCCTTGCGGGCGTGCTCCAGGGTGAAGCGCTCCTCGCCGCCGAGCGTCGCGCCCGTCTGCCGCACCATGGCGAAGCCCTGCCGCGTCAACTCCTGCGTCACCTGATCGCGCACGCTGACCAGGGGCGCGTTCACCAACGAGGAGCGGTGTTGCGAGCCACCCGGGTCATCGCGCGTGGTGATGTCCTGGCTGAAGAGCGTGCCCTCGAGCTTCACCAGCCCGCCGTCCTTCTTGCGGGGGGCGCGCACCCACAGGTCGCGGAGCGCCGAGAAGCCCACCGTCTTGCCCAGGTGCTTGCGCAGCACCACGCCGCGCTGCAGCCCCTCGCGGGTGAAGAGGGCGGACACCACCGCCTCCTGCACCATGTCCCCCTCCACCACGGTGGGGTAAC
Organism: Hyalangium ruber; assembly: GCF_034259325.1. Taxonomy (NCBI): domain Bacteria; kingdom Pseudomonadati; phylum Myxococcota; class Myxococcia; order Myxococcales; family Archangiaceae; genus Hyalangium; species Hyalangium rubrum. The sequence continues at coordinate 165,684 of NZ_JAXIVS010000008.1, read as the reverse complement.
CCTGGGAGCGCCAGTGCTTGACGAAGTAGTCGGCCACCTTCTCCATCGAGTCGTCGGTGGTGAAGTACGCCAGCCGGTAGTACTCGCCGGAGATGATCAGGTCCTTGCCGATGCGCGTGTGGACCGCGCCGGGGTAGACGGGCAGCTCCTGCTCGGCGCGAGCCACCACGGCCATCAGCATCACGCCCAGCACCACGAGCCGGGCCAGGGCCCTACTCGCAGTTGACTGCATTGGTCTTGCTCTCGTCACGTTGGGTCGCCTCGGTGCTCTGGGGCGCGGAGGGATCATTCGCCTGCGCGTTCTTGCAACCCATGAAGAAGTCGCCGCGCGATTGGAAGATCTTGATGTACTGCGAGCGCTCGTACGGCTGGTCGCGGAACGGGGCAGTGTCGAAGCACTTGGGCCGTGGGTGGTCGAGCTGGGAGAACTTGTCCAGGTTGTTGAGGCCGCCCTGGGCCTCCGCGGGGTAGGACACGATGCCCGTGTCGCCGCCGATGCACTCGCGATCCCACTCGTCCGTGGGGTTGGCGGTGTAGTTGTGCGAAACGACGAAGGTGCCCAGGAAGGCCGGGAAGATCTGCGCGAGGAACGAGCCCAGGTCGCTGATGATGCTCGACTCGCCCAACAGTCGATCCTTCACCCCGAGGAACACCATCCGGTTCACCTGCCGGTAGAGTCCGTGGCTGAACTCCTCGGAGCCGGCACGGTGCGCGCCCGCGCGACGCCCGCGGATGGTGGCATCGCCGCCGTCCTCCATGTTCCAGGGGTCGGCGTACATGGAGAAGCGCTGCTTGAGCTCCAGGCTGGCGATGCTCTTGCCCCCAAAGGGGTCCACCTTGAAGAACGCGCCCCGCCCCTGGTCCAGGTAGCTCTCGGGGAGGATGGCGTTGTTGTACTTCATGGTCACTTCCGTCTCCACCCACCCCTTGGTGTTGAAGCGCCAGAAGCTGAGCAGCCCGTTGGCTCCCCCGTTGATCGCTCCCAGCACGTCGCTGGCGAAGCCCTCGTTGGCGTTGCCCAGCACCAGGCCCGCCTCGATGAAGGGCACGTCCTTGTTCTGCACGGTACCCGCCACCTCCGCGAACTTCGCGACGAAGTTGCCGCCCGGCGCGTTGGGCTCCACCGAGTCCAGATCCTTGTAGCGCTCGACGGCCTCTTCCATCATCTCCGTCTGCGCGTCGGTGAAAGCCTGGTCGTGCTGGGCATTGGCGAAGTCGCTCAGGGTGTAGCTCGTCATCTCGAAGACGACGTAGCGCGAGAACTCCTGGAGCTTGATCTTCGCCCGCACCAACTCGGTCAGGTACATGCTGAACATCAGGATCGTCACCAGCACCGGCACGATGATCGCGAACTCGACCGTGGCGGCGCCACGCCGGGCGTACTGACGCTGGGCAGGCAGTCTCATGGGTCGGTCCTCAGTGGGTGATGATCTTCGGCGGGATGTCCTTCAACACCCCGGGCAGACTGTCGATCAACTGCCCCGCGTAGGGCAGCGTATGCCGGCCCTGGTAGACGGAGGCGAGCCGAGGCCGCCAGTACGGGTTGAAGAAGTTGGGGTGCTCGGCCCAGTTGCCCGGGCGGTGGTAGTACGCCTGCCCGCGCGAGATGACGTTGAGCCCCGTGGGGAAGATCAGCTTCGAGCCATCCGCGACGCTCTTCATGTTCAGCGTGGGCGTGCTGGTGGCGAACTTCCACTTCACCCGCCCGTTGTCGTTGAGCAGCGCGATGTCGTTGGAGCCAGTGCCCGCGTGGTCCGTCTTCCCCTTGTTGATGATCTGATCGGGCGTCTTGTTGAGCGCCACCCAGGTGGAGGGCTGGTTGAAGTCGTGCTGGTAGCGGGTGGCCGCCGCCTCGTTGCTGGCCGCGCCGCCGCAGGTGCCCGCGTACTGGCCGGGCTCGAAGTGCATGAACGGGACGATGCCACCCCAGGGGTGGTTGCCGTCCTCCGCGGGCATCACATTGGCGGCGTACACGTCGATCTCCGGCGCCAGGGGCGCGCAGCGACCGAACACCTTGATGAGGCACACCTCGCTGCGGTGGACGCCCACCTCGGACTCCGGACCCGAGGGCCGGAACAGCCGCCTCCAGTTGTCCCCCGGCGGCTGGCGCGTGTGGTGGATGCGCCAATGCACGCCACCGTCGTTGTGCGAGTCCTCGTACTCGTTCATCGCCCAGATGCTGCTCTTCGTCACGTGCTTGAAGGGCAGCTTCTGGCTCCCGGTGTCCTTGTAGTCCTTGCGCGGATCGCCCCAGCACTCACGGGGGTTGTCGTCTTCCGCGCACGCGAACGGGTTGCGGAAGGGGCCAAAGCCCTCGGGGCCGAACTTGATCCAGTACACGTCGTCCGAGCCCATGTTGTCGCCCTGCGCCAGCATGCCCAGCGTGGGCTCGATGCCGTCGTTCCAGTCGCGGATCGTATTGCGCGGCGTGTAGGGCCTGCCCGTCTGGGTGATCTTGCTCCGGTTCGGGTTGTTGTACGTGAGCATGCGCGTCTGCCCGTACTTGGCGAACTTGAAGATCGGCGTGTCGATGTCCGAGCTCAGCAGATCGCGGATGATGCCCAGGCCGTCCGGCAGCGGGATGAGATCGCCCAGCTTGCGCGAGGTGATGAAGCCCTCGGGGCACGCGCCCCCCTCGGCGTCACACGCGTAGCGCGTGGCGTTGGTGATGGCGCCCATGGAGCGCTTGGCGCGCGCCTCCTTCTCCGAGTGCTTCCACTTTCGCGGATCGATGGGCTGGAAGGGGTTGCGGATCGGGTTGAGCGGGTGCGCGCCCGCCTCGCGGAAGTGCGGCTGATCGAAGAGGCACACGTTGAGCGCGCCCGAGGCCAGCTGGCTCAGCTTCGAGTCCACGTTCTTGTCGTTGGCGGCGATCACCGTGTCGGTGGTCTGCAGCACGTGCGAGACGGTGGAGGCCATCACCGCTTGCGAGGCGAAGAACATCACCCCGTTGAGCACCCGGTGCGTGGGGATGACGAACTTGCCGATGATCTTGTCCGGGTTGGCGTTGAACAAGATCTGCTGGAAGCTCCTCAGCAGCGTCTTGTACGTGTCCATGAAGCGTTCGATGATCCTCATGATCTGGCTGAGGTATGGCACCAGGTTTTCGAGGATGGGACAGGCCACTGTCCAGAAGACCCCGTCAGGATCTCCCGCGCAGGGGTTGATCGTCTTCATGAACCCGTAGATGTCCGTGAGGAACGCCTCGGCGAAGTAGATGAGTGACAGGAGCGACTGCCACATCATCGCCGAGACGTAGTGGGACACCTGGGTCCGGTTGGCGTACGCGTAGAAGTTGAACGCGCGCGCCTCCATGGCGGCCATGGAGTAGGAGGCCGCGTCCGCCGTGTTCTGCAGGCGGATGCGCTCGTGGATGGTGTGCCCGATGTTCACCGTCGCCAGGACGGCGATGGACATGATGAGCACCATCAGGGCGGCCACGACGAGGGCCTGGCCCTCCTGGCGGCGGAAGCTCTGGCGAAGGACGCGAGTAAACATGACCTAGAGGCCCCAATCGGGGTTGAGGTGCAGGATCCACTTCCGGTGGAAGTTGGACTGCATGCGCATGGTGTGGGTGGCCGTCAGCGGCAGGAAGTAGCGCTTGCCCACCAGATCCGAGACGAGCGGGATGCTGCCGTTGGCCAGCCCCCATAGCACCCACATCTCCGGCGCGTACAAGGTGTTGTAGCCACGCTCGTGGTCCATGCCCCGCGCTCGGAACTGCAGGGCCGAGACGTTCGAGGTCTTGTTGAGCATGTTGCTCTTGGACAGCGTGGGCCGATCGATGGCGCCGTAGAGCGCCACGCGCGCGTTGGAGGCATACCAGGACGTGAAGATGACCCAGTTGGCGAACGGCACCCGCATCTCGTACCAGTAGCGCAGGCGAATCGTCAGCCGTGTGGCCTTGCGGTACACCGTCTCCGAGTCGTCCGGCTCCGGCAGGTTGAAGAACTTGCGGATGTTGTCCTCGAGCGCCGGCACCTCGGGGAAGCTGTCGGCGCCGTCGAAGTCCAGCTCCTGCCAGTTGGCTCCCGTGCGCAGCTTCCAGATGGTGTCGATGGGCGTGAAGTAGGCCGGGTTGATGGTGTCCACCCGAATGACGCCAAAGAGGTTCGAGCCGTTGAACGAAGCCGGCGGCCGCACCCGCGTGGCGGTCCACGCCAGCGAGCGCATGGCCGTGTCATAGGCCTGGTGCTTCGCCCACGTCAGCAGCAGCTCACTGGCCTTGTCCGTACGGCCCATCGTCGGCAGCAGCGCCACGATGGCCGCGTCATGCATGCGCTCGTTGTTACCGTTCCAGACGATGCCCGCTCGCGCCGCCTGGTAGGCGGCGTACTCCGTCATCAGCTTCGCGTGCTGGATCATCGTGAGCTGGATGATCCCCAGCGTCATGAAGACCATCAGCGGCATGATCAGCGCCGCCTCGACCGCGGCCTGTCCCGACTCCCGACACGACTCCCCAGAATCCATGTGTTCATTATCGGGAGTAAGGAAAGGCGGGCGCATCGGTCAATTGGACCGCCTCTGCCTACACCCTCCGACTTTCACTCCCGGTGAAGCGGGCTGGGAAGCATGTGGAGTAAATCCAGCCCCTTACGGGGCCTCCGCGGGGGTGGCGGCCGCGGGAGCCTTCATCTGATCCGCCTTGGCCGGCTCCCGAGAGCCCGAGCTGGGCATGGCGGCCGGCGCCTCTTGACGCAGACGGCTCCGGGCCTCGTTGGCGATAACGGAGCGAGGGCCCTCCTCCAGGACCTGATTGCAGGCCTCGAAGGCGGCCTGCCGCCGGCCGATGGCGAACTCCGCGTCACAGAGCTGGTTGAGCAGCTTCAGGCGCTCTTCGCCGACGGCCCCGGACGCCAGCGCCTGGCGCAGCAGCTCGGCCTCGCGCACGCGGTTGCCCGAGCGGAGCGCCGCGGTGGCCTGCTGCGACAGCTCGGCGCGCGAAGGCTGCGTCTGAGCCACGATCCGCCCCGAGGGCGCAGCGCCCGCGCTCACCGGGGCGGGAGCCTGAGCGGGCGCAGGCATGTCGGCTGGCTTCTCGCGCCGGGCCTCGGAGCTCCTCGCGCGCTCCCCGAACACCTCATCGAACGACTCCTCGGTGCCGTCGAGGTCGCGCGTGGAGGCCGTCTTGGCGGGGGCCGCCGTCTTGCCCTTGGCCTTCTTGTTGAGGCTGAGCCCGCCGCGATACGGCGCCTGCTCTTGCACCTCCGCCTCCGCCATCACAGCGTCATCCATCGCAGCCCCCTCCATCGAGGGCTGAGCGGCGGCGGGCATGGGCTCCTCGGCGGCAGGAGCCGGCGGAGGCGCGGAGGCCACCGGCGTGGTGGGGCCCCCTCCCTGCGCTGAGCCCACCAGCATCGGCTTGGGCTTGGAGAACGCCCCGGACTGCGTCATCGCGTCGCGCCGATCGTAGTTGTATTCCTTCCTGGATGCCTTCTTGTCGGCGACCTTCTGCTCGGCCTCGTCGCGCGCAAGGACCTTACCGGCGCCCACGTTGCTCCAGTCCGCCTCGAGATCCTTGCTCTTCTCGCGCACGCTGTCGTCCAGCCGCACGGGCGGCGACGGCGGCGGCGGGGTGGCCCGCGCCACGGGCGCGGCCGTCGCCGGGGCAGGCGGCGGCGGCGCCGTCGGAGCCTGAGGCTCGGGCGAGGGGAATGCGAGCACATCCTCGTTCTTCGACACGGCGGCCGCCTCGGTGAGGTTCGGCTGCAGCTTCACCGTCTTGCTGACCTGGACCGTGACGAGCCCGAAGACGCTCACCGCGGTGATGCCCATGGCGGGCACGAGCCAGCGCCGCCACCAGGTTGGCTTGGGCGCCGGGCCCGCGGCCGCGTTGCGGGCGGCCTGCTGCGCGTACGCCATCAGCGACTCGAGGCCCGCGTCGGGAGCGGGCTCCAGGGAGAGGTGCGCCATGGTGGAGCGCACCCCGCGGATGCCCTCCAGCGCCTCGGTGCAGCGAGTACAGCCCTGGAGGTGGGACTCCACCGCGAGCGCCTCGTGCGCGGGCAGCTCGCCGTAGGCGAAGTCGAGGAGCCGGTCCTCATGGGCATGGAGGTTCTGGGGCTTCATCCCGCCACCGTCCTTCCGTCCTCGGCCAGGTCCCCATCCACGCCCATCTCCGCCAGCCTCCGTCTCAGGCCCTCCAGGGCGTAACGCATCCGGCTCTTCACCGTATTCTCGGAGACGCCCGTCACCTCGGCGATGTCCTTGAAGGCGATGCCGCTGTACTCACGCAGCACGAACACCTCGCGCTGCTCCTCCGGCAGGCTGGCCAGGGCGCGCTCCAACAGGGGCCGGAGCCGGGCGTTGTACGCGCCGCGCTCGGGGCTGGCCCCGGTGTCCGGGAGCCCCTCTCCGAGAGGCCGACCCTCGTCGCCCCCGGCATTGGCACCGGCGGGAGCCTCCAGGGAGGAGGCCTGCCGGTAGCTCTCTTTGCGCGCGCTGTCCACGCAGAGGTTCCTCGCAATCGTATAGAGCCAGGTCGTGAACTTCGCCTTGGGCTCGTACTCCCGTGCGCTGCGTACCACCTTCAGCCACGTCTCCTGCAGCACGTCCTCCGCCCGCGTCCGGTGCCCCGTGAAGCGCAGGATGAAGTTGAAGACCGGCGTCCGGTGCCTTCGCACCAGCGTCTCGAACGCACGGGCGTCTCCCGCCCGGAAGGCGAGCATCAGCCCCTCGTCTGAGGTCTCCGGTCCCACCACACCCCCGTCACGAGGCCACGGGTTTGTCCCCGTCCCCTACCGCTGCCTTCAACGGGCGAAGCGGCGATTGGGTCTAGTCGGGGCGTGGCCTTCGGTAAGTGGCGAGAATGACAGGGACGGCGACGGCTGTCACGAGGGCGGCCTGGGCCAGCAACACGGTGGGCAAGGGGCGCTGCACATGGACGTGGAGGGAGCGGGCGAGCGCCAGCCCCAGCAAAATCCCCGTCAGCGTGCGCACGAGGTTGGAGCCGCTGGCGGGCCGGAAGCGTCCAATGGCCCAGTCCACGAGGGCCGGCAGGGTGAGGCCGAGCACCACCGGCACGTCCCACTCCCAGCTCAAGGGGGCGCGCACGGCGAACAGGCCCACCATGGCCACCACCATCACCGGATAGGTGCCCAGGCATCGCGCGCAGACGCGCACTCCGCCCAGCACGTAGGTGCGGTTGTACTCATCCTCCCGATGGTGACTGAGCCAGAACACCTGGTGGCCCTCCTGAGGCGGGGGTTTCCGCTGGGGCCTGGGCATCCTTCTCCACCAGGAAGCAGGCGGCGGTGTGGCCATTGCCCAGCGCATATAAAGGAGGCGTCTCGCGCCGGCAGCGCTCGAAGGCGTAGGGGCAGCGCGGGTGGAAGGCGCAGCCGGGCGGAGGCGAGAGCGGCGAGGGCACATCCCCCTGGAGGATGATGCGCGCCTTCTTGCGCTCGGGGTCCGGCACCGGCACGGCCGACAGCAGCGCCTGCGTGTACGGGTGGCGCGGCTGGCGGTACAGGTCCGCGGCGCTCGCCAGCTCGACGATCTTCCCCAGGTACATCACCGCCACGCGCGTGGAGATGTACTCGACGATCTTCAGATCGTGCGCGATGAAGACATAGGTGAGCTTCAGCTCGCGCTGCAGGTCCACCAGCAGGTTGACGATCTGCGCCTGGATGGACACGTCGAGCGCGCTGATGGGCTCGTCGGCGATGACCAGGTCCGGCTTCATCGCGATGGAGCGCGCGATGCCGATGCGCTGGCGCTGGCCGCCGGAGAACTCGTGCGGATAGCGCTCCATGGCGTCGCGAGGCAGCCCCATCAAGTCGAGCAGCGCCAGCACCCGCTCCTCGCGCTCGCGGCCCTGGGCCAGGGCGTGAATGGCGAACGGCTCGCCGATGATGTCGCGCACCGTCATGCGCGGGTTCAGCGAGGCGTACGGGTCCTGGAAGATGAGCTGCATGCGCCGGCGCAGGGGCCGGAGCTGGCGCTGCGAGAGGCCGGTCAGTTCCTGCCCCTCGAAGCGAATGGAGCCCTCGGTGGGGTCCAGGAGGCGCAGCAGCGTGCGGCCCAGGGTGCTCTTGCCACAGCCGCTCTCTCCCACCAGGCCGAGCGTCTCGCCGCGCACCACGTCGAAGCTCACCCCGTCCACGGCCTTCACCGTGCCGCGCACCCGCCCGAGCACGCCGCCGCGCACCGGGAAGTGCGTCTTCACGCCGCGCACCTGGAGCAAGGGCTCGGTCATGGCGCGGGCACCGGGTTGTGGCACGCGGCGGACTGGCCGTCGCGCTTGAGTTCGAGGGGCGGATCCACCTTCGCGCACACCTCCAACGCGCGCTCGCAGCGGTCCCGGAACCGGCAGCCGCCGGGCAGGTGGCGCAGGCTCGGCACCATGCCGGGGATGGTCTTGAGGCGCGGGCGCTCCCCTGCCCCGTGCGCGCCCAGCGTGTCGTGGAAGGACGGGATGGAGCGCAGCAGGCCCGCCGTGTACGGGTGCGCGGGCTGGCGGAACAGCGCCTTCACCGAGGCCTGCTCCACCACTCGCCCGGCGTACATCACCACCACCGCGTCGCAGCTCTCCGCCACCACGCCGAGGTCATGGGTGATGAGCATCACCGCCATGCCGCGCTCGGCCTGCAGCCGCTTGAGCAGGTCGAGGATCTGCGCCTGGATCGTCACGTCCAGCGCGGTGGTGGGCTCGTCGGCGATGACCAGCGCCGGGTTGCACGAGAGCGCCATGGCGATCATCACCCGCTGGCGCATGCCGCCCGAGAGTTGGTGCGGGTAGGCGTCCACGCGCTGCTCGGGAGCGGGGATGCCCACCTGGCGCAGCATCTCCACCGCGTGCGCCCTCGCCTGCTTCCGGTCCAGCCGCTGGTGCAGCCGCACCGCCTCGCCGATCTGCTCGCCCACCGTATAGACGGGGTTCAGCGAGGTCATCGGCTCCTGGAAGATCATCGCGATCTTGTTGCCGCGGATGCGGCGCATCTCCTCCTCGGGCAGGCCCAGCAGCTCCCGGCCCTGGAAGCGCACCTCGCCCGCCACCACGCGGCCCGGCGGGTCCGGCACCAGCCGCATCACCGACAGGGCGGTGACGCTCTTGCCGCAGCCGCTCTCCCCCACCACACCCAGCGTGCCACCCGGCGGGATGGAGAAGGACACGTCATCCACCGCCAGCACCGAGCCCTCCTCCAGGGAGAACCGGGTCTTCAGGCCACGGACGTCCAGGAGCGGCGCGGAGGTGGGCTCGGTCATGCTTACTTCTGGGACAGCTCAGCCAGGAACTCCTCTTCCTGGATGACGCGCTTCTTGATGAGCAGGCGGACGAGCGCGGCCACCATCTGCGCGGGCATGATCTTCTGCAAGGGAGCCGAGGGCTCGGGCTCCTCGCCCTTGGAGATGCGCTCGATGCTGTCGAGCACCCGCAGATCCTCCTCGGAGAAGTCGGGCGGCACCGGCGGCGGCGGCGGCTTCACGTTCTTGGCCGCACCACCGAACATGACCACCGGCACGCGCGGCCCCTTCGGCTCCGGCTCGGGATCCGGGGGCGGCGGAGGCGGCGGGGTGGCCTTGGCCTTGGGAGCCGTGCCCAGCAGATCGTCGATGAAGTCGGCGCCCGCCTCCTTGGGGGGAGGCGGCGGGGTGGCGGGCGAAGGCGTCAGCACGGGGGGCGGAGGCCGACCCGGGCCGGCCCAGTTCGCCTGCACGGCAGACGCGCCGCGCTCGATCTTCATCTCCCCGGCCCCACCCTCCTCCTCCAGCGGGAGGGCCTGGACGATGTCGAGCTTCTCGCCGCGCGCCATCATCAGCGCGGTGTCGATGTCGTCGGAGGAGGCCACGCACACGCGCAGCGTCTTGCGGAGCTGGAAGCGCAGCTCGTCCACCACGGACAGATCGCCCGGATCCTCCACCGCCACGTGCAGCCGCTCCGTCTTGCCCTCCACCTCGAGGCGGAAGGGCACGACGCGATGCTCGGCCTGGAAGTCCACCGAGAGCAGCGCGGTCACCTCGGGAGGAATCTCCGGCAGCTCCACGAAGGGCAGATCGAACTGGGTAGCCAGCGCCCGCGCGAGCTGCTTGGGGGTAATCATCCCCATGGCCACCATCACCGAGCCGAGGCGGTGGCTATGGCCATACGTCCGCTTCTGGCCGAGCGCGGTGCGCACCTGCGCCTCCGTCGCGGCCCCCGATTCGATGAGCAGCTCCCCGATCTTCTTGCGCATGGGCGAAGGCTACCGCTTGACCTTGGCGAGGTACTCCTCGCGGGAGAAAACGCCCTTCTCGATGAGCAGCTCCACCATGGCCTTGAGGGCGGCGACCTCCTTGCGCTGCACCTCCTCCACCGTCTTCAGCAGCTCGGTGGGGCTGGTCGTCGCGGCCTTGCTGACGGCGGGCACGTCCGACATGGACGGCCGGGAGGCGGTCGCCCGGGGCGGAGGCGGCGGAGGCGGCGGCGCCTGCTGCGCCTGAGGCGGAGGGGGCGCACCATCCACCGCGGCCAAGTTCTTCACGACGGTGCGGCCCTGCGCGTCGAGCACCTTGAAGTTGGTGTCCGCGTCGCCCAGCTCCGCGTTCTCCTCGTAGAGGCGGGCATAGGCGCGAGCGATGGAGGTGCGCCCCGCCACGTTGGGGATGATGCGGCACTTGCTGATGGCGCGCAGCTCATCGAGGTGGCGCACGTTGAGCGGGTCGGCCACCGCCACCACCAGCGTCTTGCCGTCGTCCCTCAGCTGCAGCGGAAGCACCGCGAAGTCACGCGCCGTCTGCGCCGGAATCTTGGCGCGCACGTGCGGGGGGATCATCTGGACGGCGTCCAGGTTCACCGCGGGGATGTTGAGCTGCTTGGACAAGGCGCGAACCAGGATGTCCTCGGACACCAGACTCATGCGGACCAGGATCTCTCCCAGCTTGCCGCCCCACTTCGCTTGCTCCGCCAGGGCGGCCTTGAGCTGGCCCTCCTGGAGCACGTTCGCCTTGATCAGCAGTTCACCGAGCTTGATCTGTGCCATGTCGCATCCGGGGGGAAACCTGCCAGTCCCCGTAAGAGGGCCATTTTAGACCGAGTTGGGCCGTTGCAGCGCATTTCCCGACATGCTTCGGCTCAAGAACCGGGCGGTCCGGGGGGCGGGGGGGCGGGCGAGGGCTGGATTTCCCGGCCTCGGGCATCCACCTCCACCACCCGAGCCCCCTCGGGCGGGCTCAGCTCGAAGAGCGTCAGGTCCGGCGGGCCGTTGAGTGACACATCGCTGTAGCGCAGCCGCAGCTCCGTCCCCGCCACCTTGGCGATGAGCTTCACCTCGCCGGGGAACACCACCGTGCCCTTCTCCTTGAAGTCCTCGAAGGCCAGGTCGTAGCCGGGCACGCCCCGCACCTCGCTGCGCACCACCCGGTGGTACTTGGTGTGGACGTGGAGCTTCTGCGTCACCGGGCCCCGGTGGAGCGTGAGCACGTAGACGCCCTCGCCCCGGTCCAGCTCCAGCGTCTTGCGCTCGGCGGGGATGAGGGGCACCTGCCCGAGCATCACGGCCACCAGCTCCTCGCTCGGCAGCACCACCGGCAGGAAGCGCGACACGTTCTCGGGGCTCGCCGGCCCCTGGTAGAAAACGTTGCCCTCGGTCTGGTACAGCCCGAAGCGTTGTCCGTCCGACACCAGCGCCGCCACCGGGCGGTTGAAGAAGTCGAAGGTCTCCATGTGCAGCAGGCCCGGGCGGGAGATGGCCAGGAACATGGACAGGGTGCCGCTGGCCTGGGGGGAGTCCACCCGGAGCTTGGCGTCCCCCTGGAGGGTCACCACGTTGGCCTGTGCCTGCACGGTGAGCTCGAAGAGCTTCTCCGGGTCTTCAATGGGACCTTCCGGGCCGAACTCGATGCGCTTGGGACAGCCAGAACAGACGAGGACCAGGAAGATTGCTGCGAGCGCGCGGTTCATGGCGTAAGTCTCGATCTTCGCCGAGCCGGATGGCCACCATTCCATGAGCCTGACTGAACTTCTCCACTATCTCCGCCTGGGTGGCGTCACCATGGCCATCCTCCTCATCGCCTCCGTGGTGGCGCTGGGGGTGGCCATCGAGCGCCTCATCACCCTCTGGGGCGTCAGCGAGCACTCGCGCACTCTGGGTGAGACCGTCAACAAGCACCTGCTGCGCGGGGATGTGGCCGCCGCCCGCACAGCCGCCGAGCGGTCGAACGCCGCGGTGGCGGACATGTTCCTGGCCGGCTTCGACCGGCTGGAGCGGGTGAAGCTCAACGGGGGCGCTCTGGAGTCGGCCGTGGAGCGCGAGCGCGCCCAGGTGGGCCTGCGGCTGCGGCGCAACCTGTGGGTGCTTGCCACCATCGGCTCGCTGTCCCCCTTCGTGGGCCTGTTCGGCACCGTGGCCGGCATCATGCGCTCCTTCAAGGACCTGGGCCTGGACGTGGAGTCGGGCGGCACCGGCGGCACCGCCACGGTGATGCAGGGCATCTCCGAGGCGCTCATCGCCACGGCGGTGGGCATCCTCGTCGCGGTGCTGGCGATGGTCTTCTACAACTACTTCCAGGCGCGGCTGGCGCGCGTGCTCGTGGAGCTGCGCCTGCTCGGTGACGAGTTCGTGGAGCTGCTCAAGGAGCGCCCCACCCAGCCTCTCTCCCCCACCCCCCCGGAGCCCGCCGCCCGCGGCGACGCTCCCCACGCCTGAGCCGAGGGTCCACACATGGCCATGGGAAAGATTCCGGGGAGCGATGATGACGAGGGCTCCGAGGGCGTCTTCGCGGAGATCAACATCACCCCGCTGACGGACCTGTTCCTGGTGCTGCTCATCATCTTCATGGTGACCAGCACTGTCATCGTCCAGCAGGGCCCTGGGGGCGGCGCCAAGGCGGGCCTCAAGGTGAACCTGCCCAAGGGCGGGGCCGCGGACGTGACGGCGCGCGCCACGGACGTGTCCGTGGCGGTGCTCGCCAACGGGCAGTACGTGCTGGGCGGCAACATCGTCACCGAGGACGAGCTGCGCAGCGCCTTCGACAAGGCCAAGACGGAGAACCCCGACACGGTGGTCATCGTCCAGGCCGACGAGGGCGTGCCCCACGGCACCGTGGTGCAGGTGATGGAGCTGGCCAAGAAGGCCGGCCTGGGCCAGCTCGCCATCGGTGTGCGCGAGGGCGAGTAGCCATATAAGGACGGGCCCATGGAACGCCCGGTCCACCCGTTCGACCTCTGGTCACAGGAGACTCTCCGCGATTTCCTGCCCCTCTACGCCCGGATGCGGCGGGAGGCCCCCATCGCGCGCGTCCTGAGTCCCAACCAGCGCGCCCCCCTCTGGGTGGTCAGTCGCTACAAGGACGCGGTGGAGCTGCTGCGCGACGGGCGCTTCACCAAGGACCGGTACAAGCTGTCCGAGGCGGACCGGCACCGCTACTTCCGGGTGGGGGAGATCGGCCAGCTCGACAAGCACATGCTCAACGCCGATCCCCCGGCGCACACCCGGCTGCGCGCGCTGGTGGCCAAGGCCTTCACCGCGCGCCAGGTGGAGGACCTGCGCCCGCGCATCACCGCCATCGCCCAACGGCTCCTGGAGGAGCTGCCGCCCGAGGGCAGCGTGGATCTGCTCGACGCGTTCGCCTTTCCGCTGCCGATCACCGTGATCGCCGAGCTGCTCGGAGTGCCTGTCGAGGACCAGGACCGCTTCAGGGCATGGACCCTCACCCTGCTCAGCCCTCCCGCGGGGGGCAACCTCGAGCCCCTGCGGCGCACCGCGATGCAGTTCCAGCAGTACCTCCAGGACTTCCTGGCCCGGCGCCGCGCCGACCCTCGGGACGACCTCACCAGCGCCCTGCTCGCCGCCGAGGAGCAGGGGGACCGACTCTCTCCCGTGGAGCTGATGAGCATGGTGTTCCTGCTCATCGTGGCGGGCCATGAGACGACTGTGAACCTCATCGGCAACGGCGTCTGGGCGCTCCTGCACCACCCCGAGCAACTGGAGCGCCTGCGGGCCTCCCCCACCCTCATCGACTCGGCGGTGGAGGAGATCCTCCGCTACTGCGGCCCGGTACGGCACAGCACCAGCCGCTTCGCCCTCCAGGACACCGAGTTCCGAGGGCAGCTCATCCCCGCCGGGGAGATGATCATGGCCGCGCTGCTGTCGGCGAACCATGACGCGGAGCAGTTCGACGCGCCCGAGCGGTTCGACATCGCCCGCGAGCCCAACCGGCACATCGCCCTGGGCTCCGGAGGCCACTTCTGCCTCGGCGCCCCGTTGGCCCGGCTGGAAGCCGTGATCGCCCTGCCCCTGCTGCTGGAGCGCCTGCCCCGCCTGCGCTTCGCCGTGGAGCCCTCCACGCTCCGGTGGCGCAGCGGGCTGCTCATCCACGGCCTGGAGCGACTCCCCGTGGCGTTCTGAAAAGGAAACGGCCACCCGGGGTCGAACCCGAGTGGCCGTGGAACCTTCAGGGCGAAGCGTTACACCGGCGCCGCGAAGGCCGCGTCCGGGATCTGCATGGGCGAGGCGTCCTCGGTCACCAGCAGCCGGGCCGACTGCTCCACGGTGGGCAGCACGTTGCGCGCGTACCACAGCGCGCTCCACTTCTTGCCCTCGTAGAAGGCGCGGTCCGGATCCGAGGCCGACAGCGCCTCCATCTTCTTCTCCGCCAGCACCGCCGCCTCCAGCAGCAGCCAGCCCACCGCCACCTCGGACATCATCTGCAGGAAGCGGTTGGCCGACAGCGGAATCAGCGACACCTTGCTCGGGTCCTGCGACCAGCCCAGCAGCACCATGGCGCTGGACATCAGCCCCTCCTGAGCGCCCGCCAGCACCTTCACCTCGGTGCCGAACGTCTTGTGCTCGCGGTTGGCCTCGATGAAGCCGCCCACATCGCCCATGAACTGCTGGAAGTGCGCGCCGCCTGCCTGGCCCAGCTTCCGGCCCACCAGGTCCATGGCCTGAATGTGGTTGGTGCCCTCGTAGATGGAGAAGATCTTCGAGTCGCGGCAGTACTGCTCCACCGGGTAGTCCTTGCAGAAGCCCGCGCCGCCGTACACCTGGATGGCCTGCGCGCACAGCCGGAACGCCTGGTCCGACGAGTACGCCTTCACCAGCGGGGTGAGCACCTCCACCTGCCCGCGGTGGTAGGCCGCCTGGTCATCATCCCGGCCCGACAGCTGCTTCGCCTTGTCGGTGTGCATCGCCAGCTTGATGATCAGCGCGCGGATGCCCTCCACGTGCGCCTTCATCTCCAGCAGCATGCGGCGTACGTCCGGGTGCTCGATGATGGGCACGCGCGGCGAGCTCGGATCCTTCCACTTGGTGAAGTGGCCGCCCTGCTTGCGCTCCTTGGCGTAGTCCAGCGCGTTGAAGTACGCCGCCGACGCCAGGCCCAGGCCCTGGATGCCCACGGCGATGCGCGCGCCGTTCATCATCTTGAACATCTGGCTCATGCCGATGTGCTCGACGCCGCCCACCAGCTCGCCGAGACACTTGTCGTTCTCGCCGAAGTTCAGCACACAGGTGGCCGAGCCGTTGATGCCCATCTTGTGCTCGATGGAGCCCAGCGACACGTCGTTGGACTCGCCCGAGCTGCCGTCAGCGCCCACGCGAAGCTTCGGGACGATGAACAGCGACAGGCCCTTGGTGCCCGCCGGAGCGCCATCCACGCGCGCCAGCACCAGGTGGATGATGTTCTCGGCCAGGTCATGATCACCGGCGGAGATGAAGATCTTCGTGCCGCGGATGCTGTAGGTGCCGTCCCCGTTGCGACGCGCCGTCGTCTTGGCCGCGCCCACGTCCGAGCCCGCGTGCGGCTCGGTGAGGCACATCGTCCCGCCCCACGTGCCGTTGAGGCACTTCTCCACGAACTTCTTCTGCTGCTCCGGCGTGCCGCACTCGCCGATCAGCTCCGCCGCGCCGTAGGACAGCCCCGGGTACATGTTGAAGGCCGCGTTGGAGCCGCACAGCATCTCTTCCACCGCCACCTGCAGCATCATCGGCGAGCCCTGGCCGCCGTGCTCCGGGCTCACGCCCACCGTCTTGAAGCCCGCCTCGTAGAGCTTCTGCCAGGCATCCTTGAAGCCCTTGGGCGTAATCACCGTGCCGTTTTCAATTCGGCACCCCTCCCGGTCACCCGTGGAGTTCAGAGGCCCCAGGACTTCCTTGGCGAAGCGGTAGGTCTCCTGGAGGACCGCCTTGGCCTCCTCCGGCCCCCAGGCTTCGAAAGGCGCCTGGCCCGCTACCCCCTCGAACCCGAACTGCTCGAAGAGGGTGAAGAAGATTTCCCGAAGATCTGTCTTGTAGCTGTTGATACCGGCGGACATGGCTTCTCCCGTCGCCTGGAGCTCGCTGCCTGGCCAATTGCGGTCAGCGGCGTCCAGTGACGAGAAGAAGTGTTACGTCGATTGATTCCAGAGTCAACCGCAAGTGACGCCACGCGTCGTGGGGTGTCCACCCCACTTCATTCGGCGTGTCCGAAATCGTCCTACTTCTTGGGCTTCTTGGCCGCCCCGGGCATGGGAGCCGGGGTGGGCGCCGTGGCCGTCTTGGCCGACTTCTTGGCGCTGCTAGGGGCCTTCTTGGCGCCCGTCTCCTCGGTTGCTCCCTCGCCCTCACCGTTTCCCTGGGCGGGCGTGGTCAGGATGCTCTCGCGGGGCACCTCGACGACGATGGGCGCCTGGCCGGCGCGCTGCCGGTTCTCGTCCTCCAGCGAGTAGAAGAGCTGGATGACGGACTGGCCCTTCATCAGCAGCTCGCCCCGCTGGTTCTCCGCCCACAGGTCGATCTCGACGAAGTAGCGGCCGCCGGAGCCGTGCCGGTCGCTCACCCGGCCCTTGCAGACCACCGTGTCGCCCGGCCACACCATCTTGATGAAGCGCACGCCATAGCGACGCAGCTGACCGCCGCGCGCCCAGTCGCTGATGAGCTGGCCCAGCATGCCCATGATGAGCATGCCCGGGGCGTACACGGACGGCATGCCCACGCTCTTGGCGTAGACCTCGTCCACATGCACCGGGTTGTAGTCCCCGCTGGCCCCCGCGTAGCGGGAGAGCTGGACGCGGTCCACCGGCGCCTTGGCGAGCGCCGGCAGCTCGTCACCGACCCGGATGCTTTCGAAGTAGAGCTTGCGCGCGGGCATCAGGTGTTCTCCTTCGAGGCGCGGACGATCAGCGTGCGGCGGGCCCGGAAGACCAGGTTGCCTTCCTCATCCCGACCCTCGTCCTCGATGACGGCCACATCCATCCTCCCGGCGGGGCCGCTGCGCTCGAGCACGTCGGCCACCTTGGTGGCCACATAGATGCGGTCACCGGCGAAGATGGGCCGCTCGTACTCGAAGCCCTGCTCGGCGTGCAGCAGGCTCTTGATGCCCACCCCGAGCAACTCCCGCAGATCCGCCGCGGAGTGGAACGAGGCCGGAAAGGTCGGAGGCGCCACGATGGTGGGGTAGCCGGAGGCCCGGGCGTACTCCTCGTCGTAGTAGATGGGGTTGTAGTCGCCAATCGCCTCGGCGAAGCGTCGGATGGACCCCTTCTCCACCTCGTTGAGCGTTGGCGGCGAAGAGCGGCCAATCGCGTTCTTGTCCAACATGTCCCCTCCCTTGATTCCTAGCGACCGGCTGGAAGTTCGAGCACGGTCAGAAGCCCCGCCTCCGCGGCCGTCAGGCGCGGCGCGGCGTTCACCAGCGAATTCGCGGTAGCCCGGTCACCCGAAACGCCCCCCGGGATCTCCACGACGATCTTCGGCTCCGCGTCGATCTCGATGCGATCGCGCGGGTCCTCCGCCCCCACGGCGATGGTCAGCTCCAGCCGCACCCGCTCCTGCCCATCATCCAATCCCACCACGGACTGGAAAATGCCCGCCACCCGCCCCTTGCGTACCGGAAACGCCCCTCCAGAGATGTCCTCTTCGGCCATCACCGGAGCCACCTCCTCCTCATAGTCGTCACAGTCCAGGCCGAGCCCCAGCGCGCACAGCGCCGCCGACTCCACCAGCCCCACGTGGCCCAGCTGATCCTTGTCCACCAGGGCGAAGAACTCGTCCTCCGTCAGCCCCGCGCCCACCTTGCGCTGCAGAGCCTCGCGCCGGGTGCGCGCGTCCACCACGCGGGTGACGGAGGCGCGCCGCACCGGGCCGCACGCCTGCCCCGCCGTGGCCACCAGCCGATCCATCACGAAGCCTGGGTTGACGCCCGTGCCCAGCACCGCCACGCCGCCCTTCTGCGCTGCTCGATCCAACTTGTCGGCCAGCTCCGGGTGCTTGAGGAAGGGAAACGCCAGTTCCTCGCACGTGGAGACCACGGGCACGCCCAGCTTCACGGCCTCCAGCAGCTGATCCATCACCTGCGGCAGCCGAGAGCCGGTGGCATGCAACAGCACCGCGCCCTTGCGACGACCCAGCGCGCGCTCCAGCGAGTCGGAGACCTTCAGCTTGCCGACGGGCTGGCCCAGCACCTCGGCGAGCGGGCGACCGTTCAGCTGGGGGCTGGTGTCCACCGCGCCAATCAGCTCGACCTCCGAGGAAGCAAGCGCCGCGCGGGCAATCTCCTGCCCGATGAACCCAAGCCCCATGACCACCACCGGCACCGGCCCTTCGAGGGCTCTAGCCATCGGAGAACACTCCAGAATTCAGGGGGTTAGACACAATCAATGCGCCCTGGCGCACCATAAACCACCCCCAGCCGGACAGGCAAGCGCCAGTTGGCTGTCAAGGACGTAGGGTGCGGGGTCCTTGCCCAACGGTTTGGGGGGTTCGGCAAAAGCGATACTTCATTCCCGGATCAGGCCCCCCTGTCTGCCCTCGACTGAAGGCGTGTATAAGGGGCCTCGCTGACCCTGCCTTACGTCGGAGACTTTGAACACATGGACCGCATCCTCGTGGTGGATGACGACGTGCGAATCCTCGCCGCGCTCTCCCGCATTCTCCATTCCGAGGGCTACGAGGTCGTCACACACAACGACCCGGTCCAAGCCGCACGCGAAGAGGGATTCCAGGTCGTCCTGACGGACTTCATGATGCCGTTTCTCAACGGCATCGAGCTGCTGTCGGCGCTGCGAGAGAAGAACCCGCGCGCGGTGCGGCTGATGCTGACGGCGGCGGCCGACTTCCGCACGGCCTCCGAGGCCGTCAACCGCGGCGAGGTGTACCGCCTGCTGGGCAAGCCCTGGTCGCTGGCGGACCTGACGAGCAGCGTACGCCAGGCGTTCGAGCACTACCGGCTGGTGGAGGCCAACGAGCGCCTCACCCGCGAGGTGGCCGAGAAGAACGCCGAGCTGACGGCCATCAACCGCGAGCTGGAGCGGCGCGTGGTGGAGCGCACCTCGGGGCTGCTGGAGGGGCTGATCAGCGCCCTGGACTACCGCGACACGGAGACGCAGTGGCATTCGCGGCGCGTGTCCCTGTACGCGCGGCGGCTGGCCGAGGAGATCGGCCTGACGGGCGGCGCGCTGGACGTGGTGGAGCAAGGCGCGCTGCTGCACGACATCGGGAAGATCGGCGTGCGCGACTCCATCCTGCTCAAGCCCGGGCCGCTGACGCCCGACGAGTGGGAGGAGATGCGCAAGCACCCGGAGTTCGGCTTCCGGATGCTGGCGAAGATGCCCTACCTGCGCGAGGCCTCCGTCATCGTCCTGCAGCATCAGGAGCGCTGGGACGGCAAGGGCTACCCGCAGAAGCTCGCCGGGGAGAACATCGTCATCGGCGCGCGCATCTTCTCCATCGTGGACACGCTGGACGCCATCACCTCGGACAGGCCCTATCGCAAGGGCCGGCCGCTGCAGATCGCCCAGGATGAGATCCAGCGCTGCTCCGGCTCGCAGTTCGATCCGGCGCTGGCCAACGCGTTCATGCGCGTGCCGGACTCGGAGTGGGCTCGCATCCGCTCGCAGGTCGAGGAGATGGAGGCGCACGAGCTCAAGCGCTTCGGCGACCTGTCGCTCCCGGCGGCCTGAGCCCGGCTCGCGCCCTCAGGGCTCGACGCTCACCTCGAGGATGACGTCGCCCTCCAGCAGGGCGTCCACCACCTCCATGCCCTGGGTGACTTCGCCGAAGGCGGTGTAGCGGCCGTCCAGGTGCGGCTGCGGCGTGTGCGTGAAGAAGAACTGGCTGCCGCCGGTGTCCTTGCCCGCCAGCGCCATGCCGATGACGCCGCGCAGGTACGGGCGGCGCGTCATCTCGCACCGGATGGAGTAGCCAGGGCCGCCCTCCCCGTCCCCGCGCGGATCGCCGCCCTGCGCGACGAAGTCCGGCACCACGCGGTGGAAGCGGATGTTCTTGAAGTAGCCCTTGCGCGCCAGGGCGTAGAGGTTGCCCGAGGTGCGCGGCGCCTGCTCGGCGTCCAGTGCGACGGTGAAGTCTCCCTTGCGGGTGCGGAAGGTGAGCGTGGCTCCGGCGGGCGCGGCGGGCGGGCGGAAGGTGTCCGGAGGAAGCTCCACGCGAGCCGAGCGCACGGGCTGGCCCGTGAGTCCGGTGAGGGCCTCGGCCGCCACGCGGCGCACGTTGGCGTGAGGGTGCGTCAGCCACGCGCGGAACACCGGCTCCGCCTCCTTGCCCGCCAGCGCCACCAGGGCTCCCGCCACCGGAGCCGCCAGGTCCGGCTCATGGGACACCCGCGCCGCCAGCGCATGCACCTCGGGCAGGGCCTCGGTGGCCTTCAGCTCACCGGCGGCCGCGGCCGCGCCTCCGGCGGCTACCAGATCTTCTCCGCCCATGAGGGCCCGGAGGGGCTCTACCGCCTCTGGCACAGGCCGCGCACTCACGGCCTCCAGCGCGGCCAGGCGTACCCGCGCGTCCGGGTGGCGCAGCGCGGCCACCGCATCCTTCGCACCGCCCTGATCCTGGGACTGGGCCACTTCGCGCAGACCGAGCGCCAGCCGCCGCGCCTCGTGTACTCGCCCTCCGCCACAGCGCAGCACCTCGGCGAGCGCTCCCGTCTGTCGGTCCATCGCCGCGGCGAGCCGGCAGTCGAGCCACGCCACGTCATCCGCCGCCACCTCCGAGGAGGGCTTGCCTGCCTCCTGGAGCGAGCGCCGCAGTTCCTCCAGCATCGGACGGCCGAATGAAGGCAGCCCCTGCTGGGCCACCGCCAGCAGCGCATGTCCCGCCGCGGACTCTCCCGCCGCGATGCGTGCGGCTCGGGTCTTCAGTGCCTCCAGCGCCTCCAGCGCGGTACACGGACCGCTGCAGCCCCCCGCGATTCTCGCCAGCGTCCGGGCCGCCTCGGCCGCCACGCGGGGCACCGGATCCTCCAACAGCCGGCCCAGGATGACCGCGTCCTCGGGTCCTCCCACCTCCGCGAAGCCCTTGGCGCACAGGGCGCGGACCTCCGGATCCGCGTCGGACAGGCATCGGCGCAGGAGCCCAAGCGCGGCCGGCCTCCGCAGGTAGGCCAGGAGGTAGGTCGCCCCGTACCGCGACTCCACCGGCTGCTCCGTGGCGAGCAACGCGCTCACCGGCTCGAGCCGCACTTCCGCGAGGGAGGCGCCTCGACGTGCGGCCACGCCCAGGGCCAGGGCCGCTCGCCCCGCCACGCCTTCGCGCCCGTCCGTGAGCCGCTCGGTGAGCCGCTGCACCGCGCCCACCGTGGCCAGCTTGCTGAAGGACTCCAGCAGCGTGCGCTGAACGCGTGCCTCCGCCTCCACCGCCTCCGCCTGCCGCAGCGCCTCCGTGAGCTGGGCCTTCGCCTCGTCCGTCAGCGGCTCCCAGGACAGCGCCAGCTCGCCCGCGGCGAACGCGGCCTCGTCCCGGACCTCCGGCTCGGCGGCGGTGAGGCCGGCGAGGATGACGTCGAGCGTCGCGGGATCCTGGATCCGGGCGAGCGCGCGCAGGGCCCGGGCCCGCACCGGAGCCCCCTTCCCTCCCTGAGCCCACGCCACGAGCTGCCCCTCTCCCAGCGAGCGTCGATCCTCCCACTCCCCCAGGCTCGCCATCGTCTCGGCGTCCACCCCCTCGGGCAGGGGCACGGAGCGGACACACGCGGGAAACACCCAACAGGCCAGGATGCAGGCAGACAGACCGGAGAGCAGGCGGCGCATGGCGCGGGCGTAAGCCAAATCCCCGCTAAAATCCAGGGGTTACACCGTAAGGCGTTTGACTTGCCCGGCGTGCCACCAGAAGATGCGAGGCCGTCTTCTCGCGCAAGGAGCACAGGCTCTGAACTGCCCCGGCTGTGGCACCAAGGTCGCGGATGGCACGTCCATCTGCCCCAAGTGCGACTACATCATCGACTCGTCCTTCCTCTCCTCGGAGCCACCCGCCGCTGGCGGCGACGATGACGAGTCGACAGGGGCGGCCGAGGCCCCACGAGCCGCCGCACCCGCTCCACGCTCGCGGCCCCCGGCCAGCGCCTCCAAGAGCCTTCCGGGTAAGCCGCGCGCAGCGGCCACTGCCAACAAGAGTGGCGCGCGGCCCTCGGTCGCACCGAAGTCCCGTCCCGCCACGAAGCCGGGGGTTCGTTCCGTGCCCCCGCGCCGCGCCCCCGAGCCCGAGCCGCGAGACAGCGCCGAGCCCGAGGAGGACCGCCCTCCCCCGCCGCGACAGGCGATGCCGCCCCCCGCGCAGCCGGCGCGCACCTTCACCGGCACGAACTCGAAGATCGTCGCGCCCGAGCAGGCCATGCAGGACGCGCGGGAGTTCATCACCGACCTGCCGCGCTCGGACAAGATCGCCTTCGTGGGAGGCGCCGTCGTCGTGTTCTCCTGCTTCCTGCCCTGGAAGGTGACGGCCACCGAGGGAGAGATCCTCGGGCTGATGAGCTCGGGGTTCATCGCCTTCCTCGGAGCGCTGCTCCTGCTGGGCACCATCATCCTCCGGGTGCGCCAGACCATGCCTCGACTCCACCCGCTGGCGCCGTGGATGGCGCAGCTGGGCCTGTCGATCTTCTGCGTGCTCTACATCGTGGTCTTCATCCGGCTGTCCGTCGATGCCACGGCGGTGCCGGCCTCCATTGGCAACGACACGATGATGAACTCGAAGCCCGACTTCGGCGTCTTCATCGGGTTGCTCGGCGGGCTGGCGGCGATGGCGGGCTCGCTGCTGGGGTTGAAGGAGCGCCCCACTTAAATGGCCAGTGATACGCCCCTCTCCCGACTCACCGCCGCGCTCGGCGCCACGGTGCTCGGTCAGCCCCATGTCATCGCCGATCTGGTGACGGCCTTCCTCGCGCGCGGCCATGTGCTGCTGGAGGGTGTGCCCGGGGTGGCCAAGACGCTCGCCGCGCGCAGCATGGCCTCCGCGCTGGGCCTGCAGTTCACCCGTGTCCAGTTCACTCCGGACCTGATGCCGACCGACATTGTCGGCACCAACGTGTTCCACCCGGCGGAGAACTCCTTCCGCCTGGTGCGCGGCCCCGTGTTCACCGAGCTGCTGGTGGCCGATGAGATCAACCGCACCCCGCCCAAGACTCAGGCGGCGCTGCTGGAGGCGATGGAGGAGCGTCAGGTCACCATCGACGGCACCAGCCACCCGCTGTCGCCGCAGTTCTTCGTGGTGGCCACGCAGAACCCGCTAGAGCTGGAGGGCACCTACCCGCTGCCGGAGGCGCAGCTGGACCGCTTCCTGATGCGGGTGCGGGTGGGCTACCCGGAGGCCGAGGCGGAGATGGCCATGCTGCGCGGCTTCCACCAGCGCGAGGGCCGGCAGCCAACGGTGGAGCGCGTGCTGGACATGCCCACGCTGGTGGAGTTGCAGCAGCGGGCCGCGCGCCTCACGTGTGATGAGTCCATCCTGTCCTATGTGGTGAAGCTGATCCGCGAGACGCGCGCCAGCCCGAGGGTGCGGCTGGG
Organism: Hyalangium ruber; assembly: GCF_034259325.1. Lineage (NCBI taxonomy): Bacteria > Pseudomonadati > Myxococcota > Myxococcia > Myxococcales > Archangiaceae > Hyalangium > Hyalangium rubrum. The sequence continues at coordinate 141,995 of NZ_JAXIVS010000008.1, read as the reverse complement.
AGCCTCTCCCCGCTCGGCGCAGGCGGTGCTGGCGGCGGCCAAGGCGCGCGCGGCGCTGCAGGGCAATGACTTCGTCACCCCGGACGACGTGAAGGCCGTGGTGCCCAGCGTCCTGAACCACCGGCTGCTGCTCAAGGCCGAGGCCGAGGTGGAGGGCGTCACCGCGGACGACGTGCTGCGACAGACGCTGGAGCAGGTGAAGGTTCCCCGGTGAGCCTGGGCCGCCCCGTGCCCACTGGGCTCGCCGTGGCGCTGCTGGCGGGGGCGCTCGTGCCGGCGGCGCTGGCCGTGGCGAGCCCCGCGTTCGGCTGGCTGTCCCTGGCGCTCGACGTGGCGGTGGTGGTGCTGTGCGCGGTGGACTTCCTGTCCGCTCCGCGCGCCGAGGATGTGGAGACGCGGCGCGAGGTGGAGCCCATCCTGCGCTCCGGAGTGGACAACCCCGTGCATCTGGAGCTCACGTGCCGCCGGGACAAGCCCGTGCGGGGCGAGGCGCGGGACGAAGCCCCTGCGGAGGTAACGGTTCAGGGGCACCGGCAGCGCTTCTCCCTGGCGCCAGGCCCCCGGCCCTCGCGGCTGACCTACACGGTGCGCCCTCCCGCTCGGGGGGATCTACGGTTTGGGGACATTCACCTGAGACTGCTGGGACCATTGGGACTGTGCGCGCGACAGGTGCGACTTCCCGCAGCGCAAGCGGTGAAGGTGTACCCGGACCTGACGGCGCTGACGAAGGAGGCGCTGGAGTTGGCGCGTGCTTCGGATGCCCCCGCCGAGCGCTCCCAGCGGCGTCCTGGCGAGGGCCGCGAGTTCGAGTCCCTGCGCGAGTACCGGCCGGGGGACGACTACCGCACCATCGACTGGAAGGCCTCGGCGCGACGGGCTCGCAGCATGGTGCGGGTGTACCAGCCGGAGCGGAACCAGCCGGTGCTGCTGCTGCTGGATTGTGGGCGCCACATGGCGGGCAAGGTGGACGGCCGCCGCAAGCTGGACCACGCGGTGGACGCGGCGCTGCGCATGGCGAAGGTGGGCCTGGACGCGGGCGACCTCGTGGGAGTGTTGGCGTTCGCCAGCGACGTGCGCACGTACCTGCCGCCACGCAAGGGCCGCGAGCACCTGAGGCTGCTCACCGAGGCGCTCTACCGCGCCGAGGCGGCGCTCGAGGAGAGCGACTACGGGCGCGCCTATGACTTCGCCTTCGCGCGCAACTCGCGGCGCTCGATGGTGGTGCTCTTCACGGATCTGGTGGATCCGGATGCCTCGGGCACGTTGGTGGCGCGAACGCTCATGCTGCGCCCGCGCCACCTGCCCGTGGTGGCCTCGCTTCTGGACGAGGATCTGCAGGCCGCGGCCACGGGAGTGCCCCGCTCGCCGCAGGACGCTTACACACGACAGGCGGCGGCGCGGCTGGAGGATGAGTACCGCCGTACCGCAGTGACGCTGCGAGACTCGGGAGTGCTGGTGGTGCGTGCGCCCGCGAAGGGTTTCGGCGCTGCTGCCATCAACACCTACCTGCACGTCAAGGCACGTGGACTGCTCTGATTGGCAGAGCCAGCCGCTCAAAAAAGACACGACGGATGCGCCCCCACACTCCACTGCCAGGGCTTGATCAACTCATTGCCGTCTGCCAGAGCCACAGCCTCTCCCTACAACTCGCCCCACCCCTAGCTTCCTCCCCGCAGCCGGGCGAAGCCATCCTGGGTGCGGCCTTCGACCCTCAGCTTGCCAACGTCTACCAACGCCTTGGTGCCGCCGAGCTTGGGCCCTTCGCCCTCTTCGGTCCTGGCTCGGACGAGGACGGCCTCATCCCGCAGAACCAATGGATGAGGGGATACGATGACATCTGCTTCCACGCCTCTGTCGTCTTCGGCAAGGAAACGGGCTTCTCCCTCTACCTCGGAACTGTTCCCAAGCTGGCTGACTCACGAGGCATTCAGCCCGTCATCTACATCTCCGCCCACGATGCCGTGATTCACGCTGTGCCCATCGCCTCCAGCGTCGATCGCTTCTTCGACCTCTACTCGCGCTATCTGGAGCGCATGGTCGTGGACCCGGAGTACGTCGAGACCCGCGTCTCCCTGGTCACTTTTCCCTGGGACATGCAGGACCTCATCACCCACGATGAGCCGCTCATCGCGCAGGTGCGCGCGGGGTGCTTCGACTTCCTGACGAACGACGAAGAGGGCGCTCGCAGGTGGCTGAGAGAACTCTCGGGCCCGCCGTCAAGTGCCTTGTGAAACCACCGCTGAACACATGGGCACTGACGCGTCGCTGGAGAAGAACCATGCCAATCGCTCCGGAGCCGATTTTTCGGCCTCCGCAACGACCCCCTTTACATGCCTGTTGCGCTCAACAGAATGTCCGCCGCTTCACGCGCACGCCACTGGAGGCGGGGCGTCCTCGAACGGATGGGAGATCGGGTCTTGGGTGCGGAGGTCGCGCGGGGAATGAGGGTCGAAGTCGAGGTGTCGGCGGCGGCGGCGGCTACGGCGGCGCGGGTCGAGGCGGACGCGGGTCGCGCACTCACCCCGTTCCATGAGCGGATGCTCGCCGAGGAGCTCACCATCCGCAGCGCCGATTCTCACCATCGGCTCGCGGGCGCCCTCTCCGAGGCCAAGGTCGATCTCAACCCGCACCAAGTCGAAGCCGCCATGTTCGCGCTCGACTCGCTGTCGCGCGGCGGCTGCATGCTCGCGGACGAAGTGGGCCTCGGCAAAACCATCGAGGCGGGCCTCACCATCGGTCAGCTCATGGCCGAGGGAAAGACGCGCATCCTCATCCTCGCCCCCGCCACCCTGCGCGCCCAGTGGAACAGCGAGCTGCGCGAGAAGTTCGATCTCGAGTCCGTCATGGTCGACGGCCGCACCGTGCGCGCCACCGGCAACTGCTTCGACCAGCCCTTCCCCGTCATCTGCTCGCACCCCTTCGCCGCCAACAAGGCCGCGCTGGTGGCCGAGATTCCGTGGGACGTGGTCGTCATCGACGAGGCGCACCGGCTGCGCAACGTCTACCGGGGCAGCCACAAGACCGGCCAGGCCCTGCGCGCCGCGCTCAGCGGTCGCCCCAAGCTGCTGCTGACCGCCACGCCGCTCCAGAACGATCTGATGGAGCTGTTCGGCCTCATGTCGCTGCTGGACGAGCAGATCCTCGGCCCGGAGCACGCCTTCCGCAGCCGCTACCAGGTGGACCCGGAGGCCGGTGGGCTCCAGGAGGAAGCCGTCTCGGAGCTCAAGGAGCGGCTGGCCCCCGTGGTGCAACGCACGCTGCGCCGGCAGGTGCGCGAGTACGTGCGCTACACCAACCGCCGCAGCATCGTGGAGGACTTCGCGCCCTCCCCCGCCGAGCAGGATCTCTACGAAAAGGTGAGCGAGTACCTGCGGCGCTCGGAAGCCGCGGCCATCGAGCCGGGCAAGAAGACGCTGCTGACGCTCTGCTACCGCAAGCTGCTGGCCTCCTCCACCTACGCCATCGCCCCCACCCTGCGGCGGCTCGCCGAGAACCTCGAGAAGCGCCTGGAGGCGGCCAAGTTGGGCGCCCAAGCGCTGGCCCTCTTCGAGCCCGACGAGGTGAAGCAGTACGCCGAGGAGGGCGAGGAGTGGTCGGACGATCCCGCCAAGCCCGCCAACATCCGCACGCTCCAGAACGAGATGTGGGAGCTGAAGCAGTACGCGGACCTGGCCGACTCCATCAAGGTGAACGCCAAGGGAGAGGCGCTCAAGCGCGCCCTGGACCGCACCTTCACGGTGATGCGGGCGCACCAGTGGCCGGAGAAGGCGCTCATCTTCACCGAGTCCAAGCGCACGCAGCAGTACCTCTTCAACCTCCTGTCGGATAACGGCTACCAGGGGAAGATCTCCCTGCTCTCCGGCGACGTGGCGGCCACGCCCGAGGAGCGGCGCGCGCTGGTGGAGGACTTCCGCAACCGCTCGCAGATCCTCATCTGCACCGAGGCCGGCGCCGAAGGACTCAACCTCCAGTTCTGCAACCTGGTGGTGAACTACGACCTGCCGTGGAACCCGCAGCGCGTGGAGCAGCGCATCGGCCGCTGCCACCGCTACGGCCAGCAGCGCGACGTGCTGGTCATCAACTTCCTCAACCGGCAGAACGCGGCGGACGCGCGCCTGTTCGAGCTGCTGGAGAAGAAGCTCAACCTCTTCGACGGCGTGTTCGGCGCTTCGGATGAGATCCTCGGCGCGCTGGAGAGCGGCGTGGACTTCGAGCGCCGGGTGCTGGACATCTACCAGTCCTGCCGCCACCCGGACGAGATCAACGCCGCCTTCGACAAGCTGCGCACGGACATGGGGCAGCGCATCAGCACGCGCATGACGGAGATGCGCTCCATGGTGCTGGAGCGCTTCGACGGAGACGTGCGCCGCAGGCTGCGCATCGCTGGCGAGCAGACCCAGGCGGCGGTCGCGCGGCGGCAGCAAGAGGCGCGCGCGCTCACCGGCTCGGTGCTGGGCAACCGCGCCTCGGGTCGGCTGCAGGTGGCCAAGGCCGCCTATGCCGTCCGGGACCGGACGCACGACGCCATCAGCTACCTGCAGCTGGACGCAGCGGGGCTGCCCTCTCGGCTGGCACGGCTCGCGGGCTGCGAGGGCTGGTGGTTCGTCTACAAGTTCGAGCTGTCGGGCCTCAAGCCCGAGGAGAAGCTCGTCCACCTGGTGCTGGTGCGCGAGCGTGACGGCGCCTTCCGCGCGCTGCAGATGACGGACGGAGCGCACTTCGTGAAGCTCGCGGCCAAGCCGGAGAAGCGCCGGCAGCCGGAGCCCGTGTCGGTGACGCTGATCCAGGAGCAGGCGCTGCTGACGGCCAAGGACGAGCTGCTGCGCGCCGCCGAGCGCCGCAACGCGCTGGAGCTGGACCTGGCCAAGGAGCGCGCGGACCGCTTCGCGGAGGACTGCCTGCTCGAGTCGCGCGAGGCCCTGGAGCACGCGCGCGAGCAGTGGGTGGAGGCGCGCAAAGTGGTGCTGGCGGCCGAGGAGCCCTCGGAGCGGGTGAAGGCGCGCGCGCACGCGGACCGGCTGGAGCGCGAGTACCGCCGCAAGCTGGCCTCCCTGCGCAACGAGGAGGAGAAGCGCTACGCCGCCAAGGATCGGCAGATCGCCGACCTCACGCAGAAGGCGAAGGTGACGGAGAAGCGCTCCCTCATCGCCTCCGCCTACTTCTGGCTGAGCTGAGAAGCCCGGGCGCTATTGCGCCTGGCGCATCTCCTCGAGCAGGAGGTGGACGAGTTCCCCCGCGGGCATGACCCGCGTCCGGGCCACCCCCTGCCCTGCCCACAGCGACAGGAAGCCCGACTCGCCCCGCTTCGCCCCAGCCGTCCGCATGGCTCGCGTCAGGGCGTTCTGGAGGGGATAGGGGGGGATCAGCTGCTCCTGGCCCTGGAGCCTGGAGGTGAAGGTATTGGCGAGGCCTCGCGCGGGTCGGCCGGAGAACGCCCGGGTAATCACCGTCGTGTCCTGCTTCGCGGCCAGGATCGCCCGCTTGTACGCCTCGGACGCGCCCGACTCGGGGCAGGTCAGGAACGCGGTGCCGAGCTGAACCGCGCTCGAGCCTGCCTTCATCGCGGCCGCCATGTCCCGGCCGTCCATCAACCCTCCCGAGGCGATCACTGGCACCGAGACGGCGCGCACCATCCCGGCGACGAGCTCCAGGATCGGGACCAGTGCCTGCTCGAAGGGGCTGGCGAACGTTCCCCGGTGCCCTCCCGCCTCGGCTCCCTGCGCGGCGATCGCATCCACTCCCGCCTCCACCAGCAGGCGGGCCTCCTCGAGGGTGGTGGCCGTTCCGACGCTGGCGATCCCCCGCGTCCTGAGACGGGCGAGCACCTCACGGGAGGGAATGCCAAAGGTGAAGCTGAAGACGGCGGGCCGCGCCTCCAGCACGGCCTCGAGCTGCTCGGGGAACGGATCGGACGGAAGCGCCGGAAGCGAGGGAGGCGGCAGTCCGTACGCCTCATGCACCTCGGAGAGCAGCGCCAGCATCGGCCCGGCATCGACCTGCGCCGGGACCTTGTACCCTCCCGCGAATAGGTTCACGCCGAAGGGCTTGTCCGTGAGCTCGCGGGTGCGCTGGATGTCCCGCGTGAGCTGCTCCGGTGTCTGGTAGGCGGCCCCCAGTGAGCCCAGGCCGCCCGCGTTCGACACCGCCGCGACCAGCTCGGGGGTCGAGGGCCCTCCGGCCATCGGAGCCAGGATGAGGGGCTCCTCGACGCCAAGGCTCCTCAACCACTCGCTCCGGGCCATACGCCCTCCTGTTCCGTCCTCAGTAGACGTTGTACTTCACCCGCAGCGCCTCGTGCTCCTCCGCATTGCGCGAGGGGTGCAGCTTCTTCTCCGCGTCATGCAGGTAGTACCAGAACTCGCTCGCCTCCGGCCGCAGCGCCCCCAGGAGGGAGTCCACCGTCGGAGCACCGATCGGCCCCGGCGGCAGCCCCGGGCGCGTGCGGGTGTTCCACGGATCCGAGGCGTCGCGCAGCTTCTTGAGGAACGCCTTGCGATCGTTCCACTCCGCCAGCTCGTAGCGGCTCGTGGCATCGACCCCGAGCGCGAAGCCCTTGTCGATCCGCTTCCAGAGGATGCCCGCCACCAGCGAGCGCTGCGCCGGAACGGGCTCCTCGCGCTCCAGCATCGAGGCCATCACCACGATGTCATGCAGGCTGCGGCCGCTCTTCTCGATCTCCGCCTTGTGGGCGTCGTAGAAGCGCATCCCGAAGGTGTCGAGCTGCCGCTGGATGAAGGCCTCCACGTCGAACCCCTCGGGAACGACCGCGTAGGTCTCCGGGTAGAGATAGCCCTCCAGGCTGCGCAGGGGCAGCGGGAACGAGGCCTTGAAGCGCGCGGGCCGATTGGCCGCCGCGATGTACTCCCCCGGCTTGATGAGCTTCTTGGCGGCGAGCGCCTCGTCGGTGTCCCGCAGCCGCCACCCTTCGATCATCACGAAGGGCACGTCCTCGGGCAGCGGCGCCCCTTCGAGGGTGGTGGCGATCTCCGTGATCGGCATGGAGGGACGGAGCAGGAAGCGACCCGCCTTCAGCGCCAGCCCGCCGCGCCGCCACAGGTGGAAGCGCCACAGCCGCGCGTCGTCGATGAGCCCTTGTGCCTGCAACTCCGGGCCGAGCGTGCGTGCCGTCGCCCCTTTCTTCACGACGAACATGACCTCTGGCGCTTCGCCGACGACCTTCGGGGTCGTCGTGCCCTTCTCCGCCCAGAAGAACACGCCGCCAGCGGCACCGCCGGCCAGGACGAGCAACACGAGAACCACGACCAGGAGCTTCTTCATGCGCCGGAAGCTACCAAAGCTCCGCCTCCTAGGGGCAGCACGACACGCTCAGCAGACGGGCGGCGCGGGAGCCCCTCTCCCCGGAGGCCTAGGGGGCAGGCGTCCCTCTCCCGCTGCGGAGGGAAGTGTTGTCCATGGCGCATTGCTTCCAAGAGCCCCGAGCCCCCTTGCCCAGCGGCCATGACAGGACCCGGCATCCGTGGTTCGGTCCATCCGCGCCACATCGAATGCAGAGTCCACCTGGGATGCGTGAGTTCTCCGAAGAAGAGCTGAAGCAGCTACGGCTCGGACAGTTCCTTCAATACATGCTGCCGATCGCGGTGGGCTTCATGCTCACCTATGCCGCCTTCGCGCTGGTGCTGCGCAGCGTCGCGCTCACCGGAGGCGCGGGGGCGATCCTGGTCTACACGGTGGCGCTCGCCAGGGCCCGCCGGCTGGCCGCGCGGGGACAGGGAGAGAGGGCGGCGATCCTGACCGGCTATGCGCTGCTGGCGATGGTGCTCATCGGCTCCCTCTTCGTGCACTTCCTGCTCGTGGCGCTGTTGATGATGCCCCTCGCCGGGGTGGCGCTGCTGCTGCCGTACCTGGAGCGATCGGCCCTGGCGCGTTACATGCTCGCCGCCTTCCTCGTCGATGTCTGGGTGACGGTGGTGGACGGACTCCTGCCGCCGCTCGTGGAGCAACCGCCGCTGCTCTTGCAGCGCACGGTGTTCGCCCTGGCGGCGGTGGCCTGCGTGGGGCTGACGCTGCGGATGCTGTGGGTGGATGCCGTGCGCCTGCGCCAGAGCCTGGCGCGCGCCGAGGAGGCGGTGGCCACCCGGGACGAGTTCCTCTCGGTGGCCAGCCACGAGCTCAAGACGCCGCTCACCCCGCTGAACATCAAGCTGCACACGCTCCGGCGCGAACTCTCGGCCCCCTCCTCCACCTTCTCACCCGAGCGCAGCCTGGGCCACCTGGACATGGCGCAGCGCCAGGTGAAGAAGCTCGCGGAGCTGGTGGAAGATCTGCTCGATGTGTCCCGCATCGGCGCGGGGAAGCTGGAGCTGTACCCCACACAAGTGGATCTCGCGACGCTCGTTCAAGACGTGGTGCGGCGCTTCGAGCCCGAGGCGGTGCGGGTCGGCTCCGCGCTCGAGCTGGAGTCCGATCAACCCGTGAGCGGCTCCGTGGACCCGAAGCGCTTCGAGCAGGTGCTCGACAACCTGCTCTCCAACGCCCTGAAGTACGGCGCCGGCAAGCCGGTACGAGTGCGGCTCGAAGCGCTGGGAGCCCAGGCGCGACTGACCGTGCGAGACGAGGGCATCGGCATCGCCACCGAGGCGCTCGAGCGCATCTTCCGCCGCTTCGAGCGGGCGGTCTCCGGCCGGAACTACGGCGGCCTGGGGCTGGGGCTCTACATCACCCGGCAGATCGTCGAAGCGAGCGGCGGCACGGTGCGCGCCATCAGCGCCCCGGGCCAGGGCGCGACCTTCACCGTCGAGCTACCCCTGGAAGTGAGTGCTCCTCCTCCTGGACCGGAACACAGGGCAGCTCCAGGGTGAAGCTGGCGCCTTGCCCGAGCCCCTCGCTGTGGGCCTTCAACGAGCCCTCCAGCTCCTGGGCAGCCAGGGCACAGGAGTGCAGCCCGAAGCCGTGCCCCTCCTTCCGGGTGGTGAAGCCGTATTGGAAGATGCGCGTGCGCAGCTCCGGCGCGATGCCCATGCCGTTGTCGCTCACCTCGATGCGGACGCGGTCGACCGTGGGCAGCGAGAGCCGCACGCGCATGAGCCGCTGCTCCGCGGGCGCCGCATCCAGGGCGTACTTCGCGTTGCTGATGAGGTTGATCAGGATCATCAACACCTTGTGCTTGTCGGTCAGCACCGAGGGCACGGACTCCAGGCTCCGCTCCACCCGCACCTGATGGCGGCTCAGCGCGGCCGAGTTGATGCGCAGGGCATCCTCCACCAGCTCCTCGAGAAGGACCGGCTCATGCAGCCGGGGCGCCCGGGCATAGTCCTGCTGCAGCTTGACGATGTCGCCAATGTGCTCGGTGTAGCGGCCGACGTCCGCGAGCAGGGACATGATCTCCCGGCGCTCATCCAGCAGGTTCTGCCCGAGCTGGCTCAGGAAGGGCATCAGGATCCGCCCCCGCTTGTCCTGGATCAGGAAGGTGTTGAGGTCGGCCTGGTGCTCCTGGAGCATCCCCGTCACCCGGCTCACGCTCTCCAGCTTCAGATCGGCCAGCCGCTCCTTGGCCACGTGCGCCGAGGTGTAGACGCTGTTGAGCACGTTGCCGACGTTGTGCAGCACGTTGGTGGCGACCTCCGCCATGCCCGCCTGTCGCGCCGTCTGCATGAGCTGACTGTGGACCTCCTTCAGCTCCCGCGTGCGCTCCTCCACCCGGTGCTCCAGCTCTTCGTTGGCCTTGCGCAGGGCGTCCTCGCGGCGATGCACCTCGTCGGTCATCAGCTGGAAGGCCCCCGCGAGCTGCCCCAGCTCGTCCCCGCGCGCGGTGTCCAGCTCGACCTTGAAGTCACCTGCCTTCACCTGATCGGTCGCCCGGGTGAAGACCCGCAGCGGGCGGGAGATCTGCTGCTGCAACACCCAGTACATGATGGCCAGCTCCAGCAGCAGCGAGAGCACCCCGGCCAGCAGCACATAGCGCGCCGCCTGGAAGGCGGGCTCGGACACCACGCCCTCGGGTAGCACCGTGACGAAGTTCCAGCCCGGGCCCTCCAGCCGCGCCGCGGCGATGTACTCACCCTGCGCCGGGAGCTGGTGTACGAGCTGGCCGGGCTTGCTCTGCTTCACCTTCGCGAAGATGGCGCGAAGGTGTACCCGTCGCTGTGCCGCATCGAGCTGGGTGCTCCACACGTCTGGCTGCTCGGCGTCGCTCTGGATGTGGTAGGCGCCGGTGGTTCTCTCCAGCTTCAGCTCAGGGTGCGCGAGGAGCTGGCCATCATCCCGGATGAGCAGGTTGTACGCCCCCGGCAGACGGTCGGTGACGGTGCGGCCCAGGAAGTCGTTGGGCGAGAAGTCGTGACCGATCGTCGCGACATGGCGCCCGTCCATGTCCAACGGGGTCGACACCGTGGTCAGCCACTTGCCGTTGCTCGGATCCTGGTAGACGCCGGACCAGGCCGTCCGCCTTGCCGGGTTGTTCGCCGGCAGCGACAGCGGGAAGAACTCCTGGGAGATGATCGACTCGGTGGCGGAGGCGTTCAGGCAATAGGTCGGGCCATTGGGAAAGTAGATGACCATCGCCCCTTCCGGCAGCACGACGAAGGTGTCCGCGAAGCGGGTATGAAAGGCGGGCCCGTACTGGTTGAGCACCTCGTGCGCGGCCAGGATCCGGCGGCGCAGATCGTCATTCATGGCTACGCCCCGGGGCGTGAAGAGGCCCGCCATCCGCTTGCCGTCGAAGCCCTCGGCGCGGCTGCGGACCGTGCCGTCGGGCAGGTACACGAACAGTCGGTCGAAGCGCGGGTTCGGATCCTCCTCGCGCAGGGCAAGAATCTTCTCCTCCAGGGCCTTCTTGAGGACGGCGTGGTTGTCCTCCGCCAGCACGAAGAGGACCTGCTCCCGCTGGATGCGCTCCCTGACGTGCTGCTCCAGCTGGACGAGCGCCTGGGCGCGCAGGGTGTGGAGGATGTGGAGATAGCTGAAGAGGGTGGCCAGGAAGATGACCAGCGCGATGCGCGCCCCCATCTTGAGGAGCGTAGACCGCGCCAGAGAGGTACGAGGAGAGAGGGAAGGCTGCATGGCGCCTCGCATCGTCAATGCCGGGCGGCTCGCACGACACGTGCGGGTGCTTTTACCATTCCCTTGCGCCGGACTCCTGGCGAGCCAGAACGCTCACCTGGAGCGAGCCCCAAACCTCTCAGGGGGCTTCGTCGAGAATCTCGAAGCCCGAGGGCTCGCGCAGCTCGAAGCGCCTGCCTGTCTTGGCCAGGGTTCCCAGCACGCGCACACGCCGCCCATCACGGTGCGCATCCGCTGCCTGGGAGTAGGCCGGAGCTGAAAGACGCACATGCACCTTGGCACTTCCGTAGCCCTCGAGCTCGGTCGCGATCATCACCTCGCCCGGTTGATCGGTGTCCCGCTCGGGCCGCTCCAGGCGAATGACGAACCCTTCGACCTCCAACCCCGTCACCGGTGTCGTCTCTCTCAACGAGCGCGCCGCCTCGTCGAACATACCGAACACACCTTGCTCGAACTTGACCATGGAGCGCTCGACCTTCGGAGCCGGGCGCGCACGGGACCAGTTCACGTCGATCTGGATGAACGAGCGCTCCCCCGTCGGCCGCAGCTCGGCAAGCGCGGCGAGGAAGTTCGAGCTGATGCCCACGCCAGCTCGCTCGAGCAGTGTCCCGGGCTCTCCGGCCTCCACGCTCCGCGCCGTCTCTCCCAGCGCTCCCATCAACGTCTGCGTGACGCGGCGAGCATAGGGAGCTTCGAGTTCCACGTCTCCCACCGAAGGAGTCACCGGAACGAGCAGCGATGTCACATAGCTGCCGCGCTCGGTCTGGGTCTCGCGGCATTCCTGCAGCAACTCCAGGGCAGGGGCCTGGGCGAGGCGGGCGAAGTGCCGCTGCGGCTTCAAGGCCGAGTGAGCCGCCGCCAGGAAGATTTGCTTCGCGGCCTGACGCAGCCGGATGGAGTCATCGAGCGGAATGGAGCCGGACCGCGTGCTCTCCGAGAAGAGTCTGAAGCGGATCCTGTCGCCTGGCGGGTTGAGCAGGTCATTGAGGATCTCCATGAACGGCCGATGCTCGCTCTGGGAGAGGACATCAATCAGCTCGGCCATCCGCAGCGTGTAATCGGAGAAGCCTGGATCGAGGAGCACCCTCACTCGGAGAAGCGGTCTAGCCACGCCGGGGGAGACGAACTCCACCACATCTCCTTGCGGCTCCCGCCCTACCAACCACCCACGCTGCCGGAGGTACTGCTGAACGTCCGAAGGCCGGATCGCATCGAGTCCTGGCACCATCGAGACGTTCACAGCGGCTCTCCTCGACTGACTCGCTCCATCATGGCGTTCAACTGCTCTGGCGAGAAGAGGTTGGTACGCGGTAGCTGCACGACCCTCGATTCCGAAGAGACGGCTGGCATCCCGGACATCGAGAGCCAGTACGCGCAGCGCTTGATGATGAGTGCCTCCACGCTGTGCCGCATCCACTCCGCTTCCCTCTCGGGCAGCACGAGGACGACCAGGAGCTTCGGAACCGACGAGCGGGCTCGCAGCTTGTCGTAGTGGGACCGCGAGAGCTGCCACGCAATGTGGTCCTCTCGAACGTGACCGGCGTCACTGGTGCATTTGAGCTGAAGATCGATTCGAGGATCCTCCAGTGTCCCTCCGCCCAGCGCGCCACTCGCGCCGATGCTCACGTCGACGCAGCCCTGGTCCTGCGACCACTGGCCCACGGCGAACCCGCACCGCGCCGCGACGGCGTGAACATAGGCCTTGCTGATCTCCTCCTTCTGTTGCTCGCGAGTCATCGTTACCTGTGGGCGAGGCACTATAGGTGCGCCCTCCCCACAGAGTCGACGATCCGTGTGACGACCTCAGGGGTTGTCCCCTTCGGGCTCCGCGGGCTTCAGCCGGACCCAGGTGGCGCCCCAGCCTCCGTCCCCTTCACCCGCGGGCCGGAACGACTCCACCTCGGGCAGCTTCGGCAACAAGGAGTGGACGGTACGGCGCAGCGCGCCAGTGCCCTTGCCGTGAATGATCCGCACGTCGAGCACGCCCTTCTGACGACACGCCCACAGGTACTCGGTGACGAGATCCTTCACATCCCGTGGGTGAAAAAGATGCAGGTCGAGATTCCCATCGACGGGAATTTCGACCACCTCCTCATCGGGAGGGATTTGCTCCGGGGGCTGCGACGGCTCCGGCGGCGGCGGAGGTCTGCGGCTCATAGAAGCCCTCTTCCTCTCGCTTCCTGCGCTCGGAATCGAGCCGGGCTCGCTCCTTGGCCTGGCGAAACTGTTCCTTCAGTGACGTCACTTCGGTCTTCAGCGCGGAGAAATGTTTACCCACGTCCTTCGTGGACGCTCCGGCCTTCGAGCCTTCCCCTGCCTGCCCACTCCCCGCTCCCCCGGCCGAAGTCAGCTGAACCACCAGTGCCGCCATCATCAATGGCTTCATGCTCGCCTCTCATAGCAAGAGGTATGCACAGTGCGCTACGTATTCACGGTATCATTCCCGTGACGCAGCATGTCGGCCGTCTAATACACGGGTGATACTTTCGGCGAGCTTGACAGCTGACAAAGGCGCGCTGCCCTCGGCCTTGTTGTTGATGATGACAAAGGTTTGAACACCACGTTTCGCCGCGGCGGCACAGATGCCCGCCAGGGCCTCGCGGGTGACGGTGTCCTCATCCACCAGCCTCCGGAAGGGCGCGTAGCGGGCGTAGGCCTCCTCGTAGCCGAGATGCGGCGGCAGCATCCACCGCGCCACCAGGGCGCGGGACGCCATGGCCCGCGTGCGCACCGCCTGATGCACCACCGGAGGCATGTGGCGCCACGCGGACAGCACCGGGCACACGCCCAGCTCCGCGAGCGCCTGGGCAAAGCCCTCGGTGAGCAGTTCCTCGTTGCGGACCTCCACCGCGTAGAGCGGCCCCCGGGGCAGCGCGGCGAAGAAGGCGTGGAGCCGCTCGACGAAGCGCGCCGGGCCTCCAAAGCCCCGCGTGTCCTGCGGCGGGAACTGGAAGACGAGCGGCCCGGCCTTGTCCCCGAGCCCCTCCACGAAGGGCGCCACCACCATGTCCGCCGCGTAGCTGGCCTGCAGGAAGCGGTCATTGGGCTGCCCCCGGTGGACGCCATAGCGCTCATGGTGCGGGAAGCGCGCGAGGGTGCAGACCTCGTGCGCCTTCACCAGGAAGCGAAAGCCCTCGGGTACCTGCGCGGCGTATTCGGCGAAGGTGACGGAGGACACGGGCGCATAGAAGGTCCGGTCGATGCCCACCGTGCGCAGCACCGGGTGCTGGCCATAGGCGCCCAGCCCCTCCCGAGCCAGCGTCGACTGCGCCGCCTCCCGGTCGTAGACGAGCCCCGTCCAGCCCGGGAAGGCCCAGGAGGAGGTGCCCAGGTGGATGCCCTGAGGCAGGCGATCCCCCAGAGCACGCAGCTCCTCGGAGGCGGGAGCGGGACCGACCGGAGCCGCCTTGCGTGAGCGGCGCGCCGGGGGCTCGGAGACGGCCCCGGTGAAGAGATCGAGCTGGGACAGCGATTCGCGGTGGGACATGGAGCCTCCGTGGTAACGCCACCATGGATAGAATGCATCAGGTTGGGCGTGGTTTGCCCAACTCTCTACGTCCTCCGCCTGCTCTCCAGGCAACCGGGCTCCTGGGCTCCCACCGGGCGCGCTTAGACTGCTGCGGGTTCGCCCTCCCATGTCCCTCTTCCTGGTTCTGCCCGATGGCCGCCGCATCCCGCTGGACAAGCCCGTGGTGTCCGTAGGCACGGACGCCGCCTGCGACGTCGTCCTCGATGCCTCCGGAGTGAAGGCCAGCCACGCATTGCTGTTCCGCGACGCTCGCGGTTGGTCGGTGTCTCCCGCGAGCAAGGGCTGCGACGTGCGGGTGCGCGGCAAGCGCGTGGAGCTGGCCGCTCTCGCTCCGGGCGATGCCTTCTCCGTGGGCAGCGCCACGCTCACCCTCCTCGCCTCCGAAGCGCCTCAGGCCCCCACGCAGGCTCCGTCCGGGAAGATGGTCGCGGTGCTGGCGGGCTTCGCGTCGCGGCTGATGCTGCAGCGCCCCGCCCCGGAGCTGCTGGAGTCAGCCATGCGCGGGCTGGCGGAGGCGGTGGGCGCGGACGTGGGCTTCCTGGTGTCGGCGGAAGGAGTGCGGCGACAGGTGCTGTGCGCCACCGGGCCGGTGCCGGAGGCGGCGGTGGTGGACAGCCTGGTGGATCGGGTGGTGGCCTCGGGGGCGCCGGTGCTGGTGGCGGACGTGGCCGCGGACAAGGCGCTGGCCGGCGCGCCGAGCATCCTGGCCCTGCGCCTCACCTCCGCCCTGGTGGTGCCCCTGCGCGCGGGGCCGGCGCCCCTCTCGGTGGTGTACCTCGGGCGACGCGCCGGCACCCCGCCCTTCTCCGCAGTGGAGTTGGAGGAGGCCATGGCCCTCTCCGCGCTGGCGGCGCTGCTGCTGGCCACCTCGCGCGAGCTGACCGAGCTGCGCGCGCAGGTGGACAACCTCACGCAGCGGATCGAAGCGGCGACGTTCGAGGGCCTCATCGGCGAGTCGCGCCCCATGGGCGAGCTGTACCGGCAGGTGGAGCGCCTGGGGCCCACCTCGCTCAACGTGCTGATCCAGGGCGAGACGGGCACGGGCAAGGAAGGCGTGGCGCGGGCGCTGCACCGGCGCAGCGGGCGACGCGGACGGCTGGTGGCCATCAACTGCGCGGCGCTGCCCGAGTCCCTCATCGAGCGAGAGCTGTTCGGCCACGCGCGCGGCGCCTTCTCGGGCGCGGGCGCGGACCGGCCCGGGCTGGTGGAGTCGGCGGACGGAGGCACGCTCTTCCTGGACGAGATCGGCGACATGCCGCGCGCGCTCCAGACCCGGCTGCTGCGCGTGGTGCAGGAGCGCGAAGTCACCCGGCTGGGAGAGAACCACCCGCGCAAGGTGGACATGCGCGTCATCTCCGCTTCGCACAAGCCGCTCAAGGCGCTGGTGCGGGAGGGCCTCTTCCGGGAGGATCTCCTGTTCCGGCTGGACGAGGTGCGCGTGGACGTGCCGCCCTTGCGGGAGCGCGGAGACGACGTGCTGCTCATCGCTCACCATGTGCTGTCCCAGGAGGGCCGCCGCGCCAAGGGCTTCACCCAGAAGGCCACCGAGGCGCTGCGAGGCCACCCCTTCCCCGGCAATGTGCGCGAGCTGGTGTCGCGGGTTCGGCGCGCGGCGATCCTGGCCTCGGGAGAGCTCATCGGCCCGGCGGACCTGGAGCTGGGTGGAGAGCACGCCCCGCTGGCGCCGCTGGAGGAGGCGCGTGATGCCTTCGTGCAGCGGTACGTGCGCGAGGCCATCGCCCGCAGTGGCGGGAGCAAGAAGGACGCGGCGCAGGCCCTGGGAATCGGCCTGCGCTCGCTGTTCCGCTACCTGGGCGAAGGAGAATGAACCCCATGCGCCGACCCTGCCTCGTCCTGTTCGCCGCACTCGCCAGCACGGTGTGGCTCGGCTGTCCGCTCGACATCCAGGTCCGCTGCGAGGACGACCCCACGTGCGAGGAGGAGACGCCGTGCGAGGGCTCCGACTGCGCCGAGGCCCTCAACTGCGACGAGGACTCGCACTGTCGGGCGGGCTGGCGCTGCAACGAGGCGGGCAAGTGCGAGGAAGGGCCCCGGCTGGGAGAGACGTGCGAGGGCCTCGACTGCCAGCGCCTCGCGGTCTGCCACCCGCTGTACCACCGCTGCGAATACACCTGCCGCGCGGACCTGGAGTGTCCTTCCAGCTACCGGTGCAGCCCGGACTCGCTGTGCATCGAGCAGTGCGGCGGCACGCCTCCGGAGACGCTGGGCCTCACCTGTCGCTCTTCCATGGACTGTGTCCGCTGCGGCGTCTGCGTGGGCTCCGGGAGCACGAAGCAATGCCGCCAGCCCTGCCAGCGCGATGAGGACTGCCCCGGGGGCGCGCCGGGCGTGTGTGAGCAGGTGGGCTCGGGCACGCACCGAGCGTGCCGGCTGCTCTGAGGCAGCGGAGATTGCTCCCCGGGAGACGGGTTCTAGAATGTGGCGAGATGACGGGTGAACTGCTGGCCGGCCGCTACCAGTTGGAGCAGGAGCTGGGACGTGGCGGCATGGCCACCGTCTTCCTGGCCACGGACCTGCGGCTGGCGCGCCGGGTGGCGGTGAAGGTGATGCACCCGGGCGGCGACGAGAGCCGCACCGAGCGCTTCCGCCGCGAGGCCGAGCTGGTGGCCTCGCTCAAGCACCCCAACGTGCTGGAGATTCACGACTTCGGCGAGGACGCGGCGCGCGGGCCCTTCTTGGTGTGCGAGTGGGTGCAGGGCGAGAGCCTGCGCGAGCTGGCGCGGCGGCTCTCTCCCGTGCCTCCCGAGGCTGCGGCGGTGCTGGGGTGGGCATTGGCCGAGGCGCTCGGCGAGGCGCACGCGCGCGGGGTGGTACACCGAGACGTGAAGCCGGAGAACGTGCTGGTAGCTCGGGGAGGGCCGCTGAAGCTGGCGGACTTCGGCATCGCCGCGCTGGCGGATCAGGAGCGGCTCACGAGCACCGGCGCCATTACCGGCTCGCTGCCGTACATGGCGCCCGAGCGCATCGACACCGGCGCCTTCTCGCCCGCCTCGGACGTGTACGCGGTGGGCGTCATGCTCTTCGAGCTGTGTACCGGCACCACGCCGCACGGAGGAAAGGGCGCCGCGCACCTGGCGGCCTCGGTGATGACGAAGGATGCGCCGCCCCTGACGGAGCTCGTCCCGGGAACGCCTGAGCCGCTGAGTACCCTGGTCGCGCGCTGCCTCGCGAGGGACTCCCGCGACCGGCCCGCGAGCGGCGAGGTGCTGGCGCCGCTGCTGGAGGAGGTGGTGGGGCGCATCGCTGGGTCTCCGGCGGAGGAGTCCCGAGCCTTCTTCCAGGATCCGCTGGGCTACAGCGCGCGGCGCCGCGAGGCCCGGTTCCAGCAACTGCTGAGTGAAGGCCGCGCGTTGCTGGCGAAGGGCCAGGGGGCTCGGGCCGCGAAGGTGCTCAACGGCGCCCTGGCGCTCCAACCGGACTCGCCCGAGGTGGTCGCGTTGCTGCGCGAACGTCCGCAGGCCGGACGACGGAAGGTGCTCGCGCTGGGCGTGGCGCTGGCGGTCGTCCTCGGAGGGCTCGCGTGGGGAGCATCGCGATGGCTCACACCCGAGCCCGCGCCATTGCCCTCCGTCCAGGTCGAGCCGGCCCCTCAGGAGGCGAAGCGCCCGGAGCCCGAAGCCGTAGCGGTTCAGGCCCCGGAGCCCCAGGTGGAGACACCGAGCCCCGTCGCCCGTCTAGAGCCTGTGCGCGAGGGCTCACGTCCGGAGCCGAAGAAGAAGAGCTCCGGAAGCGCGCGTCCCTCGGCGCCACGCGCGGCTCCTGTGCCCTCCAGCGCCCCCGAAGCCCCCCGTAGCGGCTCCCCTACCGAGGCGCCCCCACCCGCCGAGCCCGTAAAGCCCGCGACGCTGAAGGTGACAGTGCGACCCTGGGCCGAGGTGTTCGTGGACGGCAAGAGCCGGGGCTACACGCCGCGCGTGCGCGAGGTGAGCCTCTCACCGGGCGAGCACCGCCTGCGCCTGGTCAACCCGCTGTGTGACACGGTGGAGGAAGTCCTTCAGGTATCCGCCGGGGAGACGGTGACGCGCGAAGTGGCGCTCCAGGTACGCAAGGCCGAGGTCCACATCGCCGCGCCCTCCGGCGCCCGCGTCTTCATCGACGGAGTGGAGGCGGGCGTGGCACCGCTCTCGGGCTCCCAATATGTCGAGCACGGACGGCACGTCATCTCGGCCCGGGTGCCGGGAGGGCCGCCCCTGCGGCGCGAGGTGGAGGTGGTGGCGGGAACGCGCATCGAGGTGGTGCTGGAGGGAACGCCATGACGGGCCTCGTGGTGGCCATGGTGCTGACGCTCGCCTCTCCGCTGGAGCCGGCCCGAGCGGCCTACCAATCCGGAGAGCTGGCGCAGGCTCGCACCGAGCTGGAAGCGCTCCTCTATCCCTTGCGGCTGGACGGAGCGGCGCTGGAGGCAGAGGCCCACTTGCTGCTGGCCGCCACCTACCACGCGCAGGAGGACGCCGCCCGCGCCGAGCACGAGGCGGTGCTGGGGCTCGCCGCCAGCGATGACGCGAAGCTGGACCCGCTCTTGTACCCGCCCGACTTCGTCGCTTTCGTGGAGCGCGTGCGCACCCTGCACCGAGAGCGCATCGCCGCGCTGGCCGCCGAGCGCCGGCCGCCGGTCCTCGTGCCATCCCCTCCTCCAGCACCGGAGCCCTCACCCGCGCTGGCACTCCCAGGCGCGACCCCGCCCTCGCGGGGCTGGTACCTGGTCCCGTTCGGTGTCGGCCATTTCCAGCACGGCCGCCGGACGAAAGGCACCGTGCTCGCGGTGGCGCAGGGTACGAGCCTCGTCGTCTCCGCGGCCTCGCTGAGCACGGCGCTGGCGTTGCGGGGGCCGGACGGGCGCTACAGCGCCGAGGACGCGAGGGTGGCGCGCAAGCTCAACGCGTCCTATCTCGTGGGGGCCTATGCCTTCGCGGCCCTCTACGCGTACGGCGTCCTCGACGGCTTCACCTTCACGCCTTGAGGTCCAGGACACGCGCGTCCGCAGGGAGAACACGCGCGCGTGCCAACTCTGGCACGTTCCGCCCCGCCGCCCCGGGCTGACAGGCGCCCGCTGGCGCCCAAGCTCCTGAAACACCTGGGCAAACCCCCACGCTCCGGACCCTGGCCCTCCGCTTGCTCAAGGAGGTGCTGACCGCGCCGGCAAGGGCCGACGCGCAAGCCCCCAGGAGTCCGCACATGTCCCGAGCACCTCATTGGAAGCGTTCCGTCCGCTCTCTCGTCCTCCCTTCCCTGCTGCTGGGACTCGCCACCGGCTGTGACGCGGGCGGCGAGCTCACCGAAGAGCCGGTGAGCCCGCTCTCGACGCACCAGGCCGCTCTCTCCACGGCCCCCACCGAGGTGATCCTCGACGCCGTGGCGGACGCGTATGTCACCACCAACATGCCCGGGGCGAACTTCGGCACCTCGTCGAGCATGACCATCGACCGGGGCATCGCGGAGGTCTACGTCCGCTTCAACCTCGCCAGCATCCCCGCCGGCGCCCGCATCGCCTCGGTCATGCTGCAGGCCGTGGCCTACGACGGCTGGGCCTACAACGGCGATGGCAGCGTCTACACCTACCTGGTCACCGACGACACGTGGAGCGAGACGGGCCTCAACTGGTACACCCGGCCCGCGGCCTCGACCGAGCGGCTCGGAGGCTGGTGGCTCTGGTACGGAGGCACCGCGAAGCTTCAGTACGGTGCCAATTGGAGCCCGAAGCTGATGGCCCCGGTGCAGGAGGCGCTGGACTCGGATGGGTTGATCTCCTTCCGGCTGGCCTCCCCCGGGTACAAGACGCTGTACCGCTCGCGCGAACACGGCATCCCCGACGAGCGGCCCAAGCTCATCGTCCGCTACTTCCCTCCCGCCGCGCCGGCGGTCCTCGAACCCGAGGCGGACGCGTACATCGACACCGCCAACGCGCTGACCAACTTCGGCACCAGTGAGACGCTGACCCTCGACAAGGGCGACCGCTCCGCCTACCTGCGCTTCAACCTCGGCGGCATCCCCTCCGGGGCAGCCGTCTCCTCGGTCAGCCTGCAGGCCGTGGGCTACAGCGGCTCGAACCTCATCGACGACTGGAGCGTCTACACGTACCTGGTCTCCAATGACGCCTGGAGCGAGACCGGCATCACCTGGCACAACCGGCCCGAAGACGCACCGAGCCAGAGCTTCGTGGCCGAGCCCGGGCAGAGCGATCTCGGCTCCTGGTGGCTGGAGTTCGCCCCGAACAAGCCCCTGAACCAGCTGGGCCTCAACGCACACCAGCGGCTGTCAGCCCCCGTGCAGCGGGCGCTGGACTCCGACAAGTTGATCTCCTTCCGGCTCAACTCCGTCGGCGCCCTGGGCCACTACCGCTCGCGCGAGTACCCGGACGCGGCCATGCGCCCGAAGCTCACCGTCCACTACGCCTATCCTCCGGTGCCGGCGACCCTCCAGGTGGCGGTCCTCTCCACCGAGGCGGACGCGCATGTCATGTCGGCCAGCCCCGGCACCAACCATGGCACGGGAGCGACCCTGATCGTCGACCGGGGCCTCTCGGAGACCTTCCTGCGCTTCAACCTCGCCAGCATCCCCGCCACCGCGCGGATCGCCGCGGTCAGCCTGGTGACCACGTCCCACGGCGGCTACGCCTACGGGAATGACGGCAGCGTCTACACGCACCTGGTCCCCAACGACACCTGGAGCGAGACCGGCATCACCTGGAACAACAAGCCCGCCATCTCCGGCAGCAACCTCGGCGCCTGGTGGCTGTGGAACGGCAACGGCAAGTACGGCATCCAGATGGGCATCAACTCCAACCCACTGCTGGTGGACCCCGTGAAGCAGGCGCATCAGACGGATGGGCTGATCTCCTTCCGCCTGAACTCGCCCGGGTACCTGACGCACTACTACTCGCGCGAGTCCTCGAACACCGAGATCCACTGGCCCACGCTGCTCGTCTACTACTTCATGCCCGCCACTACACCTTGAGGCGGATGGCGGCCGGCTGCAGCGTCATCTTCGCGGGCAGCCGGCCGGGCACCTCGCCGTCCACCTCGAGCAGCACCTCCTGACCTTCGACGCTCTCCACCTCGAAGGTGCGGCACTTGAGCTGGCGCGTGCCCTTCCACGTCACGTGCTGGCCGCTGTAGATGCCCTTGGACTTGAAGATGAAGTCGCTGAGCGTGTAGCCGGACCAGATGGTGACGTCGAAGAGCCCATCATGGGTGAGCGCGTCCGGCGCCACGCACATGCCGCTGCCGAAGTAGCGGCCGTTGGCCACCGCCACCACGTTGATGGGCACCGACTCCTGGGGCCCTCCATCCACGCGGATGCGCACCGTGGGCGGCTCGAAGCGGAACATGCCCTTCACCGTGCCCAGCACGAAGGTCATGTTGGCGCCCAGCGCCTTGCTGCTGGTGTTCACCTCGTTGGCCACCACCGCGCTCACGCCCATGGAGGCGATGTTGGCGAAGAAGCGCTGCTCCCGCTTGCCCTCGCGGGTGGTGTACTCGACGAGCCCCACGTCGAAGGGCTCCGTCTTCTCGGTGCGCAGCCGCGCCAGCGCCGAGTCCAGCTCCAGGTCCCACCCGAACGCGCGCCGGAAGTCGCCACCCGTGCCCCGGGGAATGACGCCCAGCGCGGCCTTCGGGTTGATGACCTGGCCGTCACGGAAGAAGCCGTTGACCACCTCGTTGATGGTGCCGTCCCCGCCCACCGCGACGATGCACTCGTAGCCGTCCTCGATGGCCTTGCGGGCGATGCGCGCCGCGTCCATGGCCCCGGCGGTGAACTCGTGACCGAACTCGCCGATGCTCCGGGACACCTGGGCGGACAGCTCCGCCCAGCGCTTTCCCGTCTGACCACCGGCGCTGCGCGGGTTGACCACGAGGAACGTCTTCATTCAGCCCCTCTCCTCCTAATGCCACCTGTTCGGCGGGGGCGTACCATACTCTGTCCGTGGGATGCTGGGCGGACGACTCATCACCCAGGGAGCCACACGCGCAGTGGAGGCCACCGAGAAGCTCTTGCCCCACCTCCAGGCCAGCCTCGCCCTGGACTGGACCTTTCCCCACCTGCGCCCCGAGCTGGAGGCCGCCAGCGCCCGGGCCTTCGAGGAGACGCACGCCCAGGAGCGGTTCCTGGCGGAGCTGGACACGCCGGCCCACGAGGACCCGGCGCGAGAGGCCCGCTTCCGGGACGCGCTGGCCCATGTACGGGCCCTGGCGGATGCCCAGGCGCCCCTGACCTACGAGCGGCTGCGCGAGGTGCAGGCCCGGGTCCTCGGACACGCCGTGTCCTTCCGCACGGGGGATGCGTTCGCCCACGGCGGCGCCCACCGCTACCTCTTCTTCCCGGAGCTGGAGGCGATGTTCACGCGCAAGGTGGAGGCGGACGCGGCGGACGGCTGCCACCCGGTGGTCCAGGCCGTGCGGCTGTACCTGGACCTGGCCTTCTTCCACCCGTTCCCGGATGGCAACGCGCGGGCGGCCCGGCTGGGCTTCGAGTTCCTCCTGCGCCGGGCGCGACTGCCCACCCCCCCCCTCACCCCGCTGGTGCTGCTCCCCAAGCACCCCGGAGATGTGGTCCGCTACGCGCAGTTCGTCCGGCTCGCGGCACGGGGCATCGCGGGGCGAGGCGGCGGCGCGGAGAGCCCATGAGCAAGAAACACCGCAAGCAGGGCGAGGACGGGAGCGACTGGCAGCGCATCCGAGACAGCCTCGATGCCTTCCAACCGGAGCGGCTGGCGGAGGAGCTGCGGCGGTTCCTCTCCTCGCGCATCCCCCGGGACGCCACGCACATCCCCGAGAACCAGCGCTTCGCCCTGTTCCAGGAGGTCAGCGCCCTGGTCTCCAACACCGTCGGGCCCTGGTGCCAGCTCAGTGGCTCGTTCCTGGGCAACCCCGTCATCGGCGGCTACGTCTCGAGCTATTTCTTCAAGGGGAAGGCCCCGCTCAGGGGCCCCGGCATGGAGCTGGAGCGCAACATCCAGGCCATCGTCCAGGCGATACAGAAGAGCCAGCGGTGGCTGCGCCGGCTCGATGAGTACTTCCGCTCGGTGACGCTGCCCGAGGACGAGCAGGACCTCCAGCTGGCGCTCACGATCGCGGTACACGAGACGCTCGACATCGTCATCGAGGAGACCGGCTGCGAGGACGCCTGGTACGGGTATGCCTTCGACGCGGTGCGCTGGCTGATGGAATCCCTGGGCTTGTACATGACGGACAACATGAAGCGCACGTTCACCAAGGCGCTGGGAAGCTACGAGAGCTGGGTCTCCCCCTCCAAGGAAGACACCGAACGGGCCTCGGAGGCCCTGGCCCTCGAGGTGGTGAGGAAGAACTTCGCCCAGAAGTACCCCAAATGAGTCCGGCTCAGGCCGTGGCCCCCACCGGCAGGAAGACCCGGAAGGTGCTGCCATGGCCCGGCTCGCTCTCCACGGTGATGCGGCCGCCCAGCGCCGACACGATGCCGTGGCAGATGGACAGGCCCAGCCCCGTGCCCACCCCCTCGGGCTTGGTGGTGAAGAACGGCTCGAACAGCCGGCGCTGGTGCTCCGGAGAGATGCCCACCCCGGTGTCCTTCACCTCCACCACCACCCAGTCCGCGCCCTCCCGCCGCGTGGTGACGCGCACCTCCTGCACCTTCGGATCCCTCCCCTCGGGGATGGCCTGCGCGGCGTTGACGATGAGGTTGAGGAAGAGCTGCCCGAGCCGCGACTCACTGCCGTGGATGAGCGGCAGCACGCCATAGTCCTTCACCAACTGCGCCCGGTGCCTCAACTGGCCTCGAGCGATGTTCCCGCACAAGTCCAACACGGAGTGGAGATTCACCGGCCCACGGGCCCCCTCGTCCCTGCGCGAGAACGTCCTCAAGTCCCGGACGATGTCCCGGACCCGATCTCCTCCCGCGAGCGTCTCCTCCAGCGCCGCATGCACCTCACGCAGCCGCTCCCGGGTGGGCGCGTCCCATCCGTCCGACAGCGCGCGCAACTCCTCGCTGACGAAGCGCACATTGCTGAGCATGAAGGACAGCGGGTTGTTGATCTCGTGCGCCACCCCCGCGGCCAGCGTCCCTAGAGAGGCCATGCGGTCGGCCGCGTTCAGCTTGTCCTGGAACTGCCTCCGCTCGGTGATGTCCCGCACGATGGACACCCGCATCGGCTGCCGCTCGAATACCAGGGGGAATGTCACCACCTCGCCCAGCACCTGCCGTCCCGCGAGGTGTACCCAGCGGACCTCGCGGGGCGTATCGCTCTCCATCGGCCCCGTGAGCGCCGCCACGTCCTCGGGCGCCACCAGCTCCGCCACCTGTCGGCCCCGCAGCTCGGTGGCCTGCGCGTACCCCAGCAGCGCCGCGGCCGCCGGGTTGTGGAACACCACCTTGCCCTCCCAGTGGATGAAGGTGGCGTCCGGCGAGCGCTCGATGAGCGTCTGGAACCGCGCCTCGTTCTCCTCGAGCTCCTGTTGGTTGCGGCCGATCTGCTCGGCCATCTGGCTGACCGCCTGCCCCAGCCTCCCCAGCGCGTCGTCGCTCTCCTCGGTGCTCGCCACGCCGGGCTTGCCCGCTACCACCTCTCGCGCGGCCTCGGTCAGGCGCTGGATGCGCCGGCCCAGGGTGAGCTGGATGACGAGCCCCATCGTCCCGGCGATGAGCAGCAACATCAGGCTCGAGCGGAGCACCGAGCGCTGCACCTCGTAGAGGCTGGCGGCCTTGAGCGTCGCGAGGTCGTGCTGGAAGTAGAGGAAGCCCACCTTCTCCGGGAGCCTGTCGAAGCTCAAGAAGACCGGGTAGTAGCCGACCACGCGCTGACCGTCGGCGCTGACCTCCACGATTCCGGTCATGTGCCTGCGGGCCCGCCCCATCCGCTCGGCATGTTCGAGGCGCAGCAGCTCCGGCCAGGCTTCGGACACCTTCCGATCCAGCAGCGCCAGCCGCGTTGAGGCCACCACCGTCTGCCGGTCGTCGATGAGCAGCCCCACCTGCAGGTGGGGGTTGGAGCTCATGCCCGCCACCAGCTCGCGCGCCACCGTGAGCTTCCCTTCCCTCAGGAAGGTCTCCAGGGTGCTCTGGAGCTGCGCCATCTCCACGGTGACCTTCCGAAGCGTGAAGCGCTCGTCGTTCCGCACGCTGGTCTGGGTCTCGCGGCGCAGCGAGTAGAGGCCGAAACAGACGGCATAGATGAGCACGAGCAACAGCGGGATGCCGGCGGTCCGCTGCCACCTGTGGCGCGGAGTGGGGCTCACGGCGCCACCCGAAGCAAAGGGCCGGAGTCGAGCAGGCGGCGCGCGGAGGGTGCGGTGGGCAGGAGCTGCTGTTGCACCATGACGGCGCCCACCCGGTCGATGGTCTCCACGAGGCGGGGCTCCTCGCCCGCGAGCAGCGCGTGCTGCTCCCGCGCGCTCGGGTGGCGAACCCCCGCCATGCTCTCGAGGAACCACGGCGCTTCCAGCCCGAGCCGAGGCGCCATCCGGCGAGCGCTCTCGGAGGGAGCGGCCTGGAAGCGCGCGAGGGCGGCGAACCACCCGCGCAGCAACATGTCCACCTGCTCCGGGCGCGTCCGCAGGTGGCTCTCGCGCACCACCAGCACGTCGATGATCTCCCCAGGGATCCGCGCGCTGTCGAAGAGCCGGTGCGCGCCCGCCGCTTCCAGCCGGGTGCAGTAAGGCTCGTAGCTCACCACGGCGTCCACCGTGCCACGCTGGAAGACCGTCTCCTGCTCCTCGGGGTTGTGGAACACCCGCTGCACGTCCTCGCCCCGCAGCTTCACCTCCTCCAGGGCCCGGTGGAGCATGTAGGTCGGCAGCGTCATGTCCTCGGAGGCCACGCGCAGGCCCTTGAGGTCCGCCAGCGACTTCACCTCCCGCCGCGCCATCAGGCAGTCGGCCCCGTGGGAGGCATCGAGCACGAGCACCACCCGGACCTCCTGCCCGAAGTGGTCGAGGATCATCACGTCATCGAGCGTCAGCGTCACCGCGTCGATGACGCCATTGCGGAAGGCCTGGAGCCGCTGGGGCGTGTTCATGTACTCGGCCAGGTGGATCTGCCCGGCCGGGTACAGGCCCAGCTCACGCGCCAGGAACAGCGGCTCCGTGCCCACCCACGGCACGGTGCCCACCACCAGGGGGGGCTGAGGTGCCGAGGAGCACGCCGCCAGCGCCAGCGCCAGGAGCGCCAGCCTCGTCCTGCCGTGTCGTTGCATGACAGTGAGTTTCTAGTTCACTTCTCCCTAGAAACTCACTCCCACCCCAGGAGGGAGGGGCTTACTTCTGCGCCGGAGGTGGCGCCGAGCGGACGTGGACCTCCTTGAGCTGCCGCTCGTCCACATCGCCCGGCGCGCCGGTCATCAGGTCCGTGCCCGTCTTCGACTTCGGGAACGGAATCACGTCACGCAGGGACTCGGCGCCGGTGAGCAACATCGCCAGGCGGTCCATGCCCAGGGCAATGCCGCCGTGCGGCGGGGCGCCGAACTTCAGCGCGTCCAGCAGGAAGCCGAACTTGGTGCGCGCCTCCTCCTCACCGATGCCCAGCGCCTTGAAGACCTCGGACTGCACCTTCGGATCATGCAGGCGGATGGAGCCGCCGCCGATCTCGAAGCCGTTGAGCACCACGTCGTAGCGGTGGCACTTCACCCGACCTGGATCCGTGAGCAGGTACTCCACGTCCTCGTCGTGCGGCCGGGTGAAGGCGTGGTGCGCGGCGGCCCACGTCTTGGACTCCTCGTCGTACTCGAACAGCGGCGGGTTCACCACCCACAGGAACTTCCACTGGCCGCCACTGCCGTACTCCGGAATCAGACCCAGCTTCTTGGCCACATGGACGCGCAGGTTCGCCATCACCGTGTGGACCAGCGACTCGCGGCCGAACTGGAAGAGGATGAGGTCGCCCGTCTTCGCGTTGCACGCCTGGTTGATGGCCAGCCGCAGCGCGGGGGTGATCGTCTTGGCCAGCGGCGACTGCGTCCACTCGCCGCCCTCGCCCACCTTGGCGCGCGCCAGGCCGCGAGCGCCCGCCTGCTTGGCGAACTCCTCCAGCTTGTCGGACTCGGCGCGGCTGAGCGCCTTGTCCGCCGGAATCACCATCGCCTTGACGATGCCCTTGTGCTGCACCGCCTCGAACATCAGCGGCACCCCGCCCGCCTCGCCGTGCTCGCGGATGAGGTTCGTCAGGACGATGTGCTCCAGCCCGAAGCGCAGGTCCGGCTTGTCGTTGCCGTACTTGTCCATGGACTCGTAGAAGTCCATGCGCATGAACGGCGTGGGCACGTCGATATCGAGGACCTCCTTCCACAGCCGCTTAATCAACCCCTCGATGATGGTGAAGATGTCGTCCTGGGTGACGAAGCTCATCTCCACGTCGATCTGGGTGAACTCCGGCTGGCGGTCCAGGCGCAGGTCCTCGTCGCGGAAGCACTTGACGATCTGGAAGTAGCGCTCGAAGCCCGCGACCATGAAGAGCTGCTTGTAGAGCTGGGGGCTCTCGGCCAGGGCGTAGAACTTGCCCGGGTTGAGGCGGCTGGGGACCAGGAAGTTGCGCGCGCCGCCGGGCGTGTACTTGCCCATGAACGGCGTCTCCAACTCGAGGAAGCCGTTGCCCACCATGTACGAGCGGGTGATGGCATTCATCTTCGAGCGCGTCATCAGCGACTGCTGCAGCGGCCGGCGGCGCAGGTCCAGGTAGCGGTGCGCCAGGCGCTTCTCCTCGCTCGTCTCGATGTTGTCCTCGACGAGGAACGGCGTGGGCTCGGAGCGGTTGAAGATGGTGAGGGCGTCCGCCTTCACCTCGATGTCACCCGTCTTCATCTTCGGGTTGGCGTTCTTGCCGCGGGAGATGACCTTGCCGCGGATGCCGATGCAGTACTCGAGCCGCAGCTGCCCGGCCAGCTCATGGGCCTCCTTGGCATCTGGCTCGAAGACGACCTGGGTGAGCCCTTCACGGTCCCGCAAGTCGATGAAGACCGCGCCGCCGTGGTCTCGCCGATTCTGCACCCAGCCGAAGAGAACCACCTCCTGGCCGATGTGCTCCTTGGTGAGCTGACCGCAGCTGTGGGTACGCTTGACCTGGGTGATGAACGGGACCGCCATGACACCGCCTGCGTTGAAGGACGTTCGTGAACGAAGGGGCGGCACCATACGGAGCGTGGAAACGATGCGTCAAGGAATCCGGAGGGCGGCCTGCTCGCTCCCCACCTGGGGCCTCGGGCTGCTGCTGCTGCTGGGCGCCCCCCGGCCCGCGCCGCCACCTTGACTCCGCCGGGCGCTTCTGAATGCGGCCGGGACCGTAGTAAAACGCGGGGTATGCATCGAACCCTCATCGTCGCCGCGCTCGCCTCGCTGGCCGCGTGCGCTCCCGAGCCCGAGGCCCCGGTCCGCGTCAGCGCCCTGGTGCTCACCAACAGTGGCACCTACGTGCCGCAAGAGGTCCAGCTCACCACCGTCACCAACGTCGTCAGCATGGAGGGCGTGGTCGCCAAGCTGGTGGGCGGGGCGCGCATCCGCTCGGACTCCCAGGATCCGGAGCTGATCAACGCTCCCACCGAGGAGGCGTTCGGCAACGCGATGATCAAGGGCGGAGGCCGGGACGTCACCGCCAGCTTCATCACCCACGATGGGGTGCTGTGGCCGGCCGACTTCCACACCTGGAACATGGTCACCGCCTACTACAACTTCGAGAAGGCCTTCGACTACTTCCGCACCGTAGGCAACATCCCCCTGGCGGACTTCGGCGACCCCATCACCGTCTACTACTTCCCCGAGTTCATCCTGGCCGACACCAGCGGCGAGGCGCTCAAGGACAACGCGCTGTACTTCCCGCCGGTGCAGGCCTTCATGGTGCTGCCCTTCGACGAGCTGCAGCGGGCGCCGCTGGCCATCAACGCGGGCATCATGGCGCACGAGTACTCGCACCTCATCTTCAACAAGAAGGTGTACGGCGGGCGGCGGCTGCCCGAGGCGCTCATCCAGTGGAGCGGCTTCGCCGCCAGCCCCGGCGCCAACCTGCTCAAGTCCCTGGACGAGGGCCTGGCCGACTACCACGGCTTCGGCACCACCTGTGACAGCCCCACCGGCTGCGACACGCGCTTCCTGCGCACCTCGTTCGACGACAAGTTCAGCAACGATCGCGATCTGGCCAAGTCGGACCGGTGCATGGACGTCTTCCTGCGCACCAGCCTCAACCAGGACAACCTCAGCACGTTCGGCGGCGCCGGCCGCGAGTACGTGGTGGGCTCCATCCTCGCCAGCGCGCTCTACCAGGCGGGCCAGGCCGGCGGGCTGGCGCAGCACAAGACGCTCCAGCGCGCCCTCGTCTCCGCCTACTCGGACACCACGCCCAACAACCCGGGCCTGGCGCAGCTGGTCAACCTCACCCTGGGCGATCAGACCAACTTCAACCTCATCTCCGCCTCCGCGGTGATCATCAACCACATCACCGACCTGCCGCTGAAGACGGCGGTGTGCAACGAGTTCATCGACCATCTGGCAATCCCTGCCTCGGCGCTGTCGACGGTGTGCCCGCCCTCCGCGCAGGGCGGCAATACCTGCCCCCGGCTTCCGAATCCCTGAGTCATGAGGACCTTCACCTTGCACGCTCGGCTCCTGCCCTTCCTTCTGGGGGCACTCGCCCTCTCCACTCCCGCCCTCGCGCAGGACGAGGACGAAGACGCCCCCCTGGCCTACCCGGACGAAGAAGAGGAGGAGGACGCGCCGCGCAAGCTCCCGCGCCGCAGCAGCGATCCCACCGCCGACTTCGACCGGATGGCCGACGAGGAGGAGGCGGAGGGCGACTTCGAGCGCATGTACGGCTCGGATGATCCGAACAAGGGGCTGGCCGGCGAGCTCATCCTCGGCACCATGTTACTGGACAGCTCGCGGGGCCGCTTCGCGGATCCAGCCTTCGGGCTCGGCCTGCGCTTCACCTGGGAGTTCGGCCGCATCCTCGACGCGGAGCCGCTGCGCGAGGCGCTCTGGCTGGACGTGCGCTGGACGATGGCCGGCCGCAGCGAGGGCACGGAGCTCGTCGTCGGCAGCACGCGCATCCACTACTTCGCGGTGGCGCCTGCCTACGAGTTCACCTTCGGCCCGGAGAAGACGTACGGCATCTTCGGGCAGCTGGGCGCCGGCATGGCCTACCAGTCCACCTCCATCACCGTGAACGAGGAGGCCACCCCCATCAAGGGCACCAAGCCCCTCATCCAGTACGGCGTGGGCTTCCGGGGCCGGCCCCGGCTCTCGGAGCGCATGGCGCTCACCTTCCGCGTGGAGCTGATGCGCTTCCGCCGCGGTTATATGGATGACACCTTCGTGGGAGCCAGCGCGGGCACCGCCTTCTAGCGGCCGCTCGCGGCTTTCTCACCGCATGGAAAGAGGAGCGGAAACTTTTTCCCTGTGAGGGTTCCGCCCTCCTCTCCCGACCCGCCGGGTCTGCCTCGCATGTAGCCGCCATCCTTGGAGTCGGACCATGGCATGGCTCCTGCTATGGCCTCCGCGTGGATGGGGACGCACGGTCCGCGCGAGGGCTGGCGTCCCGAGGTGGGAGGCGAGCGTGATGAGAGGCGTGCAGAGCCGTCATCTGGATCCGGTCTGCGGTAGACACTTGGAAGGACCGGAGGGTCGACCCACAGCGGAGTACAAAAAGCGCCGCTACTTCTTCTGCTCGGAGCGGTGCCGCACCGCCTTCGAGAAGCAGGCGGAGCGCTTCCGGCTGAACGACCTGGCACGCGCGGGCGCGCTGCTGACGCCGGGCCGGGTGCGTTGGGGCATCTCCTGAGCTAGAGAGAGGCGACCGCCTCTCCATGTCCATTCACCGCGCCGCCGCTCTCGCTCCCGCTCGCCTGCTCCTGGCATGGCTGCTTCTACTGGCGGGGGTGGCTGGGTGCATCCAGGGCCAGAGCTTCGTGGAGGAGTCTCCGGGAGGCTCCGTGCCCCCGCCCTCGTCCTCGGATGGAGGTCCGACTCCGAACCCGGACGGGCAGGAGCAGGAGGCGCCCGCCGCTGGCACGGTGCGCATCGCCGCCTTCAACGTGCATCGCTTCTTCGACACCGTCTGCCAGTCGGGCACCTGCGGAGGCACGGCCTATGAGGAGCTGCCCTCGCCCGAGGCCTTCGCCTCGAAAGCCGACAGGCTCGCCCGAGCCATCACCTCGCTGAAGGCGGGCGTGGTGCTGCTCGCGGAGGTGGAGACCCAGCCGTGCCTGGACGCGATCCAGACGCGACTGCCGGGGTTCTCCTCGGCGGTGCTGGGCGAGCTGGGCACGCCGGCCTCGGTGGACGTGGCCGTCCTGGCGCGCTTTCCCGTGCGCGAGGTGCGCAGCCACCGGGCAAGTCATCCACTGACGCGCCCGGATGGAACGACCACGCGGTTCTCCCGCGAGCTGCTCGAGGTCCGCCTGGACGTGGAGGGCACGGAGACCATCGTCTTCGCCTCGCACTTCCGCTCCAAGGTGGACGACGATCCCGGCCGCCGGTATGCGGAGGCCGAGGCGGCGCGAGAGATCATCACCGCCGTGGCGGCCGAACGGCCCGGCGCGCTCGTGGTGCTCGGAGGCGATCTCAACGACGTTCCGGGCTCGGCGCCCCTCGAAGCGCTAGAGCAGGACGGAGCGCTGCATCGCGTCTCCAGCGACCGCCCCCCGGAGGAGACCGGAACGGTGTGGTACCGGGGTGTGCGCGAGCCCATCGATCACCTCTACCAGGCCCGCGACGCGGCGGGCCGGTACGTGCCGGGCTCGTTCCGGGTGGTCGGCGACACTGCGGTCAGCGGGCTCGGGGGCTCGGACCACGCCGCCGTTCGGGCCGACTTCGAGCTGCCCCGCCCCTGATGCGCTGTCGGGTCGGCCGTGAAGCAAGCCGGTGAGCAGGCGCTCCCCTCGCCCTGTGACCTGCGGCCGGGCCTTGGGGGCACGCACGGACGGGCGCCCATCCTCACCTTCTCTGCCAGAGGAGGGACCGGATGCTCCGGGGTGAAGGCCTGCGCACATCGTATTGGTGGAACCGGTTCGTCGCCTCGGACCCGGACCTGGCCCGGCTGAAGATGGGACTGCGCGCGGTATTGGGGATGGGCCTGAGCCTCGGGGCGATCACCGTGGCGGGCCGGCTCCTCCACCAACCCACCGCCCTCGGGCTGGTGGGGGTGAACGTGGGGATGATGGCGGCGATCAGCGTGCAGGACCCGCTGCTCCCTCAGCAGCGCGTGACCCAGCTCTGCATGCCGCTCGTCGCCGCGGTAGCGGTGTGCCTGGGCGCCTTGTCCTCGGCGCACGAGGTGGCGAGCGCGCTCCTGTTCCTGGGAGTGATCTTCCTGGCGGTGTTCGCCCGGCGCTTCGGCCCTCGTGGAATGGCGCTGGGGATGATCACCTTCATGACTTTCTTCTTCGCGCTCTTCTTCCACGCGAGCGTCGCGCAACTTCCCTGGATGCTCGCCAGCATCGGCATCGGAGGCGCGATCGCCTATGCGGTCCGGTTCTGGCTCGTCCCGGATGGCTCCAACGCCTCCCTTCGCCGCACGTTCACCATCTTCCGGCGCACGCTCCCTTTGCTGCTGGCCGATCTCTCCAGCGCGCTCCAGGTGTCGGGCAGCCGTCGCTGGGAGTGGATCATCCGGCACTCGCTGCGGCGGCTTCACGATGGAGCGATGGAAGTGGAACGGAACATCGAACAGGCGGACCCGGCCACCCTCGCGCCCGGACTCCGGAAGGAGGAGCTGCGAGAACACCTGCTCGAGCTGGAACTCTCCGCTGAGCGGCTCGCGTCCACCCTCTACAGGCTCCTGGACTGGGACACCCTCTCGCCCGAGGACTGCCAGAACCTCCGTGCGAAGCTGGCCACGGCCCGGCGCCAGGTGCGAGACAACCACGCGCCCTCCCCTTCTCTTTCCGGTCCCGCTGCTTCCGCCACCACCGCGGTCGAAGCCGCGCTGGTCGAGTTCCAGCGCGTATACGCGCGGCCTCTGCGCTCCTCTTCCGGTGTGCCTCTGGCCGCCGCGACCGAGCAACCTCCAAAGGAGAGCGAGAAGCCCGTCCTGGAGGGGCTCCACCCCAGCACCCGTCAAGCCATCCAGGCGACCGTGGCCTCCGGGCTCGCCATCATCGTGGGGCACATGGTCTCCAGCACGCGCTGGTACTGGGCGGTCATCGCCGCGTTCGTGGTCTTCAACCGCGCCTCCACCCAGGGGGACATCCTGCTGAACGCGTGGCAGCGCATCCTGGGGACCGTGGTGGGCGTGGTGGCCGGCCTGCTCGTGGCCACGGCGGTAAGCGGCCACCCCAACCTCGAACTCCTGCTCATCTTCGGCTGTGTCTTCCTGAGCTTCTACATGATGCGCGTCTCCTACGCGTGGATGGCCTTCTGGCTCACCACGCTCATGGCGGCGCTCTACAGCCTGCTGGGCCGCTACAGCCCGGACCTGCTGTACCTGCGGCTCTGGGAGACGCTGGTGGGCGCCGGCTTCGGCGCGCTGGTCTCGGTGGTGCTCTTTCCCTCTCGTACGGGCGTCCGCGTCCGAAAGGCCGCCGCGGAGACCTTACGAGACGTCGCCTCCTTCCTCGATGCCGCCGCGACCCTACCCAGGCAGAACGGGGGCGCCGCGATCGTGGAGCGGGTACGGAAGATCGACGCGAAGCTGCGCGAAGTGCGCGAGGCCGCCCGCCCACTCAGCACACGTGTCTCACTGGTGGAGCGGGAAACGCTCCGGCTGGTGCATGCCCTGGCCTCGGTCGTCTTCTTCGCGAGGCAGCTCGCCCACGCCTGCTCACGGCGCCAGGCAGACGCGGAGCGGGTCCACCAGTTGGAGGTTCAACTGGCGGAGAGCGCACGCAGCCTGGCCGCGACGCTCGAGGGCGAGCAATCCGGTGCGGCGCTAGCGCCTACCGAGCCTCCCCAGGTCACCCCCGAACGCCTGCCTCGAAGCGAGCACGGAGACACGAGGACCTCCCCGCTGGTGCTCCACTGGCTCAAGCGAATGGATGATGCGCTCGTCGAGATCCGCGAGTTGCTGAGCGTCATCGGCCCCCGGCGCCTGGCGCGCTGAAGGCACGGACTTACGCGGCGATGCGTAGGTCCTTGAGCCGCAGGGACACGCGGCGCTGGCCCCGGAAGGTATCCATGCCGACCTGGAAGGCCAGGTCCACGGGCCCCTCGACGAGCGAGAGCCGATCGCCCATGCCGAAGCCGATGGCGTCCACCTCGGGAGCATCCACGAGAGCCAGCTTCAGATGGGCCGAGCCATAGCCCGTCTTGGGCGTCAGCACGCGGGGGCGGGCCATCTGCCGGCGCAGCACGAGCACCGGCTCGGGGTTGCCCTGGCCGAAGGGCCCCAGCTTCTGCAGCGCCTCCACCGCGCGCTCGTCCAGGTCCCTGGGAGTCACCACCGCGTCCACCTTGCAGCGGGGGACCAGGTCCTCGGGGGTGAGGCGCTCGGTGGCGATGCGCTCGAAGGCCTCGCGGAAGGCAGGCAGCCGGTCCGCCTCGATGGTGAGGCCAGCGGCGTACTTGTGGCCGCCGAAGCGCACGAACAGGTCCGAGCACCCGTTGAGCGCGTCGAACAAGTGGAAGCCCTCGATGCTGCGCGCCGAGCCCTTCCCCACCCCGTCGGTGACACCGACCATGACGGTGGGGCGGTGGAAGCGCTCCACCACGCGCGAGGCGACGATGCCGATGACGCCCGGGTGCCACCCCTCGGAGTAGAGGACGAAGCCGCGCGAGTCCTTGCGGGTCTCGGCCTGCTTGAGGGCCTCGGTGAGAATGGTGCTCTCGATGCCCTGGCGCTCGGAGTTGGCGCTGTCGAGCACCCCCGCTAGGCGCCGGGCCTCCTCGGTCGACTCGGAGGTGAGCAACTGGAGCCCGAGCGACGCGTCATGCAGGCGGCCAGCGGCGTTGATGCGAGGCCCGAGGCGGAAGCCCACCTGACCGGCGGTGACGGGGGCCTCCGGCTCCATGCCCGCGACCTCCTTGAGGGCGCGAACGCCGGGGCGGCGGGCAGCGGTGAGTTCCTGCAGCCCATGGGCGACGAGGATTCGATTGGCGCCAGTCAGGGGCACCACATCGGCCACGGTGGCCATGGCCACCAGGTCCATCAGGGCCTTGAGGTTGGGCTCCTTGCGGGTGGCGAAGAAGCCGTCCTCGCGCAGGCGCTTGCGCAGGCCCATGCAGAGGTTGAAGGCCACGCCCGCGGCGCACAGCGTCTTGGTGGGGTAGTCGCAGCCGGGCTGGTGCGGGTTGAGCAAGGCCACGGCGGGAGGCAACGTGGCAGGTACCGTGTGGTGATCCACGACGACGACGTCGACGCCCAAGTCTCTCGCGCGGGAGATCTCGGCCACGGCGGAGACGCCACAATCCAGCGTCACCAGCACCCGGGTTCCCTCGGAGGCGATGCGCTCCACGGCCTGGATGTTGAGGCCGTAACCCTCCCCGATCCGGTGTGGGATATACGTGGCGGGTCGGGCGCCCAGCTCGCGCAGGAACAGGGCCAGCAGCGAGGTGGAGCACACCCCGTCGACGTCATAGTCACCGTAGAGGGTGATCTTCTCGCCCTGGCGGAGCGCCCGGGTGAGGCGCTCGACGGCGGGGGCCATGCCCTTCATGCGGAAGGGATCCGGCAGGTCGGCCAGCTTGTCCGAGAGGAAGGCCGAGGCGGCCTCGGGGGTTTTGTACCCGCGATGAAGGAGGATGCGGGCAGGCAGCGGGTGAAGGCCCAGCTCCCCGGCAAGGGAAGCCACCTGCTGATCCACCGACTCGGGTAACAACCACCGCACTCGCCTGTCTCCTCTACCCGGTAGGGGGTGGCCACCGAGTGCCAGCACCGAGTGACCACACATTACCCTAAGCGTCTGACCAGCACAGCCCGACCTGCGGGGGCGACACTTCCCTTCCTGAACACGCGTTCAGACAAGCGCTTGCCTCCCTGCCTGGGAGGGCGCGCGGAGACGGCCGAGTGCCCAGCTTGAGTGCACCACCCGACAAGGAGGCTGGAATGATTCGGAGAGGGATCCAGATCGCGGCGCTGGCATTGGGGTTGGGCGTGGCGGGAACAGCCGTCGCCCAGAACAACAACAAGCAGGGGGATCTCAACGTATTCCTCAAAGGCGGCGTGAGTGACTACACGGGCGACCTGGGGGACGACGTGAGCACGGGGCCCGCGTGGGGTCTGGCGGTGAACGTGCAGCCCACGCGCATCCTGGGCTTCGAGCTGGGCTACGACGGCTCGAAGAACGACGTGAACAATGACCTGCTGCCGGATGCCTCGTTCACGCGGCACGGCGGCACGGGCCTGGTGAAGCTGGCTCCGCCGCTCCTTGAGAAGGTGAAGCCCTTCGTGGGCGCGGGCCTGGGCGTCTCGTACATCTCGGTGGACGGGGGCGCGGGGCTCTACGACTCGGACATCGTGGAAGAGGTGCCGGTGGCGGCGGGCATCGAGTTCAACAGCGGCGCGGTGACGGCGGGCTTGCGGGCCACGTACCGACTGCTGGTGGATGAGAACGTCGCCAACGACGTGTCGCTGGGCAACCCGCAGGGCGGCCTCTTCGACGCCTCGTTCACGCTGGGCGGCCGCTTCTAAGGTCCGCGGCAGGGATTCACGGCTCCGACGGGTCCAACCCCCGTCAGGGCCACTCCATCGGGGCTGGAAGCTGCTGAGTACACAGCGGTTTCCGGCCCCGGTGCTTTCAGGCCCCTCCGGTGGACAGTCTTTCGTGCCCGGTGCTACGTCGACCTGACACGTCGAGCCTTCAGGAGCGGCTGTGCCTACCTTCCATCCTCATTCATTGAAGCGCCTCTGCGCGCTCATTCTCGGCCTGCTGCTCGTCACCGCCGCTGGCGGCTGCGATTGCAACGGCGGCAGTGAGATCATCGATCCCTCGGACGCGAAGCCGTCGGATCTGTACGGCTGGTGGACGCACACCGATGCGCAGAGCGGGAACGTGACCGTCTTCGGCTTCGTCCCCCAGGCGGAGGCCGCCCGGGTGCTGCCCATCAAACCCGAGGAGGCCACGGGCGATGTGTCCGCCGTCTACCAAGGCCCCCGAAACTTCCTGTCGGAGCCCGTCCAGCTCGCCACCTTCGAGGTGAAGGACGGAGAGCTGCTCCAGACGGTCATCCGCGATCTCAACGCGACGCCCGGCACCCAGCAGCGCACGCGCATCGTGTCCCTCGAGGCCCAGCGCACGCTGGGGCTCCAGTCCACCAACTCCACCACGGGGAGCCGGAGCTTCTCCTTCTCCGCCCGGTGCCCCTCGGCCCAGCCCCACGGCTCCTTCGACGTGGCGGGGCAGATCTGCAACACCTACTTCTCGGGGGCCACCTCCCTGGCGGTCGACGCACAGGGCGGTGTCCACGCGGCCAGCTCCGTGCTCGGCAGGCCGGAACCCCCTACGTGCGCCCCGGGAAAGTTCGCACAGCCCACCTACAGCCACTTCGCCAGCGCGTGCGGCCCGGGCCTCGACCCGCTGCCCTCGTTCCGCTCCTCCGCGATGATCACCGACGAGCGCACGGTCCACTTCGCCTACGCGTCCCTCTCTGCGTCTGACGTCAGCCGGGAGGCCCTGCTCTTCTACCGGTACCGTCCGCTGGATCTGCGCGGAGACTGGACCGAGGAGCAGGTCGCGCCCCAGGGCTACCCCGTGTTCCAGATGCGCCTGTTGCTGAAGGGCGGCCAGCCGCTGCTGCTGGTGAGCCGCACCAACGGGGTGATCGAACTCTACCGCCGGGACGCGGGGGGCTGGACCCTCGTGCCCACGCTCCTGGCCAATGGCAGTCCCCTGGCGGGACAAATGGCGGATGCCACGCTGGATCGCGAGGGCCGGCTCGTGCTGCTCCTGGAGTCGAGCCACCAGCTGGCCTACGAGCGCGCGTCGGGCTTCGAGTTGATCCCCGTGCCGAGGGCCGTGATGACGGGCTTCGGCGGCGGGGTGACCACCGACACGAGCGGCCGCGTCCACGTGGTCTACACCTACAGCCTGATCGGCGACAACGCGAGCGGCGTGGGCGGCCGGGTCATCAACGGCAGAGGCATCTATGGCGTGTATGACGGCACCGCGTGGGCCTTGCACGAAATGGGACCCATGGCCTACCCGCGCATCATCACGCGACCCGAGGGGCCCTGGCGCGTCGTGCATGCGATCGAGAAGGCCGCCAAGCCGGCGCTCGCGCTGACCGAGCTCGCCGCGGACGGCAGCCTGCGCTCGGAGCTGCTCTCGCTGGAGCCCTCCTTTGGTCAGGGCAACAGCCCGGAGCCCTACTACAACCCCTCGGCGGCCATAGGCGCCGACGGGACCGTGGCCGCGGCCTGGGACGGCAACCGCGTCTACATCCGCCCGCCCGAGGCCCAGCGCACACCCGCGCGCACCACGCTCACCCTCAAGCTCGAGGGCCGGGGCCGCGGTCGGGTCCGCTCGTCCGACGGGACCATCAACTGCACGGAGACTTGCAATGTCGAGGTCCCCATCGGCGCGCGCTACCAGCTCTTCTTCGAGCCGGAGCCCGGCAACGCTTGGGAGCAGTTGACGTGTGGCTCGGGGTACTTCGCCCTGTACGGGTACTGCTGGTTGGACATCTTCCCGGGCGCTTCCCAGCAGGTGACCGTGAAGTTCCGCGAGTCGCCGGTCAGCTCCCTGCTCCCGGTGGGCGCCGCCGATGGCAGCTCGATGGTGAAGCGGCTCGCGGCGCGGGGGGGACGCGTGGCGATCTCGGCCACCACCACGAACGGAAAGCTGCCCATGGGCCCCAGCGTGGTGGAGGTAGCCTCCGCGCAGGAACTGCTGGGGGTGCGCGAGAGCGATGGGCGGGTGTGGGGCGCGGCGCTGCCCACGACGCCCGAAGCCCTGGGCTTCAGGTCCGACGGCAGCGTGTCCGCGATGTTCCTGGCCAACCGCGAGTTCAACTTCCCCAGCGGCACGGTGGGCAGCCACACCGCGCCCGTGCTCATCCTCGCCCACTACGCCAATGGGAGCTTCCAGGGGATAGAGCGCCTCGCCGAGCTGCCTCAGGGCACCAGCTTCGCCGTTGACACCGGGACGGTGGGGGATGACGACGCGGCAGCCGCGGTGCTCTCGAACTTCTCCGGGTTCGGCGGACTGGGCTTCCCCGAATACTCCCTGCTCGTCTACCGGAGCCCCACGGGCACCGTCACCCTGCGGGGGCTGGCGCAGACCCAGACCGTGACGAACGATGGGCAGACTTCCCTGGCGGCAGGGCGCGCCGCCGTGGTCCTCAATGACGACTTCCAATTGAGCTTCGATGGAAGCAACGTCGTGGCCACCCGCTCGGTACAGGATGCGACCGTCGTGACGGTGAGCCAGACCGGGGATCGAACCCTCTCCCTCTGGAGAACGTTCCAGAACTCGATCAACCTGGGCGGAGGGCCCATCGCCGGACAGGGCAGCAACAGCACCTACTATGCCGAGTACGGCCAGGACGGCCGCTACATCACCGCGAGGGTGCTGCCCTTGTGGCAGGGCGCCAGCTACCTGGCCCCCGCGCCCTCGGGGCCGATCTTCGCCGGGCCGAACAACCGAGGGGGCCTCATGGTCGGCCGGGTGACGGATCCGGGCTACCTCTTCAACTATGCGGGAGACCTCACGGGCAACAAGGCCACCCCCTTCCTGGCGGACAGCGATCTCGAAGCGGGCAGCTTCTGGGTCGCCGTCCGACACCAAGGGACTGTCGACTACGACGTGGCGACGATCCAGGAGCCCTTCCGCCAGCTCCTCGTCCAACTGCGCCTACCGTAGGCTCACCTTCCGAAGCCCCCTGCACGCCGAGAGGATGCCATGCACAGCCGCCGGAACTCCTTGCCTCCCCGAAACCGCCGGCTCCGGCGGACCGTGGCCCGCCTGCTGGTCGCCGTCCCCGCGCTGTCGCTCACGGGCTGTCCCAGCGGAGATGACGGGGGCTGCATCCCGTATGACGGAGGCCCAGCACGTGGGGGCTCCTATGAGACCTTGTTGGATGGGGGAGTGCCCACGAACGAGAACTGCATGGAGGTGTGCCTGCGGAGGTGGACCAACACTGAGCGCTGCGAGGTGCAAACATCGCCAGCGACCTACCTGGATGGCGGTCAGGGCGTGAGCACCACGACCTACTGCCACTACTACAGTCCGGGGGGGTGTGCTTCGGACGGACGCTTGCCAGAGGGGCTCCTGGAGCCGCGAGTGGAAGCGCATTGCGCCCTGGGCGCCCACTTCGCCCAGGTGGCCTGGATGGAGGCCGCCTCCGTGCCCGCCTTCCTCCGGCTCGCGGACGAGCTGAAGGCGCACGGTGCTCCCGAGGGGCTGGTCCGCGCGGCGCGGCGCTCGGCGGGGGATGAGGTCCGCCACACGCGCGTCGCGGGGGCGCTGGCCCGGCGGCACGGCGCTTCGGTGCCCGAAGTGGAGCTCCGTCCGTTCTCCTCGCGCTCGCTGGAGGACATGGTGTTGGAGAACGCGAGGGAGGGCTGTGTCCGGGAGACCTTTGGCGCCGTGGTGGCCGCCTGGCAGGCGCGGCATGCCCAGGATGCGCAGGTGCGAGAGGAGCTCGGCCGGATTGCCGAGGATGAGCTGCGCCATGCCGAGCTGGCCTGGGCCGTGGATGCCTGGGCGGCGGAGCAGCTCACTCCCGCGGAGCGCCAGCGCGTGCGGACCGCCCGCATCGAGGCGTTCCACGAGTTGGAGCGCCTCTTGGCGGAACAGGCGTTGGAGGACGTATTGATCCAGCAGGCGGGCCTGCCTTCGCGCGACGCCGCTCTCCACCTCCTGCGAGGGCTCCAGCCCCTGATCGCATAGCGAAGTGCCGCTCGCTATTCATCGAGATGGACGGTCTCCTCGAAGGAGTCGGCGTCCCTGACGGTAAGCACGCGGAGCCGGGGGAAGCGCTCCTTCACCCGCGCCACCACATCGGGGAGCTCCTCGCGGGCCTGCTCCTCCAATGAGTATTGAAGCGTGAGCTCCCCGAGACTGTCCGACGTGGCGCCGTCGGTCCGAACCTCCCAGAACTTGTTGGACGAGCCTTCCCGCCGAGCTGAAATACGTCGGATACAACAGCGTTAGGAAGAGAATCCGCGGGGTCCGCCTCTTCATCCCGAGGCGCCGGTGAACCCTTGCACGAGGAACCATGATGGGCATGCCGATGGAAGTGACCGATCCCTACGGGCTGCTGAGCCCCGAGCGGAGGCAGAACCCCTACCCCTTCTACGCCCGGCTGCTGCGGGAGGCGCCCGTACACTTCAGCGAGCCATGGGGAGCCTGGGTGGTGACGCGCCACGCGGATGTGAATGCGGGCTTCCGCGACATGCGCCTGTCCTCGGTCCGCACGGGCATGTTCTCCCAGGGGATGTCCGAGGAGGTCGTCCGGAAGCTGGCGCCGATGAACCGCAACATGGCCTCCTGGCTGCTCTTCCATGATGCGCCCTCGCACACGCGCCTGCGC
This sequence comes from Hyalangium ruber, assembly GCF_034259325.1. Taxonomy (NCBI): domain Bacteria; kingdom Pseudomonadati; phylum Myxococcota; class Myxococcia; order Myxococcales; family Archangiaceae; genus Hyalangium; species Hyalangium rubrum. The sequence goes on along the minus strand of NZ_JAXIVS010000008.1, from coordinate 100,070 downwards.
TCGCTCATCAACAAGGCCTTCACGCCGCGCATGGTGGAGGCGCTGCGTCCCCGCATCCAGGCGCTGGTGGAGGAGCTGCTGGACGCGAGGAGGAGCAAGGAGCAAATGGAGGTCATCTCCGAGCTTGCCAACTCGCTGCCCGTCATCGTCATTGGCGAGATGTTGGGGTTGCCGCGGGAGGACCGGTACCGGCTCAAGCAGTGGTCGGACAAGCTGGCCAGCCTCATCGGCACGGGCCGTCCGACGCTGGCGGAGGTGGAGGGGGCATTGGGAGCCATCCTCGAATTCGAGGACTACTTCCGGCCGCTCCTCGCCCAGCGGCGAACCCAGCCGGGCAGTGACCTGTTGAGCGCGCTGGTACAGGCGGAGGAGCACGGCAACCTGCTGAGCGAACAGGAGGTGCTGTCCACCTGCACCCTGGTGCTCTTCGCGGGACATGAGACGACCACGAACTTGATTGGCAACGGGCTGCTGGCGCTGCTGCGCCACCCAGAGCAGTGGGAGCTGCTGCGGGGCGCGCCGGAGCTGCTGCCGGACGCGGTGGAGGAGCTGCTGCGCTACGACTCGCCGGTGCAGTTCACGAACCGCGTGGCGGCCGTGGACCTGGAGCTCGGAGGCCACACCTTCCGGAAGGGGGACCGGGTGATGCTGATGATCGCGGCGGCGAACCGGGATCCGGTGCAGTTCTCGAATCCGGACCGGCTGGACGTGCGGCGCAAGGAGCTGCGACACCAGAGCTTCGGCATGGGCCCGCACTACTGCGTGGGAGCGGCGCTGGCACGCGTGGAGGCACAGGAGACGTTCGCTGCGTTGCTGCGCCGCTTCCCACGAATTCAGGTGGCGCCAGGGGCCGTGCCAGAGTGGGCGGACAACGTGGGCTTCCGCGGGCTCCTGTCTCTGCCGGTGGTCCTCGATCCCGCGACCTGAGAGGAGACCTCCGGACGGCGGATCTGACACTCAGGTCCCGGAGGATTTCGTGCCCACCGCGATGAGCCCTTCATTGGTCACCGCGAAGGGGCCCTCGCCCTGTCTCTCCCGTAGATCATCGATGAGCGCCCGGCGGAAGGTCTCCCGCTGTGCGGCGTTCATCGCCTCGAAGAGCCCGGCCGACGCTGGCGACATCGAGGACAGGCGTTGCTCCAACCACTCCGGGCTCTCGAAGGTCCACACGTGCGTCACCGACACCACATGGGCCCGTGCGAACCCCACGGAGAGCAAGCGCCGCCGCAGGTCATCGGCATCCCCGAGCGCCGCCCAATGCGGTGGCTTGCTCGGAGGGGGCAGGTTGGGAAGAGCCTTCATCACCGCGCTTCCAATGAGCCGGAACATCTCTCCCCGGCTCGGCGGCGCCCACGTGGTAACCACCGCTTGTCCGCCGGGCTTCAGAACGCGCAGCAACTCCCTCAGACCCCGGTCGTGCTCGGGGAAGAACATGAGCCCAAAGAGGGATGCCGCGACGTCGAAGGAGGCGTCCTCCACCGTGAGGGCCTGCCCGTCCATGACCGCGGTCTTCACCGTGGTGAGTCCCTGAGCCGCGCACTTGCGCCCGATCGCCTCGATCATCCCGGCGGAAAAGTCCGTGGCGAGTACCTCGGCGCCGCGGCGCGCGGCCGCGAAGGTGAAGACCCCCGTGCCGGCGGCGACGTCGAGGACGCGAGAGCCCGGGCGTAAACGCACTAGGCGCACCGCGTCCTCGGCGAAGTGGCGGGTGGCTCCCTCGGCGAAGTCATCATAGGCCTCCGCGGCGCTGCTCCAGGCTTCCGCTCGTTCCTCGGGAGGATGTGACTTCGGGGGGTGGACTTCACCTTCAGGGATATGGGCGCTCACCGTGCTCCTCCTCGATCCGCGCCCCTCCTTATCATCTCGGTGCGGAGCAAGCGGCGCGGAGGAGCCGTCAACATGGGGGGAATCATTGCCCTCTGCGCACCATCAGCGCCACCGCCGCCGAGGCAGCAGCCAGTCCGAACACCGCCTGCACCCCGACGTGCTCGAGCACGATGCCTCCCAACACCGAGCCGCTGGCCATGCCGATGAAGACCACGGTGAAGAAGCTGGCATTGAGCCGGCTGTGAGCTTCAGGGTCGAGGCCGTAGACGATGGTCTGGTGCGCGATCAGCGAAGTCTGCGCGCCGAGATCGAAGACCACCGCGGCCAGGCCGATGAGCCACAGCGCGGCGGAGCGACCAAGGTAAGGCATCGCGAGCAGCGCGACGAACGACCCGAGCACCAGCACCGCGCCAAGGCGGGCAACGCCCCCCGGGCCTCGGCGGTCGGACAGCCGCCCGGCCAGCGGCGCGGCCAGCGCTCCGGCTGCGCCGGCCAGACCGAAGGCGCCGGCCGCCGCACTGCCCAGGTGGAACGGTTCGGCGTGCAGCCACACCGCCAGCGTCGACCAGAACGCGCTGAACGCTACTGACAGCAGACCTTGCGCGAAGGCAGCGCGCCGCAGCGCCGAATGACGCCGCCACAGGGTCAGCAGCGAGCCCACCAGCGCGGTGTAGGGCAGCGACGTGGTCGGCGCGAAGCGCGGCAGGCGCCAGCGTAGCAGTACGGCCACTCCCGCCATCCCCACGGCGGCGAGCGCGAACATCCAGCGCCAGCCCCACTGGCCCGCCACGGTGCCGCTGACCACTCGCGAAAGCAGGATGCCGAGCAGCAGCCCGGTCATCACGGTGCCAACGGCGCTGCCCCGGTGCGCGGAGGGGGCCAGCGTTGCGACGGCGGGCACGATGTCCTGGGCCACCGTTGCGAGCAGCCCCACGGCGAAGCTCGCCACCACCAGCAACGGCAGGTTCGGCGCCAGGGCGCTGGCCAGCAGCGCGGCCACCAGCAGCAGTGTCTTCACGATGATGACCCGCCGACGGTCGAAGCGGTCTCCCAGCGGAGTCAGCAGCAGGATCCCCAGCGCGTAACCGAGCTGCGTCAGCGTCGGCACCAGTCCCACCGCCGACGGCGAAGTGTGCAGCGCCTCGGACAGCAGCGCGAGCATCGGCTGCGCGTAATAGATCGAGGCGACCGCCAGTCCGGTGCTCGCGGCCAGTGTGCCGAGCAGCGGTGGGCTCAGGGTGGCGAGTCGAGTGGCGTGCGGTGCGGCGGTGGGGGTCAGCGAGTAGCTTGGGGACATGTGCGGCTCCTGGCAGGCATCCAGACGTAGCCTCAGTGTGCTCAGTGCCCATCCGCTCCTGTAGAGGTCCGGTCCGCACAATTGCTATACGCGGTCCGTATGGGACGAGAATCCGCCTCAACCGACCGGATCGCGCTGATGCAGACCTTCGTGCGCATCGTCGAGGCCGGCAGCTTGTCCGCCGCGGCGGTCCAGTTGCACACGACGCAGCCGACGATCAGCCGCCGGCTGCAGGCGTTGGAGCACTTCTTCGGCGTGCGGCTGCTGCAGCGCTCCACCCACGAGATGAAGCTCACCAAGGACGGTGAACGCTGCTACGACCGCGCCAAGGCGTTGCTGGAAGGCTGGGCCGCGTTCGAGGCGGACGTCCGGGGCACGAAGGACGAGCCTGAAGGCCTGCTTCGTGTGGTGGTGCCGCATGCGCTCGGGCAGGTGCGGCTATGCGCGCCGATGGCTCGCTACTTGCGCGAGCATCCGAAGGTTTCGATCGAATGGCTGCTGCGTGACGAGTTTCACGACTTCATCGGGGCGGGTGTCGACTGCGCGATCCAGGTCGGCGAGCTGCGCGATGCCTCGCTGGTGGCCTGGAGGTTGTCGGAGATTCCACGCATCGTCGTGGCCTCGCCTGCATTGCTCGGCCGACGCAAGGCGCCCGAAGAACCTTCGGCATTGGCGAGCCTGCCGTGGCTGGCGCTCAGCACCTTCTACCGCGACGAGGTGGCCCTCACCCACCTGGACGGCCGGCGGCAGGTGCTGCCCATCCGCCCGCGCCTTGCCACCGACAGCCTCTACGCGATGCGCACCGCCGCGCTGGAAGGCACCGGGGCCTGCATCATGTCGTCCTGGCTGGTGGCCGATGACCTTGCCGAAGGCCGCCTGGTGCATCTGGTGCCGGACTGGCATGCGCAGGCGCTGCCCGTGTGGCTGGTGTACCCGCACGCCCACTTCTACCCAGCGCGGCTGCGACGTTTCATCGAGGTGGTGCGGACCTGGGCTCGCACAGCAGACGCTCAGGCAGCGCCGTGAGCGTGAAGTTGTCGCGCGGCGTACTCGGGGAGCGCACCCGGAGGAAACCGTTTCCGGTCCTCGCGAGCGCCCACTATCCTGCGCCACCGAGCAGCCCGCCCAGGAGACGATATGTCGCGCGAGTACCCCCAGGAGCAATTGCTGGCGTTCGTGCAGGCCATGGCCAACGTAGCGGCGAGCGATGGCCGCATCACCGAGGATGAGCGCCAGCAGCTCGATGACGTGGTGGCGGGCGTCGGCCTGTCGCCCCGCGACGAGCATGTCGCCGCACTCATCGAGAAGGAGTTCCAGAAGCCCAGCCGCCTCACCGACATCGTCAGCAAGATCGAGATCCGCGAGCTGCGCGTCTCCCTGCTTCGCATGCTCGTCGAGGTGGCGTGCGCCGACGGCGAGATCGCGCCCCAGGAGCGCGCGTCGGTCAAGGAGGCCGCCAGCGCCTTCGGGATCGACGTGTCGGTCGCCGACGAACTCATCGACTGGACGCTCGCCTCGATCAAGCTCGAGCAGCGCGAGCGCGAGATCATGGAGAAACTGAGCTAGTCGAGCGGGACGGATACTCTCGCCTGGCGCTGCTTCAGCCGCACCCAGACGCCATTCCGGGTGTTGAGGCTGCCGCCAAGCTGCACCTGAGGCATTCGCCCGGCAATGGCCGAGGCCTGGAAGCGCTGGGCCACCCGGGCGAGGATGAGCTGGCCCTCCATGAGCGAGAACTCCTTGCCGATGCACTGCCGTTGCCCCGAGCCGAACGGAATCCAGGCGTGCTTGTGGCGCCCGGCGGAGCGCTCGGGAGTGAAGCGCTCTGGCTCGAAGCGCTGGGGTGATTCCCAGATCTCCGGGTGGTGGTGCAGCACGTAGGTGAGCACCGCCATCTGAGTGCCAGCGGGGATCCGGTAGCCGTCGAGCTCGTCGTCCTCCTCGGCGGTGCGGGGGATCCAGTACGAGGGTGGGTACATGCGCAGGGCCTCCTGAAGCACGCCCCGCGTGTAGGTCAGCTGCCGCAGGTCTTCGAACCCAGGCTTGCGCGAACCGAGCACCGCATCCACCTCGGCATGGAGCCGCTGTGCGGTCTCAGGCTGCACGGAGAGGAAGTGGAACGCCCACGCCATGCTCGCGGCGGTGGTCTCGTACCCCGCGACGAAGAGCGCCACCGCCTCATCGCGCAGCTGCGCGTCCGTCATCTGCTTGCCGGTCTCCTCATCCGTCGCATGGAGCAGCAGGGAGATCAGGCTGTCGCCCGTATCGGCGCTCCGCCGCCCGCGAGCCAGAACCTGGAAGACAATCTCGTCGATGGTGCGAATGGCCTCGCGGTACCGGGCGCGGCCCGGAACGGGGACCCACGGGGGAAGGGAGTTCGTCACCAGCCCCTTCATCATGTAGGCGTTCACGTAGGTGAACGCCTGCGCCACCTGCTCCGTCTCCCTTGGCTCCAGACCGCTGCCGAAGAGGGCGCGCACCAGCACGTTCATCGTCACGCGGGTGAAGGCCTTCGCGGCATCGAAGGGTTCCCCCGTTCTGGCTGCTGGCTCCCACGCCTCCTCGAGGCAAGCATCGATGGCCTCGACCATCTCCCCGATGAGCGAGACGAGCCGCTGGTGATGAAACGCGGGCTGGATCATCCGCCGCTGACGCTTCCAGAACTCCCCCTCGCTCACGGGCAGGCCATTGCCCAGAAAGCTCCGGATGGAGTCCCACATGGGACCGCCCTTGGTGTAGTTGCGCGCGCGATCCACGAGGACGTGCTGGGCGTGCCGGGGATGGCACAGGGCGACGGCCTTGCCGAGGCCCAGGTCCAGGAGGAAGAGCTCGCCGGCCTGACGCCGTGCCTCCTCCAGGAAGTCGAAGCGCTGCGCGAGCAGCCTGGGGAGGTTCCCCACCAGTGGCAGCCCAGGCACTCGGGGCGGCAGCCGCTGTCCGACGCCTGGAGTCCCCATCGTGGAGTCGGGCATCTCAGCCTTCCCGCGAGACGGTGCGCTGATGAACCACCAGAACGATGAGGGCCACGAGCGCTGGCAGCGCCTGCACCACCAGGATGGTGCGCTGGGCCGTCACGCCTCCATAAATGCCAGCCACGAGCACGCAGCCCAGGAAGAAGGCGCGCACACGGAGGGCCCAGCGCACCTCGCCAATGAGCAAGCTCCAGATCAGCCCGGCGGCGAGGAAGCCATTGTAGAGACCTTGATTGGCGGCCAGTACCGCCGCGTCCCGAGCCTGCTCCGGCGTGCGTTGGAAGGTCCTCAGCCCCAAGGGCGTCTGCCAGAGGAACATCTCCAGGGTCAGGAACCAGAGGTGCAGCAGGGCAATCACGCCCGTGAGCACGTTGAGGAGGATTCTCATCATCGTCCCGCTCATTCGGAGCAGTCCTCGCGCTCCTCGTTCTCACGCTTCGTGGTGCCGGCGGAGACAGACGTTCCCTTCACCGTCACGGGGGTGACCTCATCCGCCCCCACGACCGAGCCGCACTCCGCGACGCCCGCTCTACACTGGCGGGTCAACACCAGCGTGCTGCCGCCCGAGGCCTTGATGCCGGTAACCTCGCAGCGGAAGGCCATGGGGCCATTGCGCGGATCCCCGGTGACGTCCTCCTCGCCCACCACGTTGTCCCAACCGAGCACGTCTCCACCCTTGCCCACCAGGACGAAGTAGTACTGGGTCCGCGTATAGGAGTCCCCGCCCTCGTCCTCTTCGGGCGTGTGGCTCTCCTCGTGGGTGATGACGCGCAGGGTGGCGCCGTCGGGCAGCTTGAGGCGCTCGTTCCGGGCCTCCAGCGCAGGACCTTCCTTACTGGGACACGCCAGCATCTTCGCGGAGACCTTCACCTCGCGCGAGTAGGTCTCCGGGGAGAGCACCTTGATCTGCTCCAGGAGCGAGCCCGCCTCGTCGGAGGGGCAGACGCCGAGGAGCCACACCCAGAAGCCGGGCTTGAGTCCGGGCAACGTCTTGCTCTCGATGAGCCGGGGATGGCCCTCCGCGAGGACGAAGCCCGTCTTGGCGAGCAGGTTGTTAATGCCGTCCCAGGCGGACCTCTGGGCCTCGGCCTCTGCCTTGCTCTTCGCCCCCTTCCAGATGAGCGCGACGGGGTTCCCAGCCTCGGCCTGGGAGGATCCAACCAGGACCAGCAGCCCCAGAAGCACGACGATTGAACGCATGACACCACTCCCCCTTCTCCAGAATGCGGCGCGGCAACGCTTCTGCTGCGCTCTCAATAGACGTCAGCGTAGCGCCGACAGAGCGCCGCGGGCTCCAGCCCCGCCACGGCCTTCAGCTCGGTGCGCTTGAGCGACAGGTAGCAGGCCAGCAGATCCCTGGAGAAGCTGTTGCTCAGCGTCGCATCAGCCTCCAGGGCCGAGAGCGCCTCGGGCAGCGAGGCGGGCAGCCGACGGGCACCCACGCGCTCGCGCTCGGCCTCGGTCAGCTCAGAGGGATCGCCGTTGACGAGCGGGGGCACCGCCAGCTCGCGTCGAATCCCATCCAGCCCCGCGTACACCAGGGCCCCCAGCGCGATGTACGGGCAGGCGGTCGCATCCGCCGGCCGGTACTCCAGGTTGAACTGGCGTGACACATCGACGCCCGGACGATCCTCCACCGGGCAGATGCGCACCGCGGCCTCCCGGTTGCGGTAGCCCAGGCACGTGTACGCCGCGCTCCAGTGGTGCGGCATCAGGCGCAGGTAGGAGGCAACACTCGGCGCGGTCAGCGCGCACAGCGCAGGCAAGTGCGCCAGCACACCCGCGGCGAAGCGGCCCGCCACCGTGCTCAGTCCACCAGGCCCCTTCGCCTCGTAGCTCACCGGCTGGCCTTCCCGGTTCCACAGACTGAAGTGGATATGCACGCCGTTACCCACCCCCTGGGGGTTGAGCTTGGGGGCAAAGGTAATGCGCTTGCCCAGGCGTGCGGCGACCTCGCGGCAGATGTCGCGCACGAAGACAGCCCGGTCCGCTGCCGCGAGGGCCTCGGCTGGGCGGCACAGCACCTCGAACTGGCCCGCCCCGTACTCGGGCAGGAACATCTCGGGTTGTTGCTGGGCCTGGTAAAGCGCCGCGATGATCTGGCTGCCCAGCGCATCCTCTGCCCTCAGCGCACGCAGGGAGAACGCCGGCCCAGGAGGCGCCTGGTCCACCAGCATGAACTCGTGCTCGAAGGCGACCTTGAGCCTGAGCCCCGCCACGGACTCCAGCTCCGCGAGCGCTCGCCGCAGGTAGGTCCGTGCGCACGAGTCCCAGGCGGAGCCGTCCGTGTGGACGATGTCGCACAGCATGTAGTGCAGCGGGGTGGCATCCGGCCACAGCGAGACCCGGACCTCCGCGGCAGGGTCGGGCTTGAGGCGCAGGTCCCCCTCCGAGCCCCAGGGGTTCGGGTCGGCGATGACGTCGAAGGGCGTGAGCGCCTGATCCGCTGGCACCCAGCCCACCCCCTTCTCCAGATAGGCGTCACGCTCGGAGGCTGGAACCGCGCGACCTCGGGTGACTCCGCTGAGATCGTTGCACGCCAGCATGAGCAAGGGCTCGCCGGGGGTGAGCTTGAGCTCGGTGATCATGATCGTCCCTGCCTCTCAGGCGACCTGCGCGCCTGTTGTCAGTCGTTCCAACTCCGCGATCATCTCGTCGGTGCTCCGGGTCCGGCAGTAGTGGCCCTTCATCGCGTGGATCGAGTGCTCGTGCTGCTCGGGCGTATAGCTGGCGCAGCAGTCCTCGATCTGCGTGACCATGAAACCTCGGTCCGCGGCGTCTCGGATGGCGGACTCGACGCATTGGTCCGTCAGCACCCCATAGACGATCAGGTACTCGATGCCGAGGTTGCGCAGCACGTACTCGATGTTGGTCGAGTTGAAGATGCCGGAGGACGTCTTGGGGATGATGATCTCGTCTCCGACGGGCGCTACCTCGTCGATCACCCTCCCCTCCCAAGAGCCCTTGGGAGCGTGCAGCCGGGAGATCTTATGATCGAGGCTGCGATCACGCCCATCGCGCGTCAGGCTCTCGATCGTCGTGAAGATGACCTCGAGGCCCGCCTTGCGAGCCGCCGCCTGCAGGCGCTGCTGGTTGGGGATGACCAGGCGCTCGACGCGCTCGTAGTAGCTGGCCTTGCGGCTCTCGGGAGTCCCCGGCTGCCGGGCGCGGTCGCGAATCTCCCGCGACACCTCCATGTTCTGCATGTCGATGTTGAGCAGTGCCGTGCGGCGCGGTTCGATGGAGCGCTCGCGGTAGGCCCCACCCTCGGCGTCAATGGGAGGCAGGTACACGGGCTTCATGAGGCACTCTCTCTGGCAGGAGGGGCCAACACTTCCGGAAGCACCGCGCGCAGCGCGTCCGCGAGCCGCTGGGCCCAGCGGTGCTGGGCGTGCTCGTCGCCGAGAAGGTCCTGGCGCATCTCGATCAGGGTGCAGGGCAGGCCGCGACGCTCCCCATGCACGGGAATGGAGTAGTCGGAGTCATCACTGACGGCATAGGGCTCGTTGTCGCCGACGCACAATTCAGGCTCGCGACGGAGCGCGCGGATCAGGGCGGGACCCACCTGCCTGTCTCGGTGATAGGCGAGGCCCACGTGCCAGGGGCGGCTCTTGCCGCCGAAGCGATCGGTGAAGCTGTGGACGCTGACGAGCAGGGTGGGACGCGCCTCGGCCTGGCGTCGGTCGAGCAGTGCGCGGATGGCATCATGGTACGGGTGGAAGAGCGCCGCCGCGCGCGCGGCGCGCTCCTCGGCAGGCAGGGCCTGGTTGGCGGTGATGACGGTGCCGTCACTGGTCTCGGGGATGGAGCCACGCGCGGCCAGGGGGCGGTTGCAGTCGATGACCAGCCGGGAGTAGCCGCTCATGAGCAGCGGCGCATCGAGCAACCGGGACAGCTCGAGCGCCACGCCTTTCGCGCCGAGATCCCAGGCGATGTGGCGCCCGAGCTCCGAGGCAGGCAACCCCAGCTCGGCCAGACGCCGAGGGACGCGGTTGCTCGCATGATCACACAGCAGCACGCAGGGGGATGCGCCGTCGAGGTTGTGCGCGCTGAAGGAAGGGGACTCGTCTGGCTCCAGCCAGCGGTGGGGCACGGGATCGGTCATGGCGGTGGCAGAGAACTCGCCCCAGCATATCAGGCCCGAGCCCCACCGGGTGGACTGGCCATGCGGTGGGTGATGCATCCCTCCCCGGCACCCCTCCCCCACGGGTTTGAATCCCGTCGAGGACGCGGCGCCGGGTCTCAGCCCTTCAGAGGCTCAGCGTGCGAGCGACGCCTTGAGGGTGATGTTGACGCCCGCGAGCGCCTTGGACACGGGGCAGCCCTTCTTCGTCTCCTCGGCGATCTTCTGGAACTGATCGTCGCTGATACCGGGGACGCTCGCTTCACAGGTGAGCGTGATGGTGGTGATGGCGAAGCCAGCGCCCTGCTTCTCGAGGTTCACGTCCGCGGAAGTCTTGATGCTCGTGGGCTTGTGGCCCGCCGTCTCGAGCCCGAGGGACAGGGCCATGGAGAAGCACCCGGAGAGCGCCGCGCCGATGAGCTCCTCGGGGTTGCTCCCCTGCTGTCCCTCGAAACGGGTGCCGAGAGAAAAAGGCGCCTCGGGAGCGTGGGCGGGCTTCATCACGCCCTTGCCGTCCTTGAGGCCGCCGTTCCACTGCGCGCTGCCCTTGCTGATTCCCATGTCTTGCGTCTCCCATGAAGAGATGGAGCGGTGAGCCCGCCCCTCGGGTGCTCGCGCAGGGTAGAGCCCCAGTGCTGCTTGTCACTGAGACTCTGGAGCCTTCCCCTCCAGAGGGTTCACCTCCGCACACGGGCGGTCCGGCTTGAGATTTCTGGCCCCTTCCCACGGGCGGTGAGATGGTCGAGGCACCTGGTGGAGGGAAACCCGTGGCCTGGAGTCTGGAGATCCATCACCTCGACATCGGGCAGGGCGACTCCACGCTGATCATCGCGGAAGACGATGGCGTCGGAGTGGGCGCCGTCGCGCAAGTGCGAGCCGCCTTGGTGGATGGAGGGACTCTCGGCAAGGGCGATGATGTCCACGACTACATCACCAACGACGCCAACCTCAATCAGGTCGATGTCATCGTGGCCACTCACTACGATGCGGACCACTTCGGCGGGCTGCGCCGCATTCTCTCTCTCGCCACTCCTGAGTACGACAATGCGCTCATCTTCGATCAAGGAGAGCCTGGGCAGCTCAGCGTGAAGAGGAGTCGAGGTCCAGGAGGCTACGTCCAGAACATCATTGGGCGGGAACGGGACTACAACGACTACCTGACCGCCATTGCCAGCCGCGGTGCGCGCACTCGGGTCACAGCCAACGTGAGCGTCTCCACCACGAACCTTCTCATGCAGGGGGCGGGGTGGGAGGATCCGGACTGGCTCCTGGGTCAGGAACTCCTCTGGCATGGTGCCGCGCCACCGGTGGGTGCGCCAACGATCACCTGCATCGCCGTCAATCAATATGTCCACGGCGCTGGGGGGCCATTCCAGTCGGGCATGGCCGTCGACCCCAAGAATGAGAAGAGCATTGCCCTGCTCGTGCGCTTCAACAACTTCCGCTACTACATGGGCGGCGATATCGAATCCACCCAAGAGACCCAAATCGCCCAGCAGCTGAACCCCGCCAACAACGCCAATGGGCGTGTGCTGGCCATGAAGGTCAGTCACCACGGCAGCGATCGTTCAACCCTGGGGACCTTCGTCAATCGCCTGCGCCCGAGCGCTGCATTCATCTCGTGCGGCTACAACAATACCCACCACCATCCGCGCCCAGCGGTGCTCCAGAACCTGCAGAACTGCGGTCAGCTCCAGAACTACTACCTGACCGCCGATCGCAACGATCAGAAGTTCCGCACACGGGTAGGCCGGAACACCCTACCCGCGGTCGCGCCCAATATGGCGGCGGCCTATACCGCCAAGGCAGTCGTGGCGGGCTGCTGGGGAGGGCTGTACGACGCAGGGGCCGGGGTGGAAGAGGGCCACATCGTCCTCTCCGTCACGGCTGCTCAGTCCCTGCAACCGGTGACAGGGGTTTTGCCGATGGGGACACATCGGTTCTCCGTGGCCTGCGCCAGGGCTAACGTCAACGCCTACCAGAACGCCCCGATCCATCACGACTGATGTTCCCGGCACCGCCATGCCCCTCCCACCCCAAGGTACGCTCTACGCTCCAACGTTTCGACGGAACAACGATTCCTTGAGCTAGCGCGGTGAGGGGAGGCGGGAGCGAGGGCTCAAGGAGCGAGGATGCGGTTGAGCTCACCGGACCTCAGGAATCTTCTGCCACACAGGAGCGTGGAGGGATTGCAGAAGTCGGAGTCACCACACTCCGCGCTCGTGCCCTGAGGACAGGCGCGAGCGGTATCGCCGGCCGTGGCCAGCGAATTGAAGACCTCGGGAAGCTGACCCATCCAAGTATCATCCCCCACCGCCAGGACGTACGTACGCACGCCCCGAGAGCGCAGGCCGTTCAGCAGGGACACCGGGACGTCCAGGTCCAGGCAGCCGAGGCGCGTCAACTGCCCCATGCATGAAAACGCGGTGCAGCGGCACAGGGCGGGGTTGGAGCTATCGTTGACGTTGTCGGCGTTGCAGTTGGGAGGACCATCCGTGACGATCACCACCAGGTCCCCGGCCATGGCGGCGGCGGAGCCGAGGGGTGTCTCTCGCGCCACCATCTCCAGCGTGTCGCCCAGGGGGCTGCTGCCCGCGGGAGCGGGGAGGTTCTGGATCGCCTGCAGCACCGCGTCCGCCGAGAGCTGAAGGTCCTCGGGCTCATCTCCCGTGGGCGGAGAGACCTTCATCTGAGAGGAAGAGCTGCAAGCCTCCTCGAGTGTCGAGCTGCCGGTCGTGGTGGCGGGGAAGAACGCCAGGCCGTAACGAGCCTGGGTCGCATGGCTGGACAGGAATTGCTCCAGTTCGGCCTTCAGGGTGCCCAGGCGCGTGGGACACAGCGCGGGATTGCAGTTGTCCTGTCCCTGCGTGCCGCACAAGCTGTTATCGGCCATCTGGCAATCCGGGTCGTTCGCGTCGACAGGGAAAATCAGGGTAGCGGAGCGATCTACCACGAACACCACATAGGGCTTGCGCGAGGCGGTGCCTCCATCCGGCTCGGGGATGCCTCCGTCCGCGCCCGGCAGTCCTGCATCCATCCCCGCGTCCGCGTCCGGGAGTCCCGCGTCCATCCCCGCGTCCGTGTCCGGGAGTCCTGCGTCCATCCCCGCGTCCGCGCCTGCAGGGGGCTGCTCCGGATTCGAGCAGGCCGACGCCAGCGCCAGCAGCACTCCCAGGAGAAGACCTCCACACCACCTTGGTGGCTGGCACTTCATGTGTACACCTCGCGCAGAATGAGAGCCGGCACCTTAACACTCCACGGAAGCCACCTCACCGAGTCGAGGCGGGTGGTAGCACCGCGACGATCCGCAAGGGCCCGCCCGAGCCACCTCGAATCTTCATGGGTAGGGCTAGGATGAGCGCGCCGCGCGCTGGGAGCTACTCCAGCGCGGCCAACCCAGAGTTGCGAAGACGAGCACACCGACAGCCAGCAGCTTTCTCATGTTTCTCCCCCCATGGGCACCAAGCCCCGGGGGTATGCTGTCACTCCCTGGGAACAGGCCCATCCGGAGAGTGCCGGGAGAGTGAATGAGCAGACAGAGGGCGGATTCGGAGCATCCGCCCTCTTGCTGGGGACCTCTGTCGTTGGGCGCTCAACACCCCTCCAGCCAGACACTGGCTCAAGGGCCGCTGCTGGCCGACTCCGCCGCGACGTCCAGCGTCCCGAAATCCTGTTCAATGCTGCCGATCGGGCTCATCGCCGATCCCCAATAGATCCCGACCAGTTCCACGTCCGAGTCGGACCCCGGCACCCGGCGAAAAACCGGCGAGCCACTGTCCCCGCTGTACCCTGCCCCACCTCCCCACATCTGGCAGAAGAGCCGGGTATTGCCATTCTGGGAATTGGCACAAGTCGCCGTGACCTTCCCAGACGTCCACCCGGTCCTCTGGCCCACCTTGTGGACCCGCTCTCCGACCGCTACGTGGTACGCCTTGCCCACGATCCGGAAGAACGGCTTGTCATTGTCGATCTGAAGGTGTGCAACGCCCACGGGATCGCCGCCCGTGTAAGCGTTCTCCTGTTCGGTCCGGAAGATGTAGCCGAGATGGGCCTCGGACTGCACGGCGTCGTCATAGTCCGTGTACGCCGCATCACTGAAGCGGCAATAGTTGCCCTGCGGGCAGGTATAGGTCGAACCGTTGTAGACGACGCTGCCCCCCGTCCAGAAGGCAGGATCCTCCGTGGTCGCACCGAGTCGGTCACTCACCCAGGGTCCCTGATAGAGTACGGTATTGAGGTTGGTGCAGTGTGTGTTGGTGAAGAAACCGAGCTTGCCATTCCTCCGCACGTTGAAACCAAGGGTGCAATAGCCCCCGGAGTAGCGTTTGATCTGGAGACCGCCCGCGAGGGGTCGGTTGCGATAATGCAGATAGGTGTAGGCCGTCTGGTGCTCCTGGACCGGCTCGGACTCCTGGATGATCACCGCCGCTGCCGGAATCAGGAGCCGGGCCAGTGCTGCCTCCAACTCCGCTCGGACGGCGGGTGACACTCCCACCGCGACCCGGTTCCGCACCTCGTCCACGTCGGTGAAGATCAGGCTGGAGAGCATCTCTGCATCCAACCGGTCACGCCACCGGCTCAGTTCCACGAAGTCGTACTGCCCCTGCTGTACGACCATCGATCCACTGCCTTCGACCCTGCGTGCGGAGAGCAACTCACGGGCGGCGTCGAGCTGGAGCGAGGGCTGCGTCAGCACCACATTCAGGGCACCCGAATCATCGTAGTAGTACCCGCCGAAGCCCGGCACCTCCTGCGCGATTCGGGTGAACTCCTCATCAATTGTCAGCGTAGGACCGGACGAAGTCAGGTTGACGTCATCCGTGCATCCGGCTGTGCTCATCGCCAGTACCATCAGCCCACCGCACCAGATACGACTCAGCAATGCATGCATGGTCCGCTCTCCTCTCTGGAAGCAGGACATGACAACAGCGATCATGTCTCTGATCAGGGCTTTCAATGAGCCCTGACTTCACGAACACTACGCATTGCCATGCACGAACGATGTGCGCCGATTCACATGAACGATGTGAATCAATTCACTTCTGGCGACCACAGATATGCACGGTATCTGCGGCTTCCATCTGAGTGCGCTTCATCCCAGGATCGCCGCGATCTCGAACCATCCGCCGTCGACCACCTCGACCGAGATCGATCGTGTGGCTCGATCCACCTGCATGCGCACGAAATCCGCGCCGCCTTCTCGCCGCAGGTTGGCGTAGAACACCAGCCCCTGCGGATCCCTGTGCGGCGCCTCCCAGCGCGCCAGCCCGCGCTCCCCAATGGTGCCGCTGCTGATCACCTCTGGCCCTGGCTGGTCCAACGTGAGGTAGCTCAGGTCCTCCTCCGTGCGAACCACCCGCGCATCGGTCGTCAGTTCCACCAGTTCCATCACCTCCTCGAGGCTCGTCTCCGAGTCCAGTTCCGCCTGCGATCCTCGCAGCGCCTCGCTCAGCTCCTCGACGGATCGCGGTGCTGGCACGAACCTCTCACCGAGCGCCAACCACACCCCGCTGCGTACCCACGCCAGCCGCACCCCAGCCAGCTCCGTCCAGTGCTTCGCCCCGAGTCCCTCGAGCCTCGCGCGCAGCGCTGGCTCGGCCTCGTTGATGTCGTGCTTTTCCATCGCAGCACTTCCTCCACTGTGAGACTCGACATCGAGCATAGGAGGCATGGCAGCTCTTGTTGAGGGGGACGAAGCAGAGGGGCCGAGAAGGGCTTCCCCCAAGTGCCACCGCTCAGGACTTCAAGAGCCGGCCGCTCTTGCGAATCCACAGGACAGCGACCCACGTGGCCAGCATCGCCAATGGAAGGAAGACCGGTGCGAACATCACCGCTGCTCCCAACCCTTCGTGCAGGCCGTGGAAGAACACGATGCCCGTGAGCGCGTAGACACCGAGCATTCCGAGCTGCGCCCGCCATGCCCCGCCCCGCTGGTACGCGCCAGTGACGATGACCGAGATTCCCACCAACGCGCCCGCCGGCACCGCGCACAGTGCGACCAACTGCAGCAGCTCGGACATCCACCCCTTGAAGTACACCAGCGCGAACGGCGGCGTGGCGACGACTGCGTACAGAATCCCGAGTGACGCGCCCTTCCCTGCTCCCACCAAGATGTTCATGCATCCTCCAGTTCCGGATGATGTGCTGGGAGGAGCCTCGACGCGGGGCCCACAGGGCTGAGCGGCGCGTTCCCGCCGGTGAACGGTCGAGCATTCTCTGGGAACCGTCTTCGGGAGGGCCATGACAACTACGACCCGAAGCGGATGGCCCC
The DNA here is from genome assembly GCF_034259325.1 of Hyalangium ruber. Taxonomy (NCBI): domain Bacteria; kingdom Pseudomonadati; phylum Myxococcota; class Myxococcia; order Myxococcales; family Archangiaceae; genus Hyalangium; species Hyalangium rubrum. The sequence continues at coordinate 83,580 of NZ_JAXIVS010000008.1, read as the reverse complement.
GGTTGCAGCGGAGGCAAATTGTGGCCAGTGGCTTGCAGGCGCCATGGCCACGCTGACCGGAGCCTTTCCCACTCAATCGAGGAGCAACCTCATGAAGCGTGTTCTTGTGGCAGTCCTGCTCGCCGCGGCAACTGTGATGGCGGGCTGTGACAACAGCGGAGACGATCAGGACCTGACGGAGTCCAAGGTCCGGCTGAAGTCCGGAGAGTCGTTCGATGGGGCGCAGCGGTGCGGCGTCGACATGGCGCAGTGCGCCTCGGGGCTGTCCTGTGTGGTTGTGGAGCTCGAAGGCGCGCAGGCGGAGGCGCTGTGCGTGAACGAGCAGAACCTCTGCAATCAGCTCGAGTGCGGCCAGGGCGAGTGCGCGATCCTCAAGTCCTATCCCGCCCGGGTGGTCTGCCTCTCCCGTTGACGCGGAGCCCCTCGGCACGGGGCGCGGAGCCTCGTGCCAAAGCAGGACGGCCGTGAGCTTCAGTCCACCTGGACGTAACCGTTCTCGTTGATGTAGTCCACGTCATCCTCGCAGCGGAGGGAGCCCACGGTCTCGGGGCTGAGCGTGGCGGCGAAGCCCTTGAGGGCTGCCTCCCAGCGGGAGCTCGCGGTGAAGCCGTGCTTCCTCTCGAGCTGCTCTATCCGCGCGAAGGGGTCATCCAGATCCTCATCGAACACGATGATGTATGAGTCCGGGACCTTCTCGCCGGCATGGAGCTTGAGCGGCGCGGGGGAATCACAGGGAGAGACGTACAGGGCCAGCCGCGCATCCGTCTCCTGGGGTGATGAAGTGATGCCCATTCCGCAAGCCGTGAGTACCAGGCAGGAGGCCAGTGCCAGTCCGAATCGCTTCAGGTGTCGCATGCGTTCTCTCCTGTACGTCCCAGGGTGCGCTCTCAGGGAGCAAAGCCCGGGCCGGCCGTTCGCCGAGAGAACTTCGCGCAATTTCCTGGGAGCCAGGAAGCCAGCCCCCTCAGATTCTTGAGGGTCAGGGGGCTCCGCCTCGGAAAATTGCCTCAACGGCGAGCGCGGACGGCCTTCTTCTTCCTCGGCGAGCGCGTCGCGCAGCATGGGCTCCGTCGTCATCACCGCGCGACGCCGCTGAGCATCGCGATCGCCAACATCTCTGCCTGCTCGGGCACGTCTATACTTTGGCGCCATGAGCAACCCTCCTCCCGCTGAAGACGAAGCCCGCCTTGGCGAGGAGGGAGTAACGGAGGCCAGCCCGCCGCCCGAGAAGAAACGCCAGGAGCCACCCCTCAGCACACCTCTCCCCCCGGCCTCGTCTCCTCCCGCCAAGGACGCCGGGCTCACGATGGAGCGAGGCACCCGCGTCGAGCGCTACGTCATCCTCAAGCCCGTGGGACAGGGCGGCATGGGCGTGGTCTATGCCGCCTATGATCCGGAGCTGGATCGCAAGGTGGCCCTCAAGCTGCTGCGCCCGGACAAGGACCCGGCCCCCGGCGGCTCGGAGGAAGCGGCCGGGCTGTTGCGCGAGGCCCAGGCCATGGCCCGTATCTCCCACCCCAATGTCATCACCGTGCATGACGTGGGGACGGTGGGCGAACGGGTCTTCATCGCCATGGAGTTCATCCAAGGCCAGAACCTCCATGAGTGGCTCCGCCAGAAACCTCCCCCCTCGCCGAAAGAAGTGCTGCGCCTGTTCCACCAGGCGGGACAAGGCCTACGCGCGGCGCACCAGGCAGGGCTGGTACACCGGGACTTCAAGCCCGCCAATGTCCTCCTGGGCCAGAACGGCCGCGTCTGCGTGACGGACTTCGGCCTGGCGCGGCTCACTCCCCTGGCCAGCGACGAGGCGGAGACACCGGTTCAGGAGCAGGAGCCACTGAGTCGGTCGAGCGCGCTCGAACTCGCCACGGCGCTGACACAGGCAGGGCTCGTGCGGGGCACACCAAAGTTCATGCCGCCCGAGCAGTACCTGGGCAGCGGCAGCGGCGCGGACGCACGCTCGGACCAGTTCAGCTTCTGCGCTTCATTGTTCTGGGCGCTGTACCGCAAGCACGCCGTGGAGCCCCGCCTCATGGTCGAGGCGGCCACCGAGGCGGCGCACCGCCAGGGCAAGGCGCCCCCTGGCACGGAAACCTGGCGGCTGCTGCCGCACGGCACCGTGAAGGCACCTCCCACGGATGTCCATGTCCCCGCCCGCGTGCGACGCGCGGTGATGCGAGGCCTGTCCCTGCACCCGGAGGATCGCTTCCCTTCCATGGAGGCGCTGCTGGAGGAGCTCTCGTGGGAGCAGCGCCGGGGCACCCGCCGCGGAGTCCTCGCGGCCCTGGGCCTGATGGGGGCGGCCACGGCCGGCACCGGCCTCTTCGTCCACCACCAGAATCAGGTGTGCGCGGGGGCGAACTCCCTCGTGGCCTCCGTGTGGGGCCCCACCGAGCGCCAGAAGCTGGCGACCGCCTTCAGCGCCACGGGCAGGTCCTTCGCCGAGGAGAGCGCCCAACGGGTGACGCGGCTGCTGGATGCCTATGCCGGCCAGTGGGCCCGCCAGCACACCGAGGCCTGCGAGGCCACCCGCGTGCGCGGTGAGCAGACGGAGGCGCTGCTGTCCTTGCGGATGGTGTGCCTGGAGCGTCGCCGCAAGAGCCTGGGTGCGCTGGTGGGCTTGTTCACCGGAGCGGACGGCAAGGTGGTGGAGCGCTCCGTGGATGCCGCCTCCGCGCTGCCCGGGCTCGCGGACTGCCGCGACATCGAGTCCCTGGCCGAGCAACCCGCGCTGCCCGACGACCCCGAGCGCCGCGCGTCCGTCGAGCAGCTCGGCGAGCAGCTCGCCCAGGTCCGCGCGCTGCTCGATGCGGGCCGCTACGCCCAGGGGCTGGAGCTGGCGCGAAAGCTGGAGCCCCAGGCGGCTCTCACGTCATACCGGCCGCTCCAGGCCGAGCTGAGCTACCTGCTCGCATGGCTCCTTCACCAGCAAGGCGAGGTGGAGCAGAGCCTAGGCCAGTTCGAGCGGGCCCTTCAGGATGCCGAGGCGAGCCGCGCGGACCGACGGCGTCTGGAGGTGCTCACCCGCTTCATCTACGCGCTGGCCAACAACGGCCATCCCGAGGAGGCGCGCCGATGGGGGGACCTGGCGCAGGGCGTGCTCGAGCGGGTCGGCAACGAGCCGCTGGTGTCCTTCGATCTGAACGTCAACCTCGGCTACACCGCCCTCTTCGCCGGGCGCTACCAGGAGGCGTGGGACTCCTTCTCCAAGGCCCGCGCGTTGGAGGGAGCACTTTCCCCCGAGGACTCTCGACGGGCCAAGGTGAGCCACGCCCTGGGCCTGGCGGCGCTGCGCCTGGGAGACCTTCCCAAGGCCATCGCCTTGCTCAGCGAGTCGCTGCGGCGCACGGAGGAATTGAAGGGGCCGCGGCACCCCGACGTCGCCATCCGCCAGAGCATGCTGGCCACGGCCTATCGGGAGAGCGATGCGCCCGCTCAAGCACTCGAGCACGCCCAGAAGGCGCTCGCGGTACGCCAGGCCGCGCTGGGGCCGGAGCACCCGTCCGTGGCGGACGACCTGGATGAGCTGGGCGAGTGCTTCCTGCTGCTGAAGCGCCATGACGAGGCCCTGAAGTCCTTCCGCGACGCCGAGGCCCTCAAGCGCAGGGTGTTCGGAGCGGACCACCCGAACCTCGCCCATTCCCTGGACGGCGTGGGCAGGACGCTCCTGGCCCAGGGCCGCCCCGCCGAGGCCCTCGAGCCGCTCCGGCAGACGCTCGCCTACGAGAACACGGACCCGGAGCTCCTGGCGCAGACGGGCTTCACCCTGGCCCAGGCGCTGTGGGCCGGGGGCCAGGCGCCGGAGCAGGCCCGCGAAGAAGCACGACGCGCGCGGGAGCGCTACACGGCGCTGGACCAGCAGAAGAAGGTGGCGGAGATCAGCGCCTGGCTGGAACTCCGAAGCGGAAGAGCCCGGGGCCCCTGAAGAAGGCCCGGACCTCTCGCGACACAGCGGCTAGGCCCGGGTGCCGCCGTTGTGCCGCGCGCTGAAGATGGCGCGGCTGGCCTCCCGCTGCAGCTCGCGCAGCTGGTTGTACTCCGTCTCGTCCATCGTGCCGTCGGACATGGCGTTGCTCTTCGCCTCCTCGATGCGGGCCTGCTGGTCCTTCAGGGTCTTGGCCTCCTCGGAGGTGAGGGAGCCATCGCTGATGCCCTTCTCGATCCGGTTGCTCATGTTCTTCTGGTGATGCTCGATGCGGGGAGCCCGCTCCTCGGCCGTCACGGGGCTCTCGGAGGCATTGTGCCGCTGCTCGAAGATGTCGCGGCTGGCGCCCCGCTGCATCTGCCGCAGCTCCTTGCGCTCCTTCTTGTCGATCGAGCCGTCGGCCAGCGCGCGGCTCGCCGCCTCCCCGATCTGGGCCTGCTTCGCCGACAGACCCTTGGCCTCCTCGGTGGTGAGGGTGCCGTCCGCCATGCCCCGCTGGATCCGCTGGGCCTGGTTGCTCAGGCGACGGGTGATGTTGGAGGCCGGGGAGGAGGAGGCAGAGCCGATCGCGCGCATGGTTTTCTTCCTTATGAAGCAGCGGGTGGGTGCAGCGTCCGGAGGGGCGCTGTTGTGTGACCTTGCCTACTGCTAGGGGCGTGCCACACACCCAACCGACTTGCGGCACAAGGTGTGTCTCGTCTTTTCAGGGGTTTAGCGAATGGGAGCACCGCACACAGGCGCTGGAGGCAGGTGCTGCCCCCGGCGAGTCCCGTCGCCACCTGGCGACAGGAGTCGCCACCCCCAGCTCAGTGCCCGTCCAGCTCGTGCTTCTTCAGCAGCTTGCGCAGGTAGAACCGGTCGATGCCCGCCTCGCGCGAGGCGCGAGAGACGTTGCCCTCGCACCGCTCCATCAGGCTTCGGAGATAGTCGCGCTCGAAGCCCTCCAGAAGCCGCTCCTTGGCCTCCTTGAAGGGCAGATCCAGATCGGCCGCGCTTGCGCCGACAGCGGGTGCCAGCGGGTCCGCTGTCATCTCGGGCAGCGACTCCTCGCCCAGGTTCACCACCTGCTCCACCACGTTGCGCAGCTCGCGCACGTTGCCAGGCCACGGGTACTGGGCCAGCAGCGCCCGCGTCTGCTCCGACAGCGCGCCCGGCTGCTTGTCCATCCGCCGCAGCACGGTGTCCACCAGTAGGGGGATGTCCTCGGGCCGCTCACGCAGAGGCGGCAGGGTGACGCGCAGCACGGCCAGCCGGTGGAACAAGTCCCGGCGGAACTTGCCGGCCTTCACCGCACTCTCCAGGTCCACATGCGTGGCCGCGACCACCCGCATGGCCACGGTGCGGTAGTCGTTGGCGCCCACCCGCTTCACCTGGCGCCGCTCCAGCGCCCGCAGGAGCCGGGGCTGAAGCTCCAGCGGCAGCTCCCCCACCTCATCCAGGAAGACGGTGCCCCCGTTGGCACGCTCGAAGGCCCCGGCCCTGTCACCGTGCGCCCCGGTGAAGGCCCCCTTCACATGGCCGAACAGCTCGGACTCGATCAGAGAGGGCGCCACGCCGGCCAGATCGACAATGACGAACGGGCCCTGGCTGCGCCGGCTCTGCTGGTGAATGGCCTCGGCGCACAGCTCCTTGCCCGTGCCCGTCTCGCCCTGCACCAGCACATCCGAGTCCCCCGCCGCCAGTCGCTCCAGCAGGGTGAACAGCTCGCGCATGGGCCGGCTGTTGCCCACCAGCGCCCCAAAGGACTCGCGCGAGGACGGAGGAACGATGCGCTCGCGGGACTCCTCCGGCACCAGCTTGAACTCGGTGGTGCCCACCTGGAGCACCGCCCCCACGCGGACCTCCAGCTCGGAGAAGCGCATCTGCTCGCAGAAGGAGCCATTGCGCGAGCCCGCATCCACGGCCCGCACGCCGTCCTCGCGCACCTCGAGCCGCAGGTGCTGGCGCGAGACGGCCTTGTCGCTCAAGACGATCTCGCAGGAGGGGGCACTGCCAATCCGGTACTCCCCCGGTTCGAGCGGGACACTGCGGCCCACATCCGGCCCGGAGAGCACCAGGAGCTTCAGACGGACCCGCGTGGGGACGCGCACCTGCTGCAGAGGAGTGGTGTCAACCGCCTCGAGCTCCTCATCTTCCTCTGGAGGCACGGGTGCCAAGCGGCCGGATGCTAGCACACGCCGTGCGCCCGGCATCCTCCGCGAGACAAGCCCCTACGCTACTTCACGCAGGGATCACCCAGCAGCCGCTTGATGATGCCGGAGCGTTCCTTCTCGGCCTTCCTGACGCGGTCGAAGACGCCCTGGTCCCGAGGGAAGGGGCTGGCCTGGAGGTGCTCGAGAAGCTCGAGGGCCCTGGGCTCACCCTGCAGCGTGAGCCGCAACAGCCGCTCCTCGAACCGCGGCATGGCCAGGCCGTCCGGCAGCACGGGCCGGGTAGCGCCGTTGCGGTTCGCCTCGCGGGCGAGGAAGGCGATGCCGAATTCGGACCGCTCCCGGTCCACGGACCCACGGCCTCGCTCGGTGTTCTTCCCATCAGGGCCCTTCACTGCCCCCTTGTCCGAGGTGGCGGTCCGGGTCGAGGGAGAGAAGGTTCGAGCAATGTGAAGGGGCACAGGTCCGCTCCTCGGGAATCACTCTACAAAGGTATTCTCTCAAACGAGCGGACTTTGTTGCGTACTTTGTGTGCAGATACTTCCATTCGGCCCACTCAGGCATAGAGGTAGGCCAATGTACGCACCCCTCCCCTACTTCCAGCTCACGCTGTAGACGCAGCTCGAGCCATTGCGGCTGCGGCAGTTGGACTTGTCGTGGGTGACGATCGCCGTGGGTTTGAAGCGCTGCGCGAGCGCGGTCACCATGCCCTCTTCGAACGGACACGGGTAGGACGTGGTGGACTCCACGGTGATGCGGTTGGCGACTGCGCCGACCGTGGGCTTGTAGTGGCCGATGCCCTCCTTCATCTCCCCGGTGTCCGGGTTGAACAGGGGCTGCCCCTTGTAGCCGTGGTTCATGTAGTAGCCCATGTCCATGGTCTTGAAGGCGGAGAGCAGGTCGGTGACCTGCGGCGGAAACACCGCGTTCTTCGGGACGTGGACGCCCACCTGACGCAAGGTGAAGTTGCCGAACTCCGCGTGGATGCGGTCGAACACGCGCAGGAAGCGATCCAACGGGTACCACCCGTCCGGCTTGAACTGCACCATCATCATCTCGTCCGCGGTGCCAATGCCCTCCTCCAGGAGGAACTTGCTGGCGATCAGCGTGAACGAGCCGAACCCTCCCATGATGTTCTGCAGGTTCGCCCCGAGTACCTGGTAATCCTTGAAGTCATCCCTGTTCTTCACCATGGCTCAGCCCCCACCAGCGACGCAGCGTCGCCCGATTCTTCACGTCACACTCGATCGAGCCTACCTCCTGCGTTGGCTCGGATACAAGCCGCACAGGCTCGTGCGCTGACCGTACAGCCAATCAGATGGGCGGGCGCGCCCTCAAGCGATCAGAACGTCGGGCCCTACGACTCCAGGTAAGAAATTCGCCGCTCTGCGTCCTTGTGCCTGGGACGAAGCCGCGGGCGAGGCATGCCCCCCACGGCGACGCTGCCCGCTCACTGCTCGAGAGTGTCTGCGAAGGGGGAACCATGCACCACGATTCACCGGGGAGGTCTCTGCGCATCGCCACCACCCTGCTGGCCATCCTGGCGGGATGCACGAACGCCCCCGTTGGCGCGCCCGAGGCGCTCAGCGCCTTGCCGCGGTCCGTCTCCTCCGGCGACGAGGGCACCTGGAGCGCCACGGGCCGCATGGGCGCGGGGCGATTGCTGCACATGGCGACCCGATTGCCGGATGGACGGGTCCTCGCCATGGGCGGCTACAACCGCTCGGCGGAACTCTATGATCCGACCACCGGGGCCTGGAGCCGCACGGCCGATACCCTCAACACCCACCGCAGGGCCACGGCCACGCTCCTTCAGAACGGCCAGGTGCTCGTCGCGGGGGCGGGGGGCCCCGAATGGGACAGCGGTATCTCCGCGGCCCTCTACGACTCCGCGACAAGCACCTGGACCGCGACGGGAAGCCTGGCGACCCCGCGCTTCCACCACACCGCCACCCTGCTGCTGGACGGCCGGGTGCTCGTGGTGGGCGGAGCAGACGGTGAGTACGGCGGCAGCGTGCTGGCGTCGGCCGAGCTCTATGACCCGACGCGCGGCGGCTGGACCCCCGCCGGATCCATGACGATGGCCCGCCGAAACCACACCGCCACCCGCCTGCCGGACGGCAAGGTCCTGGTCATCGGCGGCAACGATGGCGGAGGGACGCTCCAGCGCTCCGCCGAGGTGTACGATCCGGCCAACGGAACTTGGCGCCCGGTGGCGAACATGGCCATGGCCCGCGCCTACCACTCGGCCACGCTGCTGCCGAACGGCAAGGTGCTCGTCGCGGGCGGTGGCGGTTCCGACTGGGAGAGCAGTGCCTCCGTGGAGGTGTTCGATCCCAGCAGTGACTCCTGGACGGCCAGCGCCGGCATGACGAAGCCTCGCCGCTACCACTCGGCGACGCTCCTGCCCACGGGACTCGTGCTCGTCGCGGGTGGCTTCCACGAGTACACCGGCACCCTCGCCGAGGCCGAGGTGTATGACGCCTCCAACGCCTCATGGCGCCCCGCGGGAGCCATGACGAACCGCCGCTACCTCCACACGGCAACCCTGCTGACGAATGACCGAGTCCTCGTCGCGGGCGGCTTCAGCACCGGGGATCAGGCCTCCTCCGAACTCTACCTCCCCGCTTCCAGCACCCCGGAAGTCCCCACCGAGCCACAGGGGACCAGCCTCTTGCTGCAGGTCATCGACACCTCTGGAGCTCCGATTCCAGCGGCCGCGGTCTCCTCGGGGGGCGCGCTGTTTCCCACGGACAGCTCTGGGCACCTGCTCTTCGAGAACCTGCCCGCGGGACGCTTCCTCGCCCGCGTGGATGCGCTCGGCTTCACCTCTGCCTCGGCGGTGTTGCAACTTCGAGAGGGCGCGAAGGTCGGCTACCAGGTGACGCTGCACGCCCGGACCTCCGCCGCCACCTTCCAGGCCGAACAGGGCGGCATCATCGAAACGGAGAGCGTCCGCGTCACCGTCCCGCCGGGCGCCGTCGTGGATGCACTGGGGCAACCTGTCTCCGGCACCGTCGAGGTCACCCTCAACCCGATCGATCCCACCACCCAGCTTCCCCTCGCTCCTGGCCCGCTGAAGGGCGCGTCCTCCCACGGTGAGCCCGTGGAGCTCGAGAGCCTCTTCATGGCCGAGGTGAGCCTGTGGCACGACGGGGCCCCGGCCCAGCTCGCGCCGGAAGCCTCCGCCACGCTGGAGTTCATCCTCCCGGATGCCGTGGCCAGTCGTTTCCAGGCGGGGGAGACCATTCCCGCATGGTGGTTCGATCTGGATGCCGGCATCTGGCGCAAGGAGGGCGCGGGCACGCTCCAGGCCTCTGCCTCCCATCCCGGCAAGCTGTCCTGGGTCACCCAGGTGCATCACTTCACCTGGTGGAACTGCGACAACCCCTGGTGGGAGAAGAACTGCGTCAAGGTCCAAGTCCTGGACAATGACGGACAACCGGTCGCCAACGTCCCGGTGAATGCCCAGGGGATCAGCTACGCGGGCATCAGCGACACCGTCTACACAGGACCCGATGGCAGTGCCTTCACCGAGATCAAGCGGGGAGGCACCGCCAAGGTCTTCGGCGGCTCCAGCACCACGCCCATCACCGGTATCGCGTACATCACGGGGCCGGACGAGGCCACCTCCTGCGTGGGGGGTGTCTATACGACCGTCCTTCTCTCGCCGCCTCCGCGCATCTGTACCCCGGGCGCTTTCATTCCCTGCCCCTACTCGGGACCCGCGGGGACACGAGGCCAGGGCTTGTGTCGGGTCGGCGGGAAGCGGTGCAACACCCTCGGGACCCAGTGGAGCACCTGCCAGGGGGAGACGGTGCCCCAGGACGAGACCTGCGAGCTTCCTTTCGACGAGGACTGTGACGGGGTGATCAACGAGACCTGCAGCTGCTCCGCGAGCGAAGGCCAATCCTGCTACGGGGGTCCTCCCAGTACACAGGGGGTGGGCCTCTGCCATGAAGGCATCATCCGCTGTGATGCGTTCGGCAATGTCGTCTGCCAGGGGCAGCATGCGCCGGTGCGGGAGCGGTGCTCGACACCGGAAGACGACGACTGCGATGGCTCGACGACATGTGTCCCGCTGCCCGAGTGGGCTCGGACCCTGAGTGACGCCAGCGCACCGAGCCAGAAAGCGAGCCGCCTCGCCATGGACCGTTGGGGCAATGCGCTCATGACGGGCTCCTTCGCGGGCACCCTCCATCTGGGAGACGCTTCGCTCACGGGAGACGCGAACGACTTCTTCGTGGCGAAGTTCAGCCCCACCGGCCTGCACGTGTGGAGCCAGCTCATCCAGCGCGAGTCCGCGGAGACGGAACAGGACTTCCTGGCCGTGGACGGCGAGGATCACGTGTTGCTCGCCGGAAGCTTCACGGGCTCGCTCCAGGTGGGCGGTCAGACGCTCACCAGCGCGGGCCACTCCAGCATCTTCGTGGCGAAGCTGTCCCCGGATGGCGCCCTGCTCTGGGTTCAGAGCTTTGGCGGGGACGCTCCGGCCATGGCCTGGGCGGCGGGCATCGCCACGGACGGCGCGGGGCACGTGCTCGTCACGGGGAGGTTCCGGGGCAACTTCCGCATCGGCACCACGGAACACTCCGCCACGGGCCAGGCCATCTACGTGATGAAGCTCGATGGGAGCACGGGCCAGCCACTCTGGAGCAAGCGTTACCAGGCCGCGGGGAACGGGGGACAAGGGCAGAGCGAGGCCGTGGCCGTGGATCCCTCGGGCAACGTGCTCCTTGCGGGCTCCTTCTCTGGAACCCTCGACATCGATGGAGCGCTGATCAGCAACGAGGGCATCTATGGGGATGCCTTCGCCGTGAAGCTCGACGGCGGCACCGGAGGCAGGCTCTGGAGCCGGAGGATCAGCAACTACGACTTCAACGCGGGCGTGTACGAGTATGGGAAGCAGGTGGCGGCGGATGGCGCTGGCAACGTGCTGTTCCTGACGTGGGGCAGCCAGACGGGCGTCTCCCAACTGATGAAGCTCGAGCCGAATGGCGAAACCCTCTGGAGCAAGCGCGTGGACACGCAGGGTTTCTTGATGTCTCACCTGAGCCTGACCATCGATGCCCAGGGCAACGCGTTGATCGCGGGGGAGACGATGCCTCAGGGGCTGCCCGGTGCCTTCGTGGCCTGGTATGGCGCGGATGGCCAGCTGCGCACGGAGCGGGTCTTCGGTGGCTGGAGCAACAACGGACAGTACGCCGTCGCCATGGGGAGGGCCGCGGCGACCGACCCACAGGGGCACGTCCTCTTCACGGGAGAGTATTTCGGGAACGTGGACTTCGAGACGGGCCCCATGCCGGTCGAAGGGGGCATCTTCCTCGTGAAGCTCGACCCCACGCTCTGACGTGCGGAACTGCCCATTACCCAGCCCTTTCGGCACATTGATCCAATTCTGACTTTTGATGGATGCTCTCGGCTCAATCTCTCTCAGATTGCACTCCTGGCCCGACTCAACGGTGAACCCTTGCTCTCGTTTTGATGGACCTAATCTGTCTTTTCGCAATCGGCGGGTGCTGGTTCACGCGTGGAAAAACGACGGGCTCGCAGGAGGCGGTGTTCTCTGGCCGCGTCGTCGACCAGCGCGGCCAGTCGCTGGACGCTGATCCACCGTGTACCAGCTGCGTCCCGGCCAGAGCGGCCAGCTCTCGCTGCCAGTCGTCCCATCGATGAGGGAGCACGCGCCGAGCTCCCCAGCCGCCCGCTTCTGGTACTACGACCCGCAGAGCGGCTACTGGAAGCGAACCGGGGACGCCGTCCTCGACCCGTCGAGCGGCGCGTATGCGGGCAAGGTCGAGCACCTCTCCTTCATCAACACCGACATCGCGAAGTTCGACGCCGCCTGTCTCAAGGTCACGCTCGATCCATCGATCGCGCTGGGGCTGCGGCTGCGCATCCGCTACCACTCCGGCGGCACGCTTCATGACAGAGCCCCTCCGACACTCCGGCCTCAGCGCGAGTGCTGCTTGAGGAAGTCCCACATGATCGTCGTGGCGTCGGGACCCGAGGGATCCGCGAACGGGTAGGCGGCATCGCCCCCGGGCCATGCGTGATCCATCCCGTGGATCTCGTACTGCTGGACGAGCAACTTCCCGCCATAGACGTAGTCCTTGACGATGTAGTTGCGACCACCCGGCACGCTGCCATATCCGACGCGGGTCGCCGCGTAGCGCACGCTGTCGTTGTCGGAGCCGTCGTCCCCGTAGTCATTGGTCCGCAGGAACTGCTGCACCGTCTGCTCACCGTTGATCGGGTTGACGACGCTGTCCTCGGTGCCGTGGATGACGAGCACGGGCACCTGCCGGCGCTGCCGGCCCGAGCACGACCAGGCGTCATAGCCGCGATCATCCGGGTCGTAGATGCTGCCGAAGGCCATCGCATAGACACTGCCGGAGGCGGTGGTGGCCGCCTTGTACATCGCCCCCGCCCCTACCATGCCGGCGGCGAATACATCCGAGTGACAGGCCAGCAGGATGCTGGTCATGACCGCGCCCGCGGAGACCCCTCCGACATACACACGGCGCGAATCCACCGAGTAGTGACTCTTCACCCAGCCCACCATGCCCACGATGATGGAGGGCTCACCAATGCCACGCTCCTGGTTGCTGGAGAGCATGAAGTTCCAACACTGCGTGCCATTGGCCAGCGTCGACTGGTTCGGATAGAGGACCAGGAACTTCTCGGCGTCCGCTTTTTGATTCAGTCGCGAGAGGCCGGCGAACTGATCGGGATTCTGGAGACAGCCGTGCAGACCCACCACGAGCGGGAGCGCCTGCCCCGGCTGATATCCGGTCGGTACCCAGAGCTGGAAGCCGCGAGTGCCCCAGATGTTCGTATAGGTACCGTGGACCCATGAGCCCGCGTAGGCCGGGACTCCTCCCACGAGTGTGAAGAGCACGAGCAGCAACACACCGGTACGCGCGAAAGCGCCAGCATTCCGCTTCATGGACATCTCCTTGTCTTCTGCTTTGGGGGAAGCTCAGTTCGGGCGTTGTGCTTCGAGCTCGCGAAGGAAGCCTTTCGCCGCCTCGGCGACCTGCTCGGGCTGATCGAGCGGCGCGGCATGGCCAGAGTCCTTCAGCTCCTGGAGGCGAGCGTCCCTCATGAGAGCGACGTATGCCTTCTTCGTGGCCAGCGGCGTGTAATCGCGCTCGGAGGAGAGCACCAGGACAGGACAGGAGACGTCCTTCAAGCGTTCCCGGACGCTCCAGCCAACGAGTCCCCGCGTCGCCCGTAGATAGGCATCCGGGTCGTTGGCGCCGATGCCCTCCACCACCCTCCGCCGGAGCTCCTCCTGCTCGGGCTTGGGGAAGAGCTTCGGAGCGAGCACCTTCGCCAGGCTCTTCGGCCCGAGGAGCTTCAGCAACGCCAACCGCGTCGCGAAGGAGAGCTTCATGCGCAACGTCCGGGCGACCACCTCCGGCCCACTGTTGACGATGACCAGGCTGCGCACGAGCTCCGGCCGATCCACCGAGAGCTGAAAGCCGATCATCCCTCCCATCGAGAGGCCGACGACGTGGACACGGGCGAGGCCCAGGCGGTCACACAACGCGGCGATGTCCCGGGCAAAGAGCGGCACGCCATAGGCCCCCGCTGGCTTGTCGCTGCGCCCATGGCCTCGGGTGTCAGGAACGATGACACGGTGGTGGGCGGCGAGCCGAGGCGCGACGAACTCCCAATCGCGCCCGGAGGAACCGAGTCCGTGCAGGAGCAGCACGGGAGTTCCCTCGCCAGCCTCCTCGAAGTGAAGGGACAGTCCATCCAGCGAGAGCGTGGGCATGGTCGAGGCCTCGGGATAGGGTGGGCGCCTGAACGAACGCTCATCCCCTGATCGCTTGAACAGTGCGGTCGCTACATGCCAGGAAGAATACCTGAACGAACGATCGTTCAGCAACAACGCTCATGAAAACCCCGCCCCGGTTACGGCTGCGCCTTCAGAAGGCGACTTTTCCTCACACGACGGTGCCCGAGGGCACCCGGCGACGAATCCTGGAGGTGGGGTTGCAGCTCTTCGCCAGCCGGGGGTTTCACGACACGTCGGTTCGGGATCTCGCCAAGGAGCTGGAGCTACAGCCGAGCGCGCTCTACGCGCACTTCCCGTCCAAGGACCATGTCCTCGCGGAGCTCGTTCGGATTGGTCATGAGGCGCTGCACGCCGCGCTGCGCACGGCGCTGTTGAGCGCGGGCAGCCATCCGGCCGATCAGGTGCGAGCGCTCGTTCGGGCTCACACCCATCTCCATGCGACGTATCCGCAGATGGCCGTGGTGGTGAACGAAGAGCTCTACGCGCTGGCTCCCGAGCTCGCCGCACCCGCGCTGGCACTGCGGGACCAGTCCTCCGCGCTCCTGCTCGAGGTCATCGCGCGAGGAGAAGAACAGGGTGTGTTTGCCCCGCCGCACTCTGTCGTTACCGCGGTGGCGATCGCCGCGATGGGACTGCGCATCCCGTACTGGTTCGAGCCCAGTGACGCGCTCGACATCAACGCCCTCGCCGACCTCCATGCCGAGCTGGCACTCCGAATGCTGGGAGGCCGTACCACGACGTGAGCCTACTCGAGCTTCACGGGCACGCGGCGGGCGTTCGCCGCCAGGTAGCGGCGCCGGGCGCCATAGTCCATCGCGGAGTCCGACCAGGCCCCTGCGGGCGGACGCAGTGAACCTTGGTAGGCGCTGGTGACGGGGGGTTGCTCCATGGGCTCACGTCGTGGCTCCTGCCCATGGTACCGCCCCTCCCACGCTAATGGGAGTGCCGCTCCTCACCTCGTGAATCCAGAATGATGCCAGAGGGCTCCCATCCCTCGCCCTTGTCCACGGTGGGCTGGTTCTGCGGCGGCGTGGCAGGGTCTCCTGGGCGGGGAGAGGAACGGCCGTAGTCGCGCTCGTAGATGCGCAGCACGGCGAGGAAGAAGGCCACGCTGAGCGGCCCTAGGAGCAGTCCGATGGGACCGAAGATGGCCAGGCCTCCCAGCAGGGCGAAGAAGATGATGACCCCGTGCATGTGCATGCCACGCTTGACCAGCAGCGGCTTGACCACGTTGTCCGAGAGCCCCACCACGATGATGCCCCAGGCCGCCAGGAAGATGGCCGCCACGGGGTGGCCGGTGGCGAGCAGCAACAGGGAGGCGGCCAGGCACACCACCGCGGCGCCCACGGCGGGGATGAGCGCGAAGACGAAGGTGATGGCCGCGAAGAAGATGGGTACGGGCACGCGGGCGATGAGATAGCCCGCCAGCGCGGCCACAGCCTGCACTCCCGCGGTGGCGATGCTGGACACCAGCACCGACCGGGTGACGCTGCGGAACTCGAGCAGCAACTCCGTCGTCTGCCCCCGCTTGAGGGGAGACACGCTCTCCAGCCACTTGACGAGCCGCGGTCCGTCCAGCAGCAGGAAGTAGAGCGCGATGAGCATCATCACGGTCTGGAAGATCAACGAGCCAGTGGCCGCCATCACTCCGCCCACCGTCTGGGCGGCGGTGGCACCTCGGGAGCTCAACTGCTCCTGCACGGTCTGCCACATGCCGGCGCTCCCCGCCTGGAAGCTCTCCAGCATCCGGGAGGCATGGCCCTTCAAGGGGCCCGGGACGTAGGTCACCAGTCCCTCCAGCCCTCGTTGCTGCACCGTGGTGGAGATGAAGTTCACCCCTTCGATGATCTGGGACACGATGAAGGTGGTGAGGGCCGCCAGCGGCACCAGCAGCGCCAGGACGATGCCGAGGCAGATGAGGCCGGCGGCCACCCCTCCCCTCCCACGCAAGCGCCGTGTCAGCCGCGTCTGCAGGCCATGGAAGGCTCCGGCCAGCACCGCGGCCAGGAAGAAGGCCTCGAAGAAGGGCGAGATGACCAGCAATACCAGAGCAATGGATAGGAGGATGAGCCCGACGAAGACCCGCCGGGCTCCTTGTGCGGTGGCCATGAGGAAACGATGGTGGCGCCCCCTCTCTGGGCGGTAGGGGGCATTGCCACGTTCGCGCGCAGCCCTTCAGGGGCTCCCTCGGCCGCTCCCTCCACCCAGGCCACGGAGGACCGGAGCAGCGTCCGTTGACAACATTTCCGGCTTGCTGCCATGACCCCCACTCTCCGTACGCCTGATCCGCTCCCTCCGCGTACTGGCAATGCGAGGTCATTCTTGAACGGTCGGTCCGCGCTCGGTTCGTTGCTGCTCGGGTTGCTGCTGCCGCTATTTGCGTGTGAGCCAGAGGCCCCCTCGGTGCGGCTCACCGTTCTCGACCCGGCCGCGGGAGAGGTGGGCGCGTCGATGACGGCGAAGCTCGAACTGACGGGTGAAGTCGAAGACGCCTCCATCCGGGTCTTCACCCGCAGCATGCCGAGCACGCCGCTGCGCACCGGGCAGTGCCGTGAGACCTGCACGTTGACCTTTGATGATCTGCCCTCCGGCACCTTCGAGGTCCAGGGCTTCCTCACCCCCAGGCAGGACGACGGCGTGCCGGCGGAGGAGCTCACCAGCGAGCGGCTGTCGTTCACCCTCGACGCACAGCCGCTGACGGCGCTCCTCATCCCCACTTCGGGCAACACCCTCAAGGTCCTCTTCCTCAAGCCGGTGCTCGCCTCGAGCATCAACGCAAGCACCGTGCAACTGACGCGGACCGTGCAGACCGGCCCCAACAGGAGCGACACGCGCACCGAGCCCGTGGAAACCACCCTGACCCTGAACGACCGCACCCTCACCATCGCGGGAAACTTTGGCGCCCCTGCCCTGCTCACCTTGAAGATCGACGGCGTGCGCGACGCGCCAGGCAACCGCTGCGTGAAGACCCTCACCGCCAGCCGGTCCTTCTTCAGCAACGGCCCTGACCTGCGCGATTACGTGACGCTGGGCTCTCAGGACCGGCTCCGCCGTGACTCGCAGGGCAGGCTCTATCACCTGGCCAAGGGCACGGCCTGGAGGCTGGACGGCCTCGAGTGGACCTCCGTGGCGACGTGGAGCCCGGACTACGAACAGGACTACGACCTCGAGCTGGGAGGCGCTCCCGTGGTGGCGCAGAACACCATCACCAACGTCTACGTCCCCGAGACAGGCACCACGCGGATCGTGCGCGAGCTGCGCGTGCAACGCTGGGACGGCGGGGCAGTGGCGGACCTCGGCGGGGTGCTCACGACCACCATCAACCAACCCATCATCCCCTCGCTGCGGATCGACCCCCAAGGCCGCCCGGTGGTCCTGGTGACGGTCAGCGAGCCGAGCGCCACCACCCTCAAGCTGCTGCGCTGGAACGGCACGCAGTGGGACAGCCTGTCCGACAGGCTCAATGATGGCTCGGCGCAGTACACCCTGGGCCTGGGTGGCGGGCGGACCGGGGACGTCGTGGTCGGCTGGCAGGAGTCCGTCAATGGCCAGCTGCGCACCTTCCTGCGACGCGTGGAGGAGAGCGGCGCGCTCTCGCCACTGGACATCGCGCCCGGCCAGGCGGTGCCGCAGCTCGAGACGCTGACCTACAACACGGCCGGTCAGGCCTTCGTCACGGGTGTGCTGCCCGGCAGCGCCATCCCTACCCTGGTGTATCGCCGTGGCGCTTCGAGTTGGGAGGCGCTGGGCGGCGCCAACGAGCGCATCACCTCCTTGACCACCGACCCGAGCGGCGCTCCCGTCATCTTCACCGTGCGCTACGACCAGAACGGCTCGACGGTCAACGATCCGGGAGATCCCTATAGTGGATATACGCCCAACATCTACGTCTCGCTGAGCGGCTACCGGCACGACGGACAGAACTGGGGACCGATCCCCGGTGCCACACACCCGATCCTCGAGACCCAGCAGGCGCCCTGGATGACGGACTCCCCACCCGACTACGCGCTCGGGCCCTCGACGGTGGCGCTCGCCTCGCACTACCTGCCGGACGGAACGCTGTGGCTGCTCAAGCTTCGGGGCTTCATCGACTTCAGCACCGGCGGCGCCGGCACCGCGCGCACGAAGCTGCTGCGAGCGCGCCACGCCCCCTGACCGCCCGCGACGGGTGCGAGCTATGCTCGGCCGCGATGCGGAACAGGCGCAGGGTCAAGCTCGCGGGGTACATACTCTGGCTCCTCCTCTTGGGGATGCTCGGCCCATGGGGCGCTCCACCTTCCGCGTGGGCGCAATCCCCCTCCCCCTCTGATGGGGGCGTGGACGTACACACCCAGGAGCGCTCCATCGAGGACCTGCGAATCGCGCTGCAGGGACGTCGCTCTCCGGCCGCCCAGCAGCTTCGCCTGGCGATCGAGGCCACACCCCGCCAGCCCGCGGAGACGCTGCGGTTGGCGGTACTCCTTCAGCAAGACCCGCTCTTCGCCCCTTATGGCTTGCAACTGGAGGCCGCGAACTCGCGCACCTCGGCGAGGGAATTCATCCTCCTGGGCAAACACGCAGAGGCGCTGGAGGCCGCGCAGAAGGCGCTCACGCTCTTCCAGCGGGCCTCCGATAACTGTCCGTCCCCACTCGCGGTGAGAAAGCTGCCCGAGGAACTCGGACGCACCCAGTCCGTGGCCGGAGAGGCCTACCACGGGCAGCAGCAATGGGCCGAAGCGCAGCGGACTTACGAGAGCGCGTTCGCCCACTTCGCAGCCAGCGGGTTGCTGAAGAGCTTCCTCCCGGAGACGCTCGGTCGCTATGCGGAGGCCTGCGCCCGGCAGGTGCCACCCTCAAAGACACGGGGCGTGGCGCTGTCTCCGTCCTGCCTGGAGTGGCTGCGCCGGTTCGTCCAGTTGGAGGGGCAGAGCTCGCCCAAGGCCCAGGCGATCGCGAAACACGTCGCCCTCAAGGCACTCGGAGACCTCCGCCCGCCCGCCTCGGCGCGGACACCCGCCCCCAGCGCGGCCCTGGACACCCAGGCGTTCGCGCAGGCGATGGACCTCTACCGCGCCCGGAAATTCGAGCAGGCCTCCTCCGCATTCCAGGCGTTGCCGGAGACCTACCCCACGTCGCCTCACGTCCTTCGCTCCCGCTACTGGCGAGGCCGCTCGCTCGCCCAAAGCAAGAAGCCCAAGGAGGCCAAGCAGGTCTTCCAGGCGCTCGTGGAGGACGCGCCGCTCACCTATTACGGCCTGCTGGCGGCGCTGGCCTCGGGTGAGGACCTGCAAGCCAGGATTGCCTCTCTCACTCCGAAGGCGTCGACGCGCGATCCCGTCCTCACGCAGTGCGAGTTCACACGCGTGGAGCGAGCCGAGCACTTCCTGAGCGAGGGAATGGGGACCTCCGCCGCGGAGGAGCTCCAGGGGCTGGCGACCCGCGAAGTGGCACGGTTCGGCTCCTCCTTTCTGCTGTATCTCGCGATGCTGCACTCGGAGGCTGGCGATGACCCGGTGACGTTCCTGGCCGTGTCGGAGTTGCTCCGACGCAAGCACCCCAGCGCGCTCACGCCCTTCACGCTTCGGCTGCTGTTCCCGCCGAGGCACCTGGAGCTGGTCCAGAAGTACGCGACCGAGCACCAGCTGGAACCCGCCCTCGTGCTGAGCGTGATGAAGCAGGAGTCCTCCTTCAGGCCCACGGCGGTGTCCGATCAAGGAGCCGTCGGGCTGATGCAGCTCTTGCCGAGCACCGCCGAGGAGATGGAGAAGGGAATCGGCAAGCAGCTCTCGCAGGTGGAGCCCAATATCCGGGTCGGGACGAAGTACCTGCGCAAGCTGCTCAACCATTTCTGCGGCAACCGCGCCCTCGCGCTCGCGGGCTACAACGCCGGCATGAGGAAGGTCGCCAACTGGAGGAAGCAGGGCCTCGTCCAAGACGAGCTCATCGACTTCATCGAAGCCCTGCCGGTTCGGGAAACGCGCGACTACGTGTCCCAGATCATCCGCAACCACTACTGGTACTCATCGCGGGTCATCGACACGAAGCCGCTGCCGATGGAGCACTTCTGGAGCTCGGGCGCCTCGGCCAAGACCCAGAAGGGGCGCTGCCCTCCCTAGGCTTTGCCCTGAAGGTCCTCCCGCAGACGCGTGAGCACCTTCCCCAGCAGGTTCTGCCCCCGCCAAAGCGAGGGATCCTGAATGCGAGGATCCTCCGCCGAGAGCCCCACACCCCAGATGCGATCCAGGGGGCTGGCCTCCACCAACTCCGTGCCCGCCGTGGCCAGCAGCGCCTTCAGCAGCTCGTCACTCTGGGTAAACTTGGCGTGGTTGCCTTCATAGACGATGCGCTCCCGCTCGCGCTTCCACACCTGGTCATCGAAGCCTCGCACCTTGCGTCCCAGCGCCTTGTGCGTCTTAGGAGACTCGCTGGCCAGGATGCGCCTGGCCACCTCCAGGTCTCCGAACAACACCGCCTTGCCATGCATCATGTACTGCTCAGCGCACATGAACGGCTTGCCCTCCACCACGAACCGCGACGGGTACCACTGAGAGAAGGGGGACTCCGAGCGCCAGAAGAAGGTGAACCTGCGCTGCTCATCAGCCATGGGCTTGCTCCCGGGGGTTAGTGTAGATTGAACACCCATGACGGAGAATTTCCGCGAACCTGACGGAGAGCATGGTGAGCGCGCGGCCCGTAAGGTAGAGGGGCCGCATGGATAACGCGCAGGCGGCGTTGGAGCGGCTCAAGGAAGGCAACCGGCGGTTCGTCAATCACCTGCGGAGCGCCGAGGTGTTGCTAAGCCAGCTGCGCCGGGGCGAGCTGGTGAAGGGCCAGAAGCCCTTCGCCATCGTCCTGGGCTGCTCGGACTCGCGGGTGCCCGCGGAGATCGTCTTCGACCAGGGGTTGGGAGACCTCTTCGTCATCCGCGTGGCGGGCAACATCGTGGCCCCCTCCCAGGTGGGCAGCGTCGAGTTCGCCGCCGAGGCCTTCGGCACCCGGCTCGTGGTGGTGATGGGTCACACCTCCTGTGGCGCCATCGACGTCACCCTCGACGTCATCGAGAACCCCCAAGCTCCGCGCTCACCCAACCTGCTGTCCATCGTGGACCGCGTCCGGCCCTCCATCGAGAGCCTGGTGCATACCGAGCTGGCGAAGGACCGCTCCCGTCTCATTCGCGAGGCGGTGCGTGCCAACGTGCGTGCCTCGGTCAACCACCTGCGGCACGGCTCGCGCATGCTCGAGAAGCTGGTGCTGGAGGACGGGCTGCGCGTCGTCGGAGCGGAGTACAGCCTGGAGAGCGGCGAGGTGGACTTCTTCGAGTCCTGAGCCGCGCGCGGGGAAGCAAGCAGGCCCGCATGAGCAAACCGTGAAGAAGAGATGAGGCTGCCTGGAGGCTCCCAGCGGCGATCCGTGCGACCTTCTTCGTGTACCGGTTGGCGCTGACCGGAAGCACGGAGGATGCATGTCGCACACTTCCCTTCACCCTCGGCCTCCCCGCTCCTCATGGAAGCGCATGGGGGGCTCCCTCTCGGTGGCGCTCCTGCTGGTCTTCGGGGCTGGCTGCGCCAGCAGGCCTTCGGCCAAGAGTTCCAGCCCTCCGCCCGTGAGTTCCTCCGAGGAAGTCGACACGGGGGAGTACCTTGAAGAGGTCATCGTCACGGGAAGGGCGACGAATGACTCTCCCCCACGGAGGGAGCGGCCCCCCAAGAAGGAGACATCCGCGGAATTCTCACGCGTGGCGGTGGTGAACGGCAAGCCGTACGCGGACATGTACTTCAAGCACTACGGGGTGAATCCCACCATCGACACGGAGGAGGAGAACGTCTCCACGTTCTCCGTGGACGTGGACAGCGCGTCCTATTCGCTGGCCCGCGCCTACCTCTCACGCGGCCACCTGCCCGCCGAGGAGGCCATCCGCGTGGAGGAGTTCATCAACGCGTTCAACTATGAGTACACGAAGCCGGGCGACGCGGCCTTCGGGGTGAAGGTGGAGGCGTTCCCCTCGCCCAACCGCCGCGGCTACCATGTGCTGCACGTGGGACTGCAGGGCCGAGCGGTGACCGCAGCCGAGCGCCAGCCCGCCGACCTCGTCTTCACCATCGACGTGTCGGGCTCCATGGAGCAGGAGAACCGGTTGGAGATGGTGAAGCGCGCGCTGGCGCTGCTGGTGAAGCAGCTCGATGAGCGCGACACGATCGCCATCGTCGTGTACGGCTCGGACGCTCGCGCGGTGCTTGAGCCCACGCGCGCCACGGAGCGCTCGCGCATCATGGCGGCCATCGACTCCCTGAAGCCGGAGGGCTCCACCAATGTCCAGGCCGGGCTGCAGGTGGCCTACGCCATCGCGGCACGCCAGGGGCGGGAGGGAGCCATCCGCCGCATCATCCTGTGCTCGGACGGAGTGGCGAACAACGGCGTCACCAACGCGGACGCCATCTTCGAGTCCGTGAAGGAGCACGCACGGCAGGGCGTGCGGCTCACCACCGTGGGCTTTGGGATGGGCAACTACAACGACGTGCTGATGGAGCGACTGGCGCAGATGGGGGATGGCCAGTACGCGTACGTGGATGAGATGGCCGAGGCGCGCAAGCTCTTCGTCGAACAGTTCACGGGCACGCTCCAGCTCATCGCGCGGGACGTGAAGGTGCAGGTCGAGTTCGACACGGCCGCGGTCTCCCGCTACCGGCTCATCGGCTTCGAGAACCGCCTGCTGAAGAAGGAGGAGTTCGCCAACGACCGGGTGGACGCGGGTGACATCGGCGCGGGGCACACCGTGACCGCGCTCTATGAGGTGAAGTTCCGCGACTCCCAGGCGCCCTCCTTCGCCACGCTGCGCATCCGCTACAAGGATCCGTCCACCCGGCTGGAGGAAGGCACGTCCCAAGAGGTGGTCCAGGCGCTACCGACGGCCATGGTCCGCCGGAGCCTGGAGGCGGCATCCGGCCCCGTGCAGCTCTCGCTCGTGGCGGGCCTGTTCGCCGAGAAGCTGCGCGGCTCTTACTGGGCGCGCAACGTGTCCTACCAGGAGCTGCTGCGCCTGTGGTACCGGCTCCCGGAGAACATCCGTGCCCGGGACGAGGTGACCGAGCTGCGCAACCTCATCCAACTGGCCCAGTCCTACGACATGCGCGGGGACAAGTTCGAGAGTGCCGGGCCCGTGGCGAACATGGACTTCGATCACCTGCCCGTGTCGCGGTGATCCAGGAGCCAAGCAGTGTTCCGCTCGGGGAGTGCGAACCCCTCGAAGGTCACCGCGAGGCTGTCTTCCGGCGCCTGGAGGCGGTACCACCACCCCACGGGGAGCAACAGCATCTCGCCGGCCGCCAGCTCCACATTCAGGCGCAGCGCGGGCGGTGCTGCTTCCTCCTCTTCTCGGGTGAGGCGGTGGAGTTCAAACGAGGGGACGAGTTGCAGAACGCACCGCCCCGAGACCTGACAGCGCAGCAGGTTCTTCCGCAGCGGCCCCAGGGGGAGCTCCGACCCGGCGGGCTCGAGGCTGAGCCGGGGCGCGCTGGCCTGAAGATCCTCGGCGGCGTAGCCGCGAGGCGGATGGAACTCGGCCAGCAGCGGCTTCCACTCCTCGCGCTCCAGCAAGGACACCGTCCCCTGGGTCAAGCCGAGCCGCTCGGTGAGCCGGGCCAACGTCCACTCGCCGAGGGCCGCCCAGCCGGTGAGCGCGCCCTGGACCACCACCGGCCGGTTGCGAAAGTAGTAGCGCTCGAAGAAGGCATCCGCGGACAGCGCCGCGTGCCGGTCCACCTGCTGGTGCGCCCCGGACTGCCGGAAGAACTCCGCGTAGACGTCCAGGAGCGTCTCCATCTTCCGCTGCATCTGTGCCACCCGCACGACGCCCTGGAAATGGGGATCCTGTGTCTCGGCCAGCAGGGCCGCTCGCGCTAACTCCGCGTCCACCCCACCCTTCACCAACACCTCCAGCAGGTCCTCTGCCTCCACTCCGAGCAGGAGGTTCTCGACGAGCCACTCCCTCCACTCGACGGAGAGCGCGGAAGGGCTTTTGCCCGAGTCCTGGGTCATGGAGTCTCCACCTTTCTCATGGCTGCACCCTCGCGGTCCGGATCCGGGCCGATCCAGCAGTTGCGCCAGTACGTGTTCCTCTCGGGGAGGTCAAAGCTCACGAACGTCACGGAGATGCTCACATCCAGGGCCTGCACGGCATGCCACCACCCCACGGGAATCAACAGCGCATCTCCCGGCCCCACTACGAAGTCCAGCACCGTGGCGCGCTGGAACTCCGGGAAGCGCGCGGGATCTGGCGTCCGAGGATCCACCGCGCTGTACAGCCCCTGATGGTTGTAGGCGCGGGGCAATTCGAACGAAGGGATGAGCCGGAAGCGCTTTCGCCCCAGCACCTGGCAGAAGAGCACGTTCAGGTGGTCGTGATGCAGGGCGGCCCAGGTGCCCGCCGGACCGAACCACAGGTGGACGCTGTCGGGGACGTGAACATCAGGACGAATGAAGCCCTTCGGCGGGCGGATGTCCTCCAACAAGGGCTGGAACGCCTCACGCTTCAACAGGCTGTTCCGAGCAACCATGTAGATGTCGTTCGTCTCCCGCGCAGCCTCGATCCGCGCGGCGTACTCGCGCATCGACAGTGAGGTCCTCAGGCGAGAGACGTGGAGGTCCGGCTGGTCCTCTGCGTCCCGCCCGGCCATCACCTCGACCTGAGCATCTCCGTATCGGTCCGCGAAGAACCTGGGCGACCAGTGCCGCAGCGCCGGCCAGTCCTCGAGCAGTCCTTCGATCACCACAGGCCGATTCTGGAAGTAGTAGCGCTCGAAGAACTCGACGGGGTCGAGCCGAGCCCGACGCTCGACTCCCTGTGCCTCGGGAGACTGCCGGTATAGCGCGCTGTAGGTGTCCAGGAGCGACTTCAGTCGCACCCGGTGTGGGAGATGGCGCGAAACCTTGCGCACAGCGGGATGGGCCGCGGCGGCTTCCAGCTCCGCGCGCGCCACCTCGGGCGCCACGCCCACCTGGAGCAGCGAGGAGAACAGCGCCTCCTGGGAGACGCCCTGGGCGAGGTTCTCGGCGATCCACTCTCGCACCGGAGGCGCGGAAGAAGCCTGGCGCTCATCCGTCATGGCGCGGGTATGATAAGAGGAGGAGCGGCTCTCGAAGCGAGGACTTCATGTCGAGCAACGGTGATTCGTCGTCGAAGCAGGGCAGGAACAGCTGGGCCATCGTCCCGAATCCGTTCATCGTCCCGGACCCTCCACCGAACCCCGGCGAAGAGACCTTCGAGCGCACCCGGCGCAAGCCGACCGCTCCGCCCTCCAAGCCGCCGCTCGCGCGCTGAGGGGTCGCGAAGTCACAGCAGTCGCCAGGGCGTGTTGCCCCCTGGAACCTCGAACGTCTGGAACGACACCGACACGCTCACATCGAGAGCGTGGACCCAGTGCCACCAGCCCACCGGGATGAAGAGCAGCTCTCCCGGCTCGAGCACGGCCTCCACCACATCCACATCGCGGTACGCGGGGAACCGCTCGAGGTCCGGGCGTGTGGCGTCCACCTCGCTCCAGACGCCGTGGTGATTGTAGAGACAGTGGAGTTCGAAGGACGGGATGAGCTTGAAGTGCTTCCGCCCGTGAACCTGCGCGAAGAGGATGTTGGACAGATCGTGGTGCAGCGAGGTGAGGGTCCCCGCGGGGCCCACCCAAAGCTTCACGGTCCGGTCGCGGACCGGGCGTAGGAACCCTTCCAGCGGGCGGAGATCGTCGAACATGCCGCGCAGCTCCGGCCGCTCCAGGGCGAAGTTGCGCGCGGTGAGATAGAGGTCGTTGGTGGGGCCGCCGCTCCGCAGCCGCTGGATGAAGTCTCTCAGGCTCATCACCGAGCGGAAGCGCTCGGGGGCGATGTCATGGACCGGGTCACTCTCCCGGCCGGCCATCACCTCCACCTGGACATCCCCAAAACGCTCGGCCAGGCGCTCCGGGCGCCAGCTCTCCATCGCGGGCCAGTCCTTCATCAACCCCTGGAGGATGACGGGCCGGTGTGCGTAGTAGTAGCGCTCGAAGAACTCGCTCGCGGAGAGGTCCGCCCGGCGCTCCAGGCGCTGGTGCCACCCGGACTGACGGTGCAGCACGGAATACGTCTCGAACAGCGCCCGAAGTTCACCCTGCCGCTGGGTAACGCGCGTCGCCGCCACCACCGCCGGGTGACGACGGGCCGCTTCCACCGCGGCCCGCGCCGTCTCGGACTCCACGCCCTCCCGAACCAGGCGCTCCGTCAGGAGCGCCGGGGGAACCCCTCGCGTGAGGTTTTCAGCCAACCAGGCCTGCTGCTCCGCCGCGAGGGGCTGCGAATCCATTCGTGCCACGCTACCTCAAGCCGTGGTTGGACGCTGCTACTGACAGGCGATTCCGGGCAGGCCCCGGTACGCCCCCTGTGAGGTCCACCGCGTGAAGGGAGTTCCGCAAGAGCCCCCGTACGGGTCATCCGTGCCGTAGCCCGGAACCCAGTACTCGAAGTGCAGGTGCGGGCCGGTGGAGGCTCCGGACGAACCCACCTGCGCAATCCAGTACGCGCAGCTGAGCGAGGTGCCCCGAGCGAACTGCTGCGTGTACTTCTTCAGGTGCCAGTACTTGGTCTGGGTGTTATCCGGGTGCCGCATGATGATGTAGTTGGCCGTGTAGAGGCCGCAGGCGGCGTAGGGATTGTTCTGGTCCCAGTAGTTGCATCGGTCGTAGTACCCATCCACCGAGGCCTCGATGTAGCCCCGGGCGGCGTTCATGACCCATACGCCGTAGTCCATCTTTCCGAACCCGCCGACCAAGGCGTAGTCCGTGCCCGTGTGGCCGCTGTAGCGCACGCCGCCACACGCGTAATCCCTACCACCGTAGTCCTTGTACGCGCTCACCGTGCAGCCACCGTTGCCACACTGGTCCGCCAGCATCGAGATGGGAAAGCGGAAGTACGTCTGCGCCGAGGCGACCGTCGGCAGGACCAGCAGCGCGAAGGCCAGCGTGAATGCGAGCTTCTTCACCGTGTTCATCACAGCCCACCTCCGAGATCCGGAGCCGCCTGGCCCGTCCGCACGTTGATCTTCCAGAACTCGCCGCCGCCGGCGTTGTAGCGAAGCACGTCCTCGCTCACCCACTCCATGTGGTGACTGGAGACGGGCGGGGGGACGAAGCTCGCCGGAACACCTTCGAACAGCATCCAGTTCTCCAGCCCGACATTCGTGATCTGCTTGGGCTCTTCACCCTCCACCGTCGTGACGTAGAACGAAGCCACGGAGGTGCGGCCCGACACGTAGACCACCGTCTTGCCATCCGGCGAGATCGTGGGCGTCGCGTCCACTCCGGGCCCATCCGCCAGCACCTTCACGTTGCCCTTCATGTCGATGATGGCCACGGACGTCTCATGGGCCTGATTGCCGGTGGCCTGCATCGTGGCCAGCACGGCGTCACCCTTCGCGGTCGGGAAGAGATCGCCCCCTACGCCCCGGGCCAGCACCCGCTCGCGGCCGTTGGACTCGCGAAGGCGCAGCGTGCCCTCGCCATCCAGCAGCGCCACGCTCGGCCCCACCGAGCGCGCCTCGCGGTACTTGAACTGACGATCCACCACGCGCACCGCGCCGGTCGTCTCGTCGTACTGGACGATGGCCAGCAGCGGCAGGTCATCGGTCGCCAGGGGCTCCGCCGGGATTTCAGCGATGACGCCCGCCAGCATGCCGCGGCCCTGACCGAACAGATGGGTGAACTTGGCCTTGGGCCCGAACTCCTTCTCGACGGCGGGGACAAGGCGCTCGCGCGCCTTCTGGATACGGCGCAGGTCCGCGGGGTGCATACGGTCCGCGGCCGTGGCGCTGGTGGCTACCAGCGTCAACACCGCGATGGACAGGACTCGCTTCTTCATCTGTCACCAGGGGAAAGGGGAAAACGATGCTCCAGGTGACGGATTACCCGATTTCTTAGAATCCGATAAAAATGTTTTTACCTCCAAAACATACTGGTCGATTATTTTTAAATATCCCAGCTAATCGGGTTCAAGGCCCCGGGCGACTGGGGCCGTAGCTTTTTGAGAGCCTGGCCCCATCGCCAAAATGTTTCTCGCCGCCTAGTGCTCGCTGTCGAGGTGCGCCATCTGCTGCGCCTGGTAGCGCGTGCCCGCTACCTGCGACGCCGGCAGCGCCTGTTCGATCCGCGCGACCTCCTCGGGTGACAGCTGGATCGCGAGCGCGCCGAGCGACTCCTCGAGCTGGCTGCGCTTGCGAGCGCCAATCACGGGGATGATGCGCTCGCCCTTCGCGAGCACCCAGGCGATCGCGAGCTGAGCGGGACGCACGCCCTTATCGGCGGCGAGCCGCTGGAGCACATCGATGAGCTGCTGGTTGCGCTCGCGGTTCTCGCCGGTGAAGCGCGGCAGGTGCGCGCGGAAGTCATTGGGAGCCGTCGGCTTCGCGCCCGTGAGCAACCCGCGCGACAGCACCCCATACGCGGTGACCCCGATGCCGAGCTCCTCGAGAACCGGGAAGATCTTCTCCTCCGGGCCACGGCTGATAAGCGAGTACTCGATCTGCAGATCGACGATCGGATGCACCGCGTTCGCCCGGCGGATCGTCTCCGGCCCCACCTCCGACAGCCCGATCTTGCGCACGTAGCCCGCCTTCACCAGCTCGGCGATCGCGCCAATCGTGTCCTCGATGGGCACCGTGGGGTCCAGTCGCGCGGGGCGGTAGATGTCCACGTAATCCACTCCGAGCCGCGTCAGGCTGTAGGCGAGGAAGTTCTTCACGGAGGCGGGGCGCGCGTCGACGCCGATGAACGCGCCACCCGGGGCCCGCTGCGCGCCGAACTTCACCGACAGCTGCGCCTTGCCGCGACGGTCGCGCAGCGCGCGGCCAATCAGCAGCTCGTTGTGCCCCTGCCCATAGAAGTCACCCGTGTCGAGGAGCGTGATGCCTCGATCCAGCGCGGCGTGAATCGTCGCGATGCTCTCGTTCTCGTCGGAATCTCCGTACATGCCCGACATGCCCATGCAGCCCAGCGCAAGTGTTCTTGTCATGGCTGCAAAGTACGAGCGTGCATCGCATCAAACCAGTGAATAGGATGGATTCTATTCATGCCTGACATTTATGGACGCACCCTCGACCTCAACCTGCTCCGGGTGTTCGCTGTCGTCGCCGAGAACCGCAGCGTCACCCAGGCGGCGTCGCGCCTCTACCTCACCCAGCCCGCCGTGAGCGCGGCACTGCGCCGACTCACCACCGCCGTCGGCGCGCCCCTCTTCGTCCGCCAGGGCCGGGGGCTCGTGTTGACCGCCCGCGGCGAGCGCCTGCTGGCGAGCATCCACCCGCACCTGCAGTCCCTCGTCGACGCGGCCCTCGCGCCGCCCAGCTTCGATCCTCGCACCAGCGACCGCACGCTCCGCCTCGGGCTCTCCGACGCCACCGAGGTCTGGCTCCTGCCGCCGCTGCTGCGCGTGCTCGAGCGGGAAGCCCCCCGCATGCGCGTCATCTCCCTGCCGGTTCAGTTCCGAAACGTCGCCGCCGTGCTCGCCTCCGCGTCCATCGACGCCGCGATCACCGTCGCCGACGAGCTCCCCGCCAGCATCCACCGCCAGACGCTCTACTGGGGCGGCTTCGTCTGCCTCTTCGACCCGCGACACGCTCGCCTCAAGCGAACCATCCGCGAGTCCGACTACTTCGCCCACGAGCACGTCATCGTCTCGTACAACGGCGATCTCCGCGGCGTCGTCGAGGACGCCCTTCAGAAGTCGCGTCGCGTCCGCTGCTCCGTGTCGAGCTTCGCCAACCTCGGCGCGATCATCGATGGCTCCGCGCTCCTGGCGACCGTCCCCCTGCTCGTCGCACAGCAGATCCTCGCTGTCCGTCCGCACCTGCGCACCGCTCCCCTCCCCTTCGAGCTCGGCGGCGCCCCCATGGAGCTTCTCTGGCCCGCGGCCGTCGACGACGACGAGGCCTGCCGCTTCCTGCGCTCGCGCATCGCTCGCATCGTGGAGGAGATGCCCGTCTCGGGGACTCGCCCGAGTGAAGAGAAACGGTTAGGAAGGGGTGCGGACAAAACCCGCCCGCAGTGAGAGGAGCCGCACGTGGTCCAGACCTCCGCGCGCCTGTTGAAGTTGCTGGCGCTGCTGCAATCCCGGCGCTTCTGGGCGGGTGGAGAGCTGGCGCGCGAGCTCGGAGTCACCGAGCGCAGCGTCCGCCGCGACGTGGACAGGCTGCGGAGCCTCGGGTACCCGGTGCATGCGGCCGCGGGCATCGGCGGCGGGTACCAGCTGGGCGCCGGCAAGGAGCTGCCCCCGCTTCCGCTCGAGGACGAGGAGGCGGTCGCCGTCGCGGTGGGGCTGCGGGTCGCCGCGACCGGACCGATCAAAGGGCTGGAGGAGGCCTCGGTTCGCGCGCTCGGAAAGCTGGAGCAGGTGCTCCCGAAGCGGCTCCGGCGCCGGGTGAGCGCGCTGAATGCCGTGAGCGTACGACTGGGTGACGCCGGTCCCTCCTTCGACGCGGAGCTGCTGGCGGTGATGGCGAACGCGTGCCGGGACTCCGAGCTCCTGCGCTTCGAGTACAGCAGCCGCGAGGGCTCCGCGAGCGAGCGGCTCGTCGAGCCCTACCGGCTCGTACATACCCGCTCCCGGTGGTACCTGCTGGCGTATGATCTCGAACGCGAGGCATGGCGGACATTCCGCGTCGATCGCATCGGCGCCAAGCCGAGCACCGGGCGCCGCTTCAAGCCACGCCCTCTGCCCTCCGAAGACGTGGCTGCATATGTGTCTCAGTCCGTCTCGACGGACGCCTATCGCTTCCGCGCGCGAGCGACGGTGTATGCCTCCGCGCAGGTTGTCTCGGCGCAACTGTCTGGAGTCGCGGGACGTATCGAAGCGTTGGATCAGGACCGCTGCATGGTCCACACCGGTGGCGAGACGCTCGAAGCGCTCGCGTTCCACCTCGGATTCATGGGGTTCGACTTCGAGGTCCACGAGCCGAAGGAGCTCGTGGACCACCTTCGCCGCCTGGCCGAGCGTTTCGCCCGGGCCGCGCAACGCACGGAAGCGTCGGCTCAGGTCACGGATTCGCGCTGAGGGAGAGGGTTCGGAGCCAAAGCCCCGGCACGTCTCAGGGACAGGGGGGCAACACTGTCACCGACACAATGGAACTCGCGATATTGTAATTGTTGTCCCACGCGAGGTACTGCACGTAATAGAGCCCCGGCGTAGAGGTATCGGGGCCCGGGCCAAAGTCGTCGAGATCACTGATGCCAGGCACCCCGTCACCATCATCATCTCCGGTGTTGTATTGATGCACCGGGAGCGGTTGACCGCATCCATCGACAGCCGTGACGACAGGAGGGACCCACGCGTCACCGCACTGGATTTGTATGGAAGCCGGATCTGGCAGGCTCAACGTGGGATTCGGGCTAGTCTCTGTCACGGTGCAAGGGTCATCCAGCCTTGCCTTGCTCTGGGAAAGCCCTTGTGAGTCGTCTGTCTGGCCACAAGCACTGACAATGAGTGCAAGACTTACAAGCGTCCAGCGGGTGAGAGTCGACTGCCGCGTCGCGAGAACACTGCTCATGATGAGGCCTCCCGTCGATGAGACGAAATAAGTCTAATCTTCGGGAGAAATAATAGACAACCTTATTGGCCATTCATGAGCTGATAATACTTGCTTTGAAAAATTGGGCTCATTCTGTAGGCGGGCCGCGATCGGCCTTGGCGATGAGCCCCTCATGGAGCAAAAGCAGAAGAACCGCGCAAACGGCAATCCATGGCGCGATGGCCACCAGGCCAAGCTTCTCGCCCAGGAGGCCGGCGACGCTTGGGACGACCGCGACGCCCGCGGTTCCGGCGCTTACCTGGAAACCCACGGCGTGAGGAGCCGCTGTCGCGCCCACCCGACGCGGCGTCTCGGCCATGAGGCCTGGGAAGATGGGAGCGAGCGCGAAGCCCAGCACCCCCAACCCGATTGCGCCCACCCAGACCGGGAGCCCCGGCGCGGCGAAGAGGAGGGCGCCCATGACCGCCACCACCGTGCCGAACCTGAGCAGCCGGACGGTGCCCACCCGCTCGACGATGAAGCCAAGCACGACGCGTCCGGCCAGAAGACTGGCCCAGTAGAAGCTGACCCACGCTCCGGCCGTGGTGGGGTCCACGCCACGCGCCTCGACGAGGACCGTGTAGCTCCACTGGCCCGCCGTGACCTCGACTCCCGTGTACACGAAGAAGAGGACGATCTGCAGCCACACCCGGGAGCTGCGCAGCACCGACCATCCGCTGCTCGCGCTCGGAGCCTCCTGGGCAGGCTCCACACTGGCGGCCCCGTGTGAGTCGGCCACTGGAGCGCTCGTCTGCCCATTGCTCCACTGTCGGCGGGTCACGACAAAGGCAACCGCCAGCAGCCCCAGCGCCACACCGATGACGGTGTAGCCCGCCCGCCACCCCGCTCCGCGCGCGAGCATCGCCGTCATGATCACGGGCCCCAGCGCCGCGCCCGCGCTGTACGCGGCATGCAGCCAGGTCATGTGGCGCGCCCCGAAGTGGTGAGCGGCGTACGAGTTGAGCCCCGAGTCGATCGCTCCCGACCCGAAGCCCACGATGCACGCGGCGATCAGGAAGACGATGAAGATCGGCGCCGAGGCATAGCCGGAGACGCCGAGGGTGACGAGCAAGGTGCTCCCCGCCAGGAGCCCTCCGACCCCCATCGCCCGCATGAGCCGGCCCGCCAACAGGCCAGAGAGAAAATAGGTGGTGGCAGCCGATGCCAGCGGTGCGCCCAGCAAGGCCTGAGGAAGCGCGAACGATTCACGCAGCGACGGCCAGGCAACACCCAGAATGCTGTCGGGCAACCCGAGGCTGACGAAGGCGAGATACGCTAGCACGAGCAGGGCTGGGCGACGGCGATCGGTCGAAGAAGTCATCGCGCGGCACCTCAGCACTTTCCGTAGGGCAGGAGAAGCAATCACTGCCACGCTCCCAACCATTGAGAAACACGCCTTCCGTCGGGCTCGTGGCCATCGAGGACGCGCTGGAGACTCTGACCTGAGGGCAGGTTCCAGGATCCCATGAATATGCCATCATGTCGGCATGTGAGGGGCGTCGAGGTCTCCCATGCCAACGGAGGACAGCCAAGGCAGTCACTCGGTTGCCTTGACTCTTCAGGGTAGAACCTCCGAGCCGTCATCTCCTTCGCGCAGGAGAATCCCTCCCTCCCTGGTCCAGCGGTACGAGGACATCCAGGTCGCCGGCGAAGGCGCCATGGGGACCGTCTATCGGGCGGTGGATCCGCGTCTCGGGCGCACCATCGCGCTGAAGCTTCTGAAGAGCGACGCGCCCTCCCTCTCGCAACGGTTCATCGCGGAGGCTCGTGCGCAGGCGCGTATCCAACACGAGCACGTGTGCCGGGTGTACGAGGCCGGGCAGGCCGACGGCGAGCCGTACATCGTCATGCAGTTCATCGATGGCGAGCCGCTGTCCCGTATGAGCGGCCAGCTGACGCTCGAGCAGCAGGTGAAGCTGCTCCAGGAGGTCGCCGCCGCCGTCCACGAGGCGCACCGGCTGGGGATGATCCACCGGGACCTCAAGCCCGGGAACATCCTCGTCGAGCGGCGCGAGGACGGGACGTGGAAGCCGTACGTCGTGGACTTCGGGCTGGCACGCCAGGTCGAGGACCCTGGGCAGACCCAGACGGGGGAAGTCCTCGGTACGCCCGCGTACATGTCCCCCGAGCAGGCCAACGGGGATGTGCATGAGCTGGACCGCCGCTCCGACGTGTATTCGCTGGGGGCCACGCTGTACGACGTCATCGCCGGGCGGCCGCCTTTCGTCTCGGAGCAGCCCTGGAAGCTGCTCTTGATGATGATGCTCGAAGACCCACCGCCGCTCCGAGAGGTGAAGCCGGAGGTCCCCCAGGATCTCGAGACGGTCGTGATGAAGTGCCTGGAGCGCGACCGGGCGCGCCGTTACGACTCGGCGCGGGCGCTCGCGGAGGAGCTGCAGCGCGTCCTGGACGGCGAGCCCATTCAAGCGAAGCGGGCCTCCTGGGGGTATGTCCTCTGGAAGAAGGCACGCAAGCACAAGCTGCTCACGGCATTCGTGGCGACCCTGGTGCTGGGAGCGCTCGGCCTGGGGAGCGTCTGGGTGGGGGCTCAGCGCCACGCGGCGGAGCAGGCGCGGCTGGCCCGGGAGCTGGGCGAGAGCGTGAAGGAGGCGGAGCTGTTCCTGCGCACGGCGTACGGGCTGCCCCTCCACGACGTGGAACGGGAGCGGGACGTGGTGCGCGTCAGGCTCGGGGAGATCCAGCAGCGGATGACGGCGGCGGGCGAAGCCGGAGCGGGCCCAGGCCACTATGCGCTCGGGCTGGGACAGCTCGCGCTGGGAGACCCCGAGCAGGCCCGCGAGCACCTGGAACGGGCACTCGCCGCGGGGTACTCGCCACCGGATCTCGACTATGCGCTGGGGCGGGCCTTGGGAGAGCTCTTCCGGCGAGCCCTGGAGGACACTCGGCGCATCACCCCCGAAGAGGAGCGCCAGAGGCGAATCGCGCAGCTCGACAAGGAGATCCGCGAGCCGGCACTCCTGCACCTGCGCGCCGCCGTGGGGCTGAGGCTCGAGGTGCCCGAGTACGCGGAGGGGCTGATCGCGCTCTACGAAGGAAAGAACGAGGAGGCCATCCTCAAGGCGAAGGCCGCGTTCGCCAAGGCGCCGTGGATGTACGAGCCGAAGAAGCTCGAAGGGGACGCGCTGTACGCGGAGGGCAGCAAGTACAGGCATGACGCGGCGTTCGACTACGGAAAGATGAGGGGCTACTTCGAGCGCGCGGCCGAGGCCTACCGCGTGGCGGCGGAGATGGGCAGCAGCGATCCGGACGTACACCGGGCCGAGTGCGAGCTCTGGGAGAAGCTGGGATGGGCAGCCTCGGCGCAGGGCTTGCCGACTGGCCCCCCATTCGAGGCCGCCCGGGCAGCGTGCGATCGCGCGGTGCTCTCGACTTCGACGGACGGCAGGGCCCTGGTCCAGCGCGCGCTCGTGCTCCTCGCGAGCGTCCATGTCCTGGGAAACAACGTGTCGGAGGGCACGATCCCCGCCGTGGAGGAGGCGCTCGCGGCCGCCGAGCAGGGTGTACGGGCACGTCCCCGAGACGTCATGGCCCACTACGCGGTGGCCCAGGCCCTCTACCTGCGCGCGAGGCTCCTGCACGACCTTGGCCGGGATGCGTCCATGCAGACGGCCATCGCAGGGTACCAGCGGGTCCTCGCGTTGGATCCGGGCTTCACCTGGGCGGTGAACGAGCTGGGGGACGTGTACCTCGAGGAGGCCAAGCGGGAACTGGCGGGTGGACGGGAGGCCGCGCCATTGTTGGAGAACGCGATCCGGCAGTACGAACGCGCCATGGCGCTGGACCCCAGGTTCTCGCTCTCCGCGGGCCGCCGGCTGGAGGCGTTGGCGGTGCGGCTCGAGTCCCAGCTGGCTCAGGGACAGGATGCGCACGAGGCGCTCCAGGCCTTGTCCCAGGCGGTGTCCCAGTTCGAGCAGACGAACTCCAGCCCCTGGCTCGTCGTCTTCTGGAAGGCGCGCGAGCAGCGGCTCCGAGGATTGCGCGAGTTCGCCCACGGGAGGGATCCGCGCCCATCGCTCGCGGCAGCGGTCGAGGCGATCCGCGCGGCCGAGGGTGTGGCCCCGAACAACTCCTGGTTGCTCAAGGAGTGGGTCCGGTGCCACCTGCTCGAAGCCGAGCACGCTCGGCGCGAGGGGCTGGACCCGGCATCCCCCCTGGAGAAGGCACGGACCGCGGCACGGAAGCTGGCCGCGCTGAGCACTCGGATGAGTCCGTCCCTGTCCCTGCTCCTGGCGAAGATCGAGCTCACGGCCATTCGCGCGGACACGCGGCGCAAGGATCTCCGAGAAGAGCGCTTCGAGACGGCCTTTGGGTACTTGCGTCCCCTGCTCTCCCGTCCGAGCAATGATTCCGAGCCCCATCAACTGACCGCCGAGCTCCATGCCGAGCGCGCGGCGTGGCTCGCGCAGCGAGGCCGTGACACCGCGGAGGACATTCGCGCCGGCCTCACCCAGGTGGACGAGGCGCTCTCCAAGAACCCTCGCAACCTGGAGGCCCTGCTCGCTCAGGGGCGGCTCTACCTCGCGCGGGCGCGCACGGACCGCGAGCATCAGGCACGTACCAACGATGGGCTACGCGCCAGGAAAGCCTTCCAGACAGCGCTCCAACAACACCCACGCCTGACCCGGGAGACCGCGAGCGTCATGCAAGAGCTCGATGCGCTGGTTCGTTAGTTGGTCTCCACTCCTCCTAGACCTCAGGGTAAAACCAAACTTTCCAGAACACCGTGAGAATGTTGATGCGAGGTCGTTCTCTCGCACCCACGTTGAATCCAGAGTTCAGGGGTTCCCATGGTGACCTGGCGCGTACGCTTCCTCCTCCTTGCTTCCCTCGTGGCTTCCCTCTCGGCGTGCGGCCCCGTGGAGGAGGACTTCGAGCAGGGCAGTCCCCTCGATGTCCGCGAGCAGCCGCTGCTCGATGAGGAGCGCCCCCCACCCAACGGCGCCAATGGCACGCGTCCCTCCTGCTTCTGGGCCCATGGCTCCCAACAAGCCCTCAGGACCCTGGGAGCCGCAGCGCTCGATCAAGGAAACGGATTCCTCTCGAGCTTTCCTCTCAGCCAGATCTCCCAGGACTGCCGGGAGGTTCTTCGCTCCGCCGTCGAGTGCGCCCTCACCACCGATCAATCCGTGAGCGATCCCGTGACGGGCGAGCTCTACACGGGCTGGTGGGGGCTTGCCCCCTCGTGGCGGGAGGCTGCCCTGAACGTCGACGGACGCCGGTACGTGACGGCCTGCATGGTCCAGCGGCTGAACTACTCCGGCACGTCCGTCCCCATCCTCCTCGAAGGTCCCCACTCGGCAATCGCCCAGAGCTCCACCTTTACTCCGCAGTACCCCATCGCGGAGTCGACCGTCTTTGGCGACCTGTTCTCGTCCGATGTCCCGCTGCTGGGGATTTTGCCCGCCTTCAATGTGTACGTCTGCTGGGAGAGCCTGCTGCCCCAGTCGTGTGGCCTGCTGGGGCTACCCCTGCTCGGAGAGCGCATCTGCGACGACTCGCTGCTCTGCGGCCTGATGCCGCTCGGACCGTGCGCCTTGTCGTGCGTGCAGAATGGTCCCTACTGGCAGTGCAAGCCAGGCCTGCTCTCCCCCTGGTGGACCCAGACGGTACGGGTGCGGCTGGAAACCGAGACCTGTGGCTGAGCCCTCAGTCGATCTGCTCGAGCAGCTCGATGAGCTCGCCCAGGTGGACCAGTTGCTTGAAGCGAGGCTCCCCCACGGGGGCCTCGCTGTGCTCGAGCGCCCACGGCTGGGGCTGTGGAATGTAGACACCCCAGCTTCCCGCCTTGATCGCCGGCACGACGTCGGATTTGAGGGAGTTGCCGACCATCATGCTCCGGGCTGGCCCATCGCCGTGGCGGGTGAAGATGCGTTCGTAGGTGGACGTGGTCTTGTCACTGACGATCTCGACCGCATCGAACAGCTCACCGAGCCCGGACTGGGCGAGCTTGCGCTCCTGATCGAAGAGATCTCCCTTGGTGATCAGGATGATCCGGTAGGTACCCGCCACGCGTTCGAGCGTCTCCCGGACATGGGGCAGCGTCTCGACCGGATGGCTGAGCATCTCACGGCCCGCCTCGAGGATCTGCCGGATGACGGAGGCGGGGACCCGGCCCTCGGTCACCTCGATGGCGGTCTCGATCATGGAGAGCGTGAAGCCCTTGATGCCGAACCCGTAGTGCTGAAGGTTCCGCTTCTCGGCCTCCAACAACCTGGCCGAGAGGTGGCTGGCCTCCGCATGCTCGGCCAGAAGGGATGCGAAGCGCGCCTCGGTCATCCTGTAGAACTGCTCGTTCTGCCAGAGCGTGTCGTCGGCGTCGAAACCAATGGCGGTGAGGGAGGACATGGGCGCGCAAGGTACGCGCTGAGAAGCCGGCGCGCTACGGGCAGTCCGCGCCGCAGACGCTCGCGGTCTCCCAGGCGTCGCACACGGCATCTCCGCACGAGGCGTTGAGGAACGTCTCGAGCACGGCCTTGCGGTGCGGGATGAACACGGTGTTGAGCGCCGGGGAGATGCGGTGGCGCGGACCGTCCGGCCCCGGGTCGGTCTGCTCGGAGATGTGGACGAAGCGCAGGGAGAGCGGCCAGGTGATGCCGCCACCCAGGTTGGCTCCGTTGCTGAGCTGGTGGCAGCCCGCGCACGAGAGCGCCATCGACCGCGCCACCACGTTCTCCGGCGTGAGCGTGCTGGAGAGTGTCGTCAGCTCGGTCTGGATGTTCGTCCGGAAGGAGCTGGGCCCCGCGCCGAGCTGGTTCACGTAGTGGTTCTCCATCGGGCCCTGCGAGTCGCTCTGGCCGCTGTTGAAGGAGTCGGGGACGGACAGCGTGAAACGGTTGATGTCATTGATGGCCAGGCTCGACACCTGCGCGGGGAAGACGGTGTTCTGGAAGTTCGCGGCCAGCGCGTGTCCCGAGCCGGGGTTGAAGAGCGTGCCTCCCGGGTTGGTCTTCACCGTCACGGGGAGGAACCGCACGACACACGGGCCCGCGCTGCAGTCCCGCCGGATCTTGAACTCGCGCAGCATCCAGTTGGCCTGCATGAACTGGTTGGTGCGGACCTGGCCGGTGTTGCTGGCCCGGTTGCCCAGGTTGTCGATGTGGAGCACGGGCATGAAGCCCGGCAGGCCCTGGAAATAGAAGTCCCGCAGCTTGGCGCCGCGCGAGTTCACATCCGGATCCGCGCTGAGGCCGCTCCAGAAGTTGACCACCGGCCGGCAGCCCTCCAGGCCCAGCGACGGCGTAGGGTTGGGCAGTGCCGCCTCGAAGATGATGAGGTTGCGATCCTGCGGGTTGGCGAGGCCCGAGCGCTTGGCGAAGACGACACGGTACTCGCCGCA
Organism: Hyalangium ruber; assembly: GCF_034259325.1. Taxonomy (NCBI): domain Bacteria; kingdom Pseudomonadati; phylum Myxococcota; class Myxococcia; order Myxococcales; family Archangiaceae; genus Hyalangium; species Hyalangium rubrum. The sequence goes on along the minus strand of NZ_JAXIVS010000008.1, from coordinate 44,784 downwards.
GTCCGCGCCGCTGGTGGAGGCCAGATCGAAGCGGTTGAACAAGCCGATGGGCAGGTAGGCGTTCGGGCTGGTGGTGGGGTTGATGAAGGGGTCCACCGTGGCCTGGTTGCCCTCGGCGCGCGGGCAGGCGTACGGGAAGCCATTCATGTTGGCGATCCCCGGGCTGTTGCAGTTGGGCCCCAGGCCCAGCCCGGGCCCCGGCCGCGCCGTGTCCCACCACTGGTGGAAGAGATCCAGCGCCGTCGTCGGCGTCCCGCTGGTGGCGACGAGCTGGTTCATCACCCCCTGGAACGTGAACCTGGCGAGGATGGCCTGATCCGTCACCACCAGGGAGCGCCGTGGGTCCACCGCGAGGGCCTGCTGCGAAGGGTTCGGGGGCGGAGGCATGGGCATGGCGCCGATGCCTCGACGCTCGGGGTTGGGCCTGTCCGTGGCTTCCTCTATCGGATCCACGGTGGGCTGGGTGGGCTCCGCCTCCGCGCCCGTGGGGTCACACCCACTCGACAGCGTCAGCAGGATTGCTCCCAACAGACACGCACGGCTCTTCTCGCTCGGGACCTTCATGGTGTGCCTCCAGAAGCTCGGGGGTCTTCCGGGGGCTTCAGCAAGGCACGGGCCAGACAGGCGTCCGAGCGAGCCGCGCGCGGGACGTGCGAAAAGGAGTGCGGAAGCCGCAGTGAACGCTGCGGCTTCCGCACTCGCCTCTCCGCGCCTCAGCGGTAGAGCCTGAGCACCGTGCCGTCCTCGCCGGCGACGATGAGCGTCCGGGGCCCACCTGAGAGCGCTCGCAGGCTCTTGCGCGTGCCCGTGTCGATGCGGCGCCAGGCGTTACGCGCCACGTCATAGCGGAGCAGCAGGCCACCATCGCCAGCGACGTACAGCGTGTCGCGGGAGTCGGCGAAGAGCGCGCGCAGTTCGAGCGTCTCCAGGCCCGTGGGCAGCGTGATGGGCGCCCACTGCATGCCGTCCCAGCGCCAGAGGCTGTGGGGGCTCAGCGCCCAGGCGAGATCGCGGCCCACGGCATGGACGGCACGGAAGGCAGGCAGCCAGGGGCCACGCGTCTCCGTCCAGGCGGTCCCGTCCCAGTGCAGGATGACGGACTCCCCCACGGCCCACACGTCGTCGTTCGTCGCCCCGTGGATGGCGTTGAGCGCTCCCGGCGCGGTGAGCGGGTAGCGGGTCCACGAGGTGTGGCCGTCGAGCTGGATGAGCACGCCCTCCCCCGTCGCCGTGTCGGTCCCCACCACCCATGCCAGCATGTCGAGGATGGGGTACACACCGTGGAAGTTGAAGCTCTGGGGCATGTAGAAGTGGTTCGTTCCGTTGATGGTGGCACTCCAGGAGTGGAGGTTCACCCGACCGAAGTTCCCCGCCGCCCACAGGCGCCCCGGCACATGCAGCGTGAGCGCGTTGCCGGGCCCCTGCGTCGCGAACTCCGAAGGGGGCAGGCCCGTGCGGACACCGCTCCCATCGGCGAACCACCACCGGCCGTCCTCCGTCGCCGACAGCGAGACGAAGTCCGCGCGGGCACCCTGATCGAGGGAGACCCCAGAGCTGCCATCGCGAAAGCGATGCACGCGCCCGCCCGCTCCCACCACCACCACCCCATCCGCCATATGCCACGCGCCCAGAAGGCGGGTCGGTGTTCCCCCGAGGGTGGTGGTCCACCTTCCGCCGTTGTACTGCGCGGCGCCCTCCTCGCCGACGACGAGGACGTTTCCGGAGGACTTCCCCGAGATGCCGTAGAGCGCAGAGAAGGCCAGCTGCACCGACGACCAGGCCTGGCCGTCCCAGTGGAACAGCACGGTGCCGCTCCTGTCTCCGGTCACCCACACGTCCCGAGGCCCGGTGCCCCAAACGGCGGTGAAGGTGACATCCCGCGCGGGGGCATCGAGCCCTCGCCAGCCCTTCGCATCACGCACGCGGATGGTGGCCCCCGTGCCCACGGCCCACACCTCGTCGCCGTGGGTCCACACGCCATAGAGGTCCGCGGAGGTCCCGGTGTTCTGGCGCTCCCAGCGGGCACCGTTCCACGCGTAGGCGAGGCCCCCTTCTCCCACGGTCCAGACGTTGCCGGCGCCCGTGCCATGGACGTCGAGCAGGAAGCGCTCGGGGCGTGCGGCGGTGTTCCAGCGCCGCCCATCGAAGTGCAGGATCTCCGAGCCCACCGCCCAGACGTCCTCGCCCGCGCTGCCCCAGATGCCGGACAGCTCCGCCTTGCTCGGCAGCACGGTCAGCCCGCTCTTCCCACCATGGATGATGTAGCCCGCGTTGCCCACTCCCCAGAAGTCATCGACCGAGCGGCCCCAGACGTCCTTGAAGTCATGGGACACCGGCAGGGGATTCAAGAAGCACACGCCATCGCTCGAGCAGGCGGTGTCCGTGCCGTAGTTCGGGGTTCCACACTGGTGGTCCTTCCCCCCGCCACCACACGTCATTCCCGCGCCGCAGGTGCCGCACTGGATCGTGCCGCCGCAGCCGTCCTCGATCGCGCCGCAAAAGGCGCCCGCCTCCTGGCAGGTGCGGGGAGCGCAGGCCTGCGTGCCGCACACATTCGGCTGGTGGAGCCCGCAGCTCTGGCCGTCCGCGCAGCCGCCGCAGTTCAAGGTTCCACCGCAACCGTCCGGGAGGGTGCCGCAGTTGGCGCCCCGGTCCTCGCAGCTCACCGGCGTACACGTCTCCGAACGCGGAGGAGGCGAGGTGTCCTCGGTTTCCGCGGGTGGGGTGTCGGAGCCGGGCTCCACCACCTCCTCCTGCGGACTCCCGCATGCAGCGAGCACCAGGAGCACGCAGACCCACGCCCTCCCCCATCCCCCGCGCCATGGGCGGCTTCCATCCCGCCCTCCCTCCACCACTCCCGTCCCCACTTCCATCCCCCCGGCCTTCCGAAGGCCTTTCCCTGTCCCGCCCATGGCGTCCCCCTGTGATGCCTGCAAAAGGGGAATGAATCCCGGGCGCGAAATGGACGAACCCACCGAGCCGAATTCCTTCCAGCCCCCTGGGGTGTCGTGGGCGCGACACTCCCTGGCTGTTGGAAGCGAGCAAGCAGGCATGGCCGCCAGGGGTTGCCCTGCTTGTCGCACGCGAAGTGCCCCCTCGAAGCAGGTGAAGTACGGTGGATCCATGAAGCTCGTTGCCATGGTGCGTGCGCCCGCGAAGCCCGAGGAGGCGGCCAGCAGCCTGGGCAACGCCCTGGGCCTCACCCTCGCCGAAGCGCGCATGCGCCTGGCGCCAGAGCCCCCCACGGTCCTCGCGCTGCTGGCGCCAGCGCCGGCGGACGCGCTCGTGTCCAAGCTGCGCGGAGCGGGCATGGCCGTGCTCTCGGTGGACGCGGCGGTGCCTTCCGACTCGGAGCGCACCGTGGCTCGCACGGTCGCGCTCGGACCCACGGGGGCGACCTTCCAGCCTCGCTCCGGGGCGCCAGTCGAGCTGCCCTGGGGAGAGGTGGTCGCCATTCTGCGCGGCGTGAGCGCGGTGCGCACCGAGATGAGCTCCGTCCAGGAGTCGAAGAAGTTCTCCCTGGCCACCGCCATCGCCACCCAGGGCCTCAAGACGTCCCAGACGGTCGAGAAGACCGTGCGCTCGCATCAGGAGCAGGTCGAGCAGGTCATCCTCGTCTACGGCCGAGGGGGGCAGCGCATCTCCCTGCGTGAGCAGGGGATCGACTACTCCTGCCTCGGGGCGGCGATGCAGCCGACGCGCACCGCCAACATCGCCGTGCTGGCGCGGCTGCTCAAGGAGAAGACCCCGGGCGCCTTCCATGACGAGCGCCTGATCCGCCTGGGCCGCCGTCCCCTGCCGATGTTCATCGGCGGCGAGGTTCGGACGAGCAGGCCCTCGCAGACGAGCGTGGAGACCGCGGGGGGGCTGGACGTGCTCGCCGAAATCCTGTGGCGCGCGGTGGAGCAAGGGCTGCTCTCCCCGACGTGATCCTCAAGTGCCCGATTCGCCTCGGGAAAAGGTGAAAATTTAGCCGCGTGCAACTCGGGGTTCCCATTTTTCGGGCCCTGGGGAGTCCAGAGAACAGACCTGCTTCTGGGAGAGCACGATGACGACGCACGGGATGGTTTGGGGAGCGCTGCTGGTGGTGGCCATGGCCTCGGGAGGCTGCACGGCGGCCCGCATGGCGGTGCCGTCGGAGCTGAAAGGACAGGCCCCGGCCCTGCCCGTGGAGCGCCACATGGGGCTGACCGGCGGCGGCTCGCTGCGCTTCGGCCCGCACCAGGTGACGGACTTCCAGCAAGGATGGACGTCCGCGCCCGGCGTGAAGGTGAGCGGTGTGAACCTGCGGGCGGAGTCCACCCCCTACCGCTTCCGCAGCACCCCCGAAGGCGAGAAGACGCGCGCGGTGGAGTGCCAGGTGACGCGGGAGCGGATCGAGGCGGGGGGCCTGGAGGCGGACGTGCAGCCTCGGCGGGTGAACTGCGTCATCGCCGCGGACGGCCCGGAGTTCCCCGCCGGGCAGTTCCGGCTCGATCATGAGCCCGGGCGCGACCTCTCGAATCCCCACGGGCGGGTGACGGGCCGCGCACGGCTCGGAGAGGTGGCCCTGGAGATCGAGTCCAGCACGCGCCTGGAGGGAGGCGCCTCCTTGGCCTTCGCCGGCTTCCACCTGCGGCAGGGCGAGCGGCTCGTCGCCGCGGTGGAGACCCTCAACGAGGGCCGCGTCTGGCTCGCGCCGGACCTCACCCCCGAGGTGCGTGTACTCACCGTGATGGTCTCCTCCGCCCTGCTGCTCGACTCGGGGTGGCAGTCGCCCACGGAGTAGCTCCGAGTCTCGCCCGGTAATGCCCACCTGATATGACCTCCGCCTCCGCCGAGGCTCCCCATGCCCTTCTCCATCCGAATCCAGGTCGCGCCGCAGGACCTCGATGAGCTCCAGCACGTGAACAACGTGGTCTACGTCCGGTGGATCCAGGAGGTGGCCGTGGCGCACTCCGCCTCGGTGGGGCTGGGCCTGGAGGAGTACCGGCAGCGAGGAGCCCTCTTCGTCGTGCGCCGCCACGAGGTGGACTACCTGCGCCCGGCGCTCGCCGGCGACGAGTTGGAGGTGGAGACCCGCGTCGTCGCGGTCAGCCCGGTCACCGCCACCCGGAGGACCTTCATCCGGCGGGCAAGCGACGGGCAACTGTTGGTCCAGGCCCAGACGCAGTGGGCCTATATCTCCACGACCAACGGCCGGCCCGTGCGCATCCCTCCGGAGGTGATGGAGCGCTTCGCGATCGAGCCGATCGACGAGAAGTGTACGCCCTGAGCGTCCGCGCGCTCAGTACCCGCCCGTGGCGAAGGCGAAGCGATCGAACGCCGAGATGACCTCGGCGGGGGCCTGGACCAGCTCGATCAGCACCCCCTCACCGCTCAGGGGGAACTGCTCGTTGCCCTTGGGGTGGATGAAGGTCACATCGAAGCCTGCCGCGCCCTTGCGGATGCCTCCGGGGGCGAAGCGCACGCCCTGCCCCTCCAGCCACGTCACCGCGGCGCGCAGGTCATCCACCCACAGGCCGAAGTGGTTGAGCGCGGGATCGTGTACGCGCGGCTTGCCCTCGGCGTTGATGGGCTGCATCAGGTCCACCTCCACCTTGAAGGGGCCCGCGCCGGCCACGACGATGTCCTCGTCTACGTTCTCGCGCTCGCTGCGGTAGTTGCCATGGGGGTGGAGCCCCAGCAGGTCCACCCAGAGCCGGCGCAGCGCGCCTTTGTCGAGCCCGCCGAGAGCGATCTGCTGGATGCCCAGGATCCGAAAGGGTCGAGTCGTCTGCATGGGAGGGACCCTGGCAGACAGCCTCTATGCACGCAAGCACCGGAGCAGGCCTGTGTGAGGCGCGAACGCCTACCCATGGCAACGGGCTGCAGTCACCCTACTGATCGAGTAGGGTGCTCGCGCGTGGAGGCCGTCGTCCTCCACCGAGAGGCTCCACATGGAATTCAGACAGTCTTTGGGGGCGGGGCCCGCATCGCTGCCCGCGGGCACGATCGTGGGCAAGTGGCGCGTGGTGGCGCGGCGCGGCCGAGGCACGTATGGGGTGGTCTACCGGGCGGTTCCGATCGGCCCCGAGCCCGGCGAGCCCGTGGCCCTCAAGCTCGCCTTGTACCCGCGAGACCCGCGCTTCGCGCGCGAGGCGGAATTGCTCGCGCGCATGCGCCATCCCAGCGTGCCGGCCCTGGTGGACAGCGGCTGGTGGCAGCCTCCGGAAGGGCCGCCCTTCCCCTTCCTCGTCATGCAGTGGGTGGAGGGCGTGACGCTGTACGAGTGGGCCGAGCAGCAGCGGCCCACCTCCCGTCAGGCGATGCGGCTGCTGGCCCAGGTGGCCCGCGCCCTGGAAGCCACGCATGCGCTCCAGGGTGTGCATCGGGACGTTAAAGGAGACAACGTGCTGGTGGGGCGCAAGGGCCAGGCCTTCCTCACGGACTTTGGCGTGGGCAGCTACGTCGGCGCTCGCCCGCTCACGGACACGCCGATTCCTCCGGGGACGCCGCACTACCGCAGTCCCCAGGCGCTGCGCTTCCAGTGGCGCTTCCAGCGCGACCTGGACGCCCACTACGAGTACCCGCCCGCGGATGACGTGTACGCACTGGGCGTGATGGCGTACCGGATGGTGACCGGCATCTATCCCCCGGCCGGAACGGCACCCCAGCGCGAGGAGTATCCCCGCTGCCCGCCACCTCCTGCCCTGCTGCCTCCGGGAGAGCTGGTGACCGTGAGCGAGCCCCTGGGCGCCATCATCCTGCGCATGCTCTCGGAGGAGCCCGGGGCCCGTGAAAGCGCAGCCAAACTGGCCCAGGCGCTGGAGGAGGCAGCGCGGCACGCGGGCCCCGAAGCGGACCTGCCTCTCCTCCCCCGGCCCTGCATGGCGCCCACGGAGCGCACCTCGAAGCCAGGGCCTCGCTCACGGTGGGCCCGGGCATGGGAGCGGCGCTCCACCTGGCTCGCGGCGGCCAGCGCGGGAGTGCTGCTCACCTGGGCGTTGGCTTCCCAGGAGCCCGCTTCCCAATGGCCTGCGGAAGCCCCGCCACCCGTGGCTCAGGCGGCAGAGGAGACGCCGGACGCCGGAGTGTCCTGGGATGGCGGCACCGTGGGGCTCGCGGACATCGTGATCGCCGCGCCCATCGCGAGCGCCTCCCAGCCCCAATCCAGAGCCGGCCTCTGGCTCGACATGCCTCGCCGCCCCTTCCCTGGACAGCTCAGACCCAATGGAGACGGCCAGTGCCCTCGCCAGGCACAAGTGCCGGTCAACGGCGGATGCTGGATCGAGCTCGCCCGGGTCAAGCCGCCCTGCGGTGACGAGGGCTACGAGTGGGCGGGCGGGTGCTACTACCCCGTCTTCGACTCAGCGCGTCAACCCACCTCCGACGACCCCTGAATCCCGCCGGAAAGCGTCCGATTTCAGACAATCGCCCCTTTCACCTTCCGTGAATACGTTTTCACAGCTTAAGCTGGTTTCGCTGGAGTCAAAGCGTCCACCGAAGCCTTGGAGAGAAAGGGGCATTGCGCCGCCATGTCGTCCCGATCAACCGCAATCGTCGTTGCCACGCTGGTGTCTACCTTGTGGGCAGTGGATGGCTTTGCCGCCCCTGCCTACGGCGCACAGGGCTCGGGTAGCTCCGCCATCGTCTTCATCAACACCACGTCCTGGGCGGACATCCACTACCGCCTCAACAACGGGGGCCAGCTCAACGTCAGGATGACGGTCACCAACGGCCGGAACCAATACACGGTGAGCAGCCTCGTCGCGGGCGATGTCATTGATTACAACTTCACCTACTGGGATGTGGCGTGTAACTGCGCTTACGACACTCCCATGGCCCGCTATACCCATGGCAGCACCGCGCCGCCTGACGCGGGCACTCCGGACTCTGGCACTCCCGACTCTGGCACTCCGGACGCGGGGACGCCCGATGCTGGCGCTGGTGGCCCCGTGGTGCCGCTGTTCAACAGCTCGACGGCGCTGGAGCCCGCGCTGGTCGAGAACACGGCCCAGGCGGTGATTACGCACGTGGGTGAGCGCGTGCGCGACCGCCATGCTCGCGAGTCCCAGTTCCAGGCGTATGACCACTTCCTGCCGCTGTACTTCACCAACCGCACCTTCTACGTCGACATCATCGACGAGGTGGCCAAGGGCGGCAGCCAGATCACCGTCAACATGCACACCACCTACCCGCATGACGGAACGAACTTCCGGGCGTTCTTCCGGGGCCTCAACACGGTGGCGGAGTACTTCCACAACGGGACCTTCACCAAGGTCAATGACTACCTCTACACCGCCAGCGTCAACTACAACGCCAAGGAAGGCCGGGCGATCCGGATCGGCGATCGCATGGAGATCGAGATCGGCGTCTTCCTGAAGCAGCCGGTGGAGGGCCGCTTCAACTACTACTCGGGTGCCTGGCTCTACATCGTCGGCAGTGGCGGCATCGTGCCGTTCGAGGGCGTGGGCGCGACGCTGGACTCCTTCCCGATGCCCGAGGCGGGCTGGAGCGGTGGCCGGACCACGCTGAACGCGCCGTACTCGAACGAGCCCCCCGAGCGCTTCATGCAGATGGCGCTGAACCTGGCGCCGGTGAACACGCAGCCCTTCGTCGAGGGGCGCCGCATCCACCACACCGACTTCGGCAATGGCAGCCACTCCGAGCCGGGTAACCCCGTGTTCAACGAGCATGTGAACAAGCTGGGCACCAATTACATCAGCCGCTCCTGCGTCGCGTGCCACGTGAACAACGGGCGCGGTCTGCCGCCCACCACCACCAACACCACCCTGGGCAACTTCGTGGTCCGCGTGGGCCAGGCCAACGGCAACCCGGATCCCCAGCTGGGCTCCAAGCTGCAGCCTCGCAGCACCAGCGGCACCCCCGAGGCGGATGTCCGCATTGGCTCGTGGACCACGACCAACGGGCAGTTCGGCGACGGCACCACCTACCAGCTGCGCAAGCCGGTCTACTCCTTCCTGAACGTCATCCCCGCCGCCCACTCGGCGCGCATCACGCCCCAGCTCGTCGGCATGGGCCTGCTGGAGGCGGTGCCCGAGAGCAGCATCTCCGCCCTGGCGGACCCCAATGACAGCAACGGGGACGGCATCTCCGGGCGCATGCGGACCGTGACGGATCCGCAGACGGGCCAGACGCGCATGGGCCGCTTCGGGTGGAAGGCGGGCTCGGCGCGCCTGCGGCACCAGATCGCCGAGGCCTTCAACGGCGACCTGGGCGTCACCTCCTCCGTCTTCCGGTCCTTGGACTGCGGCTCCTCGCAGCAGGGCTGCTCGGGGACCAGCACGGAGCTGAGCGATGCGGACCTCGACAAGATCACCCGCTACATCGCCCTGCTGGGCGTCCCTGCGCGCCGTGACCTGACCAACACCCAGGCGCTCCGGGGAGAGACGCTCTTCCAGAATGCGGGCTGCGCCAGCTGCCACAGGCAGACCCTGACCACGAGCCCCTACCACCCCAACGCGGAGCTGCGCGGCCAGACGATCCACCCCTACACGGACCTGCTGCTGCATGACATGGGCCCGAACCTCGCCGACAACCTGGCCGAGGGCACGGCCTCGGGCTCGGAGTGGCGCACCCCGCCGCTGTGGGGCATTGGCCTGACGGCCGGCGTCAGCGGCGGCGAGGCCTACCTGCATGACGGCCGGGCCCGGAACCTGACGGAGGCCATCCTCTGGCACGGCGGCGAGGCGAACGCGTCCAAGAACGCCTTCGCCAACCTGTCCGCCGCCGACAGGGCCGCGCTCATCCGGTTCCTGCAGTCCCTCTAACGAAGGCACACCTCGCGGCGGGCTCACCCCAGGTTTCGAGCCCGCCGCGGACATTCGGCCACGCCGAGTCTTCTCCCGCGCACTCCTGGTGCGTTACCATGAAATTCTGCTTTTCCAATAAAAGCAGAATTAAACGGGAGGGACTCCATGACGATGAAGCTCAGGCAGTGGGTGCTCGGAGCGGTGTTGCTGAGCGCGCTGGTCCCCAGCGCGGCGCCCGCGGACGAGATGTCGGTGGTGTGGGACAACTTCGCCAACGGCTTCTCGGTGGATACAGCCGGCGCGAAGTGGACCTACTTCAAGGCGGGCGGGTTCACGGGCAACAACGGACTGACGACTCCCTATGCGGGCGGGATGTATGTCCGCGCCCCGGGCACCAACCCCAGCACCGGCAAGCCGGCCTACACCCTCAGCGTGGCCCCCGAGGCGTCCAGCGGGCTGCCGGGCGGGATCGACCACGTCAAGTGGTTGGCCTACATGAACACGACGTCTTCCTGGGGTTTCCCGGGCTTCAACGTGGGCTTCCGGGAGGCGCTCGAGTGCAGCACCTCCCTGAGCGCTCAGACGTTCGGCACCGAGTACCACCCCTTCGGAGGGCTGGTGAGCAACGCCCAGGATGACCTGCGCCTGGCCGGAGTCGCGATGAACACCGTCGACTTCGAGAGCAACATGGTCTTCGACTTCATGCTCACCAACCAGCGCGTCTACGTCATCTACGAGCGCCTGCCCTTCGGACGCACCGCGACCAACCACTACGCGGCCTTCACCTACGCCATCCCGGTGAAGGCGCGGACGCCGAGCCAGACCCACCAGATGACGATCTCCTATGATCGCATGGCGCGCACGGTGACGTGGATCCTCGATGGCGTGGTCGTCTTCACCGTCACCCAGCCCGGCTATCGCATCGACCGCCAGTGGATGGTCATCGACCATGGGGGCACGGAGCAGGCGGTGGTCATGCGCCAGCTCAACTGCGGCATGGGCATGTTCTCGCTGCTGGATGGCTCCATGAACTGGGGTGCTGGACTGGTACGGCTGTCCAGCACCCCTGGGTTCTACTTCCTGCCTCCGGTGGGGACTTCGTCCGCGCTCTCGTTCGCGGACGAGACCAGCCAGCACAGCTCGCGGCTCTTCGGGCAGGGCGCGGCGTTCACCATCGGGCCCTACTACGTCACGCGCTACTCGACGTGGGTCGATCCCTGCCCCTATGACCCCCAGTACCCGCGGCAGCGCTGCGAGCTCCAGCCCTACTGAGCCTCCTGGAGACGTTCGCCGGCGTGGCTACAGCCGGATGAACTCCAGGTCGTCGAGATCGACGGTGACGACCGAAGCTCCGTAGCTGTGGAGCCAGATCCGAGCGGTCACGGCGTTGGCGGGTGCCACGCCGTTGACCTGGAGCTGGGTCCAGCTGGTCGCGCTGTTGGGCACGGTGCGGTTGACGGTGGCGGAGGTGATCTCCGCCCCGTTCGCGTCATGGAACTTGATGTAGACCCCCATGCCGCTGTTGCCCGATACGACGCGGCTCCAGAACAGGAGCCGGTAGCTCCTGCCCGGCTGAACGAAGTACGACGGGCTGTAGGCCGAGGAGCCAACCGAGGTGCTGGCATCCGTCACGCGAAGGCCCTGGCCACCCGAGCGCGCCGCGGTGGACGTGGCCAGGCTCATCCCGTTGTCACTGGTCATGTCCCATCCCGCGAGGCCGGACTCGAAGCCCGGGTTGGGCAGGGGGAAGACCGGGTTGCGCTGCCACTCGAAGATGGAGGCGACAGCGGGAGTTGGGCGAGGCGGGCTCTCGGAGAAGAGCAGATCATCGAAGTCGGCCGTCACCTGGGAGGTGTCTCCCGAGCGGATCCACACCTCCACCGAGGCGGTGTTCGCGGGGGCGTCCGCCCGGACCGTGTACTCGCGCCACTCGGCCTGCGCGGGCAGCGACTTGAGGCTCTGGCTGAGCTCCTGCTGGGCGCTGTCGAGGAACCGGAGGTGGATCGCGACGCCGGTCCCCGAAAGCTGCCGGGCCCAGAAGCGCACCTGGTAGGTCCACCCTGCCTGGGCGGTCAGGCGCGCGGAGCGCAGCGAGGAGCCAAGGGTGGCGCTGCTGTCGGTCACCCGCAGGCCGTAGGTGCCGCTGTACTTCGCCGACGTGGAGGCCTGGCTCATGCCGTTGTCGCCGCTCGTGTCCCAGGAGGTCAGGCTGCTCTCGAACCCGCCATTGCCCAGCTCGGGGGCGAGCTCACCGAACTCGAACTGGTCGAAGTCCGCGGTGACGATGCCGTTGCTGTAGGAGTGCAGCCAGATCTGGGCCGTGGCGGCGCCCGGAGGAGCCGTCTCCCGGACGAGGACACGCTGCCAGTTGCTCCCAGACACCAGGCCAATGGCGCGGCTCTGGAGCTGCGAGCCGCTGCTGGAGAAGAACTGGATGTAGAGCCCCATGCCCCCGTTGCTGCCACTGACGATGCGCTGCCAGTACCGAACACCGTAGGTCTTGTTGGGTTGGACGGCGAAGGCGGCCGAGTGGACGGAGGAGCCCAACGTAGAGCTCGCATCCGTCACCCGCAGGCCCTGGGAGCCCTGGTATGCGGCGGAGGCGGACAGCTGGCTCATCCCGCCGTCCGACGCGTCCTGCGTCCACCCCGTCCAGCCGCTCTCGAAGCCCGGGTTGGTGAAGAGGGACGGCGAGAGCACATCGACGGTGGTGTTGTTCTGCGCCACGGCGGGCGTGCCCGCTCCGGTCGAGATGGCCGTGGGGCTCTGCACGCCGTAGAAGTCGTTGCTCGTGAGCTTCACGCCCGTGCAGTCGTTGGTCTCCAGGCGGATGCCAGAGCCGGCCGATCTCAAGGAGAAGACGTTGCCGGTGATGGTGTGGTCGCTGCTGCTGTCCTTGGCGAAGAGGCCCTCGCCGGAGTCGCTCTGGATGCGGTTGTAGGCGAAGATCCAGCCCCGGTTCATGCCGCCCAGCCAGGCACCGAGCTTCGGTGACGTCACGTCGCTGTTGTAGACGACGTTGCGCGGGCCGTTCGGGCCGTGCGCGGTGTCCTCGGGCGGAGAGGCCCACATTCCGTAGCCGTAGGCGCCGGTGCCACGGTTGGACTCCACGGTGACCTGCTCGAAGAGGTTCTCGTTCGTCCAGCCCGCATGCCACTGGATGTCGCTGTTCACGAACTTGCTGCGCCGCACCACGTTGCCCGCCGCCGACCACTGGACGAGCGGCCCATGGCGCATCTCGTAGGTGGTCACCCCGTCCATCAGGCAGTCATAGGCGTACTCGAAGCCGACGTACGCCGTGCCGCCATCACCCTTGAACCAGGCATCATCGATGATGCTGTCGCGGATCTCGCAGAACTTGCTGGCGTTGAAGTAGAGCGGGAACCGGCCCGCCTTGTTGACCCGCACGTTCCGAGCCCAGCTGCCCCAGGCCCAGTTGAAGATGATGCCGTTGGTCCAGATGTTCTGCGTCTGCTCCAGGGTGAGGCTCTCCACGCCGTTGCCGGTCATCGGCGTGAACTTCTGCACGTAGCTGCCATCGATGGTCGGGAAGTCGATGCGCAGGGGCTGATTGAGGGTGACGACGTTGCCGCTGACCGCCACCGCCTTCACCTGGTAGCGGCGAAAGTTGGTGCTGGTCGTGCAGGCGTTGTCGACCTCGTCATTCCAACGCGCGGTGGCCTCCGCGAAGATCTCCAGGAAGTCGCCCGCGACGACGGTGTGGCCGGAGCTCAGCGTCAGCGACGTCTGACCTCGCAGGCCGTCCTGAGCGAGCAGGAACGTGTTGCCCATGCGGCCCGTGCCATTGAAGTTGATGGCGCCCAGGTAGCCCGTGTTCGGGATGGCGTTGGCATCCTGGGCGTTGTTCAGCGTGAGCGAGACCGTCTCGGTTCGGATCAGACCGTTGGGGTACTCCGCCTCTGCTACGAAGGACTTGGCGCTGCCATAGCCGGACTTGCCCGCCAGAGTGCTCCCGGTGACCCGCAGGGAGAAGCTCGCGCCCCAGTGGCCGGTGGAGCGCAGGCGCTCGGACACGACCTGGCCGTTGTACTTGATGCTGAGGCGCTGGAGATCCGTGGGATCGGCGTGGACCTCGAGCCAGTTGTTCTTGGCGAGCGTGTTGTTGCTGACGCCCGACGGGAAGAAGAAGGCGACATCCTGGGACGGCGCGGCGAAGCGGAAGATGAGCTTCGTGGTGTCCCGGCCCGCGCCGCGCAGCACCACGCCGGAGTGCTTGATGAAGATCGGCCGGTCCAGGTGGAAGCTACCGGCGGGAATGCTGATGACGCCGCCTCCCGCCTGTCCGCACGCGGTGGCCGCGGCCTCCAGCGCCGCCGAGTCATCCAGGTTGTCGTTCGCCACGGCGCCCTGCAGGGTGACCGACCCGCAGTCGGCCCCGCCGGTCGGAATGCCACCGGGTACACCGGCGAAGGACCAATCGGGGTAGATGATGCCGTCCGGCCCGAGCACATCCGCGGCGTTCCACGTCTGCGCCCGAAGCCCGGTTCGCGGAAACAGCCCCAGCGCCAAGACCAGCGCCAGGCTGGCCTGCCGCAGGGAGGACTTCACTCCAAGAGCAACAATGTTTCTCATGGTGCGCGTGAATAGTCCCACGCGACCGACTCAGGCAAAGCAATAGCAGCTGGCGGGAGCTGTAGGCGCAGAGGGCCGCGTGTGCCTGGGTCTGCCCCGGTGTGCCCTCCGCCGTGGCCATGGCGGCCTCACCGTCGCCGGGCACCCACGCGCCCGAGAATCGACAGCAGCAACAGGCCAAACACCGAGGCTCCGGCACCCGAACCGTTGCAGCCGCAACCTCCTCCGCCTTCTTCCGGAGCGGAGGTGTCGTCCACACACACTCCGGCCTCGCACACCTGGCCGCTGCCGCATTCCGGAGTCGCGCTGCAGAACGTGTCGGGGTGGTTCGGGTCCGTCTCACCCGAGTCGACCTTGCCGTTGTGATTTGCGTCCTCCTCGCCGTCCTTGCGTCCATCGCCATCCGTGTCCGCGATGAGCGGAGCCGTGCTGGTCGCCGGGTTCGTGTCGGCGATGAACCGGCCCTTGGACGTGTCGGTGTTCGCGTGGGGCGAGGCGACCGCCATCTCCATCCCGTCGAACAGGGCATCATTGTCGCTGTCCGGGTCCCGTGCGTTCGGCAGGCCGTCGCCGTCCGTGTCCTCGGAGGGGCGCTGCTCTTTGCCATCGAGTGCGCCGTCATCATCCGTGTCCGCGTCTTGGGGGTTCGTCCCCGCTTGGAACTCAGACAGGTTGGAAAGCGTGTCGCCGTCCGGGTCGAGCGAAGCATCACCCGGCTGGCTCGGATCGAGCCCGTGGGCGAGCTCCCACGCGTCGGAAAGGCCATCACCGTCGACGTCGGTCGAGACGGTCACGGAAGTGGTGGCGCTCAGGCCGCCCAGGGTGACTTTGACGGTGTTCGCGAAGGCTCCGCTCGTGGCTCCGGCGGTGAAGACGCCCGAGGCATCGAGGGTGCCGCCACCGTTGACGACCTCCCAGGTGGCGGTGAGCTGGGGCAGCTCGTTGTCGAACGCGTCGAAGGCCTTCGCGCTGAACGCGATGGTTCCATTCACGGCGACAGTCGGGTTCTGCGGGGAGAGCGCCACGCGCTGGATGCCACCGGCAGTCACGGTGATGGAGGAGGTGCCGGTCACTCCGTTGGCCGTGGCGACCACGCTGTTCAGGTAGGAGCCAGGGGCCTGGGTGGCGGTGAAGAGGCCGTCCTGAGTGATGCTGCCGGCCCCACTCACCACTGACCAGGCGGGCGTGATGGACACGACGTTGCCATCCGCGTCCTGGCCCTGAGCGGTGAACTGACGCACGGCGAGAGGCTCCAGCGTGACAGCGGAGGGAGAGACCACAATCCTCGCCAGCGAGCTCGCGGAGATCGTCACGCTGGCCGAGCCGCTCACTCCGCCGAGCGTCGCGGTCACTGCGGCCGGGTAGGAGCCGGCGGTGCCACCGGCGGTGAACGAGCCCGTCGCATCGATGGTGCCCACCGCGGCCGGCTGGACCGTCCACGCCGGTGTGCCAGAGACGGTGTTACCCCAGGCATCGGTAGCTGTAGCGGTGAACTGCCGTGCGCCACGCGCCGGCAGTGTCACGGACGCAGGCGCCACCGCCACGCTCTGGATCGGCCCTGGGTTCACCGTGACGCTCGCCGTCGCGGACAGCGTGCCGCTGGTGGCCTTGACCGTCTGGGCGAAGGTTCCAGCCACCGTGCCTGCGGTGAACAGGCCGGAGGGGTTGATGGAGCCACCGCCGTTGACGACGCTCCAGGTGATGGACGCGGGCACGGTGTTGCCGGCCGAGTCCTTGCCCGTCGCCGTGAACTGCTGGGTGCCGTTGATGGACAGGGTGGCCGTTGCCGGCGCCACCTCGAGGCTGGCCAGAGCGCCGGGCGTGACAGTCACGGTGGCGCTCGCGCTCAAGGAGCCGCTCTGAGCGGTGACAGCGTTGGTGAAGGTGCCCGGGGTGGTGCCCGCGGTGAACACTCCGCTGGAGCTGATGGTACCGCCGCCGGTCACGCCCCAGCTCACCTGCTCCGCAGGCAGGGCGTTGCCACAGGCATCCTTGACGGTCGCCGTGAACGTCTGAATGCCATGGATGGGCACGGTAGCGGTCGAGGGTGAGAGACTGATCGTCGCGGCGGCTCCAGGCTGGAGCGTCACATTCGCGATGGCCGAGTGACCTTCCACCGTCGCGGTCACCGCGGCCGTGTACGTCCCAGGCGTGCAGCCCGCGGTGAACAGGCCGCTCGAGCTAACCGAGCCCGCGGCTGCGGACGCGGCCCAGGTGATGACGGCGTTCGGGAGCGGGTTGCCGGAGGCGTCGTACGCCGTAGCGCTGAACTGCTTCGTGCCCTGCACTGCCATGGTGTGGGACGAGGGCGTCACGACGATGGACGCGGCAGGCGGAGGAATGCTGGGGAACGCGCCCATATCCGTTCCGTCGGACGCGGCGTTCCGACACGGCGACGCGGTCTGGAGCACGAAGCTGGTGTCGCTGACGAAGCGGGGGTTGGCGGAGATGCTGCCGGTGCCAGCAGCGACCCGGGTGTAGTTGGTCGCGTGGTTCCAGACGTCGTTGTGGTGAACGGACCGCGTGGGGTTGGTGACGGAGACGAAGTGGATGCCGTACTGATCGTTGGAGGTGATGATGTTGTCGTAGATGTTGGCGGTGCCGGTGAAGTTGAAGACCCAGATGCCGCCGTAGGTATTGCCCGTGATGGTGTTGTGGATGATGTCCGCGGACCCTGCGATCATGAGGGCGTATTTTGAACTGGGGCTGACGCCATTCTCGATCACCAGGCTGTAGCTCATGTGGGTCATCCCCTCGTAGGTGTAGAGGGCCACGGCGCAGCTTTCGAAGGTGCTGTGAGTGACAGTGGCGGTGCCGCCAAAGACGCCCAGACACTCGGCGCCGTCGATGAGGTGGGCGTAGTTGAGGGTGGCTGTGCCCTGGACGAAGATGCCGTAAGCCCGGTAGGCGTTCATCGTCACGGGGGAGGCGCTGGTGCCTTGGACATTCAGGGTGCCCTGAACGATGAGCTCGACCTTGGTCAAGTCATAACCCGAGCTCAGGCCATCCGTCTCCGCGAATTTGATCCGTACGCCCGGATCGATCGTCAACGTGATGCCCTGCGGGACTGTCACGTCGCCAGTCAACACCCAGGGATTGCCCGCGGCCGTCCACGTCGTATTGGCAGCAAGGGGCCCCATCACATCGGTGGCCAGGGCAGCCGTGGGGAAAACCCACCCAGCAACAAAGAGGACCAACGCAAGCAACTTCGTGTTCACGCCATGAGCCTTTCTCAGCAGATCAAGGCTCCCAAGAGCACAGAACGGGCCAACGCCCCACCCCCTGTGCTCCACGGAGCGCAGGAGCGCTCGCGGCCCTCCGGGTAACATGAACTGCCACAGCGGCCCGCCAGTCGTAACCTTTCGCGCTACTTCAGGCGCGAGGCTCGCCTCTTCTCACGTGTCGAAGCGAAACGGGGTCTCACTGACGGAAGCCCGCGTTGCGAACTGCTGACAGAACTTGTTCAGCTCCGCGTAGCCGTCCGTCGGCAACACGTTCCGAAACTCCAAGTGCTTCACGAGGCAGAAGAGCGTGACCTCCAGAAAGCTCAGGTCCCGATCCGGCGGGAGTGCGGCGAGCGCGGCGCTCACGTTCTCCTCCAGCCACGACATCATGTTGGCCAGTCCCGTTCGCATCTTGGCGTTGTGAACGTTGCTGTCGCTGGCATCCGCCGCCTTCGCCATGATCAGCGCCACTTCCGTCGCCATGGCCTGGAGAATGAGTTCCTGAGCATTGGCCAGCACCGGTTTGTCGAACTCCTCCGGCCATACCACACGGGGCCTGCGACTCGACCGCCGCCAGAGCTCGCGACAGACATTGAGCGCACCGAACCAGACTCCTTGAGGCGTCTGCAGAACCGGTATTCTGAGCGCGGGGTTGCCGCCGTAGTCCCCTGCATTGGAGGACATGAGATCGCGCACCACCTGCAGGGTGTAGTCGACGCGCAGCTCCGCGGCGAAGATCCGCGTGATGCGCGTGAAGTGTGAACTCGACCGACCGATGATGACGAGTTTGGCGGACTCTTCGAGCGCGGTGGGCATCCTTTGTTCCTCCGAATCGGGAAGCTACCCGAGGCAATGCATCGCGGACATCAGAGCCGCACGAGAATCCCCTCTTCGTCCCGCTCTGGGTAGATGAAAGGGGAGCCTCTGGCTGAGCGTTTGGCAATCCGCTTCGTCTTCCAGGGGAGTGTCGTCAGGCTCTTGTAGTTGAAGAAGATCCTGGCACTTCCCCCACCCTCCTCGAGGACACGGGCGATGGCGACTTCGTCGGGGTGCTTGAAGATCTTCCCATTGGTGGAGACGAGGTACCGGTTGCTCTTGAGGACATGGAGCAGTTCCCGGCTCACGTTCGACTCGCTGCCATGGTGCGGGAGCTTGACGGCATTCACCGTGAGGCGCTTCTCGAAACCAGGGAGTCGTTGGATGGACTCCGTGAGCACGGGGGCGAAGGCATCTCCGGTCAGCAGGGCCCGCTTCCCCTCATACTCCGCCAGCACCGCGATGCTGCTCCCATTGGCGACCGCCGCGTCCGGGAAGAACCGCGCCGCCGCGAGCTGCTCAATGCGAGAGGAACCGCCCAGCAGCTCCATCGCCCCTGGAGCGCTGGCCGCCAGCATGGGGAGTTCCCCGGGGATCCGCCCCGCGCGAAAGGCCTGATCCGTCCAGGACTTCTCCAGGTTCTCGAGCTCCTTCCAACGGGGAGAGAGCAAGGTGAGCGTCATGCCTCCCGCCAGCTCGACGCTCGGCAGGGCACCCGTGTCCGGGATGACCACGGTGTCTCCACCGAAGGCCTTGTTCCAAGGAAGATCCGGGCGCTGGCTGAGAAGATTCCCCAGCAGATCGCCCTGTTGTGGCCCCAGGAACCTCCTCACCGGGGGCGTCAGGTGGTGCCAGGCGTTGAACCAGATGTCTCCGAAGGTGAGGCCGAGGTTCGCACGGAGCAGCGGGAGCACCCCGCCGATGTGGTCGCTGTCGATGTGCGTAACGATGAGCAGCTCGAAGCTCCGCTGCCGGGCGGGAAGCTTCTCGATGTACTGCTGGAGCCGCTTGAACGTGGAGGGCGTTCCCGCATCGATGAGGATGCGATTCGGCCGCCTCTCGTTGCCGTAGCTGATGACGAGGCAATCGCCGTGATCCGCCGGCAGCATCTCGATCGCGAACATGCCGCCGGAGCTTATGTGGCAATCCTGGAGGGAGCACGTTCCCGACTGACGACAGGGCCAGGAGGAGCCGTCCCAGTTCTTGCGCCGTCAGACTCCCTGGCCAAGACTGAGCCGCTCCAGGGGAGGGATATGGAGCCACCCAAGACCCAGCGCAACGGCGAAGCCTCGGCGACTCGCGGTGCGTCCGAGCCCAAGGCCAAAGAGACTTCCCTCCGCTCCGACGGCGAGCTCCGGGATCTGCCTCCCGCGACGGCGACCGAGCTTCCCCGCGCCATCCGCACCGTGAAGCTGGAGCTGCTTCGACACGGCCCGGCCCACAACCACCTGCTCTCCCCGCTGACCCCCTATCTGGCGCTGTGCGGCAACCATGACGCGGAGACCGTCCGCGTCGGGGTCGAGCACTTGGACCTCCTGCTGCGCATCCAGCAACTTCGCTACGAGATGGGGCCGACCATGGCCTCGGTGGCGCTGCGGGAAGCCTCCGAGGAAGTCACCCGCCTGCTGGAGTCCATCCACTCCCTCACCGCGGAGCTGTCCACTTCCGATCCAGAAGAGGGAAAGCGGAAGATTCACCTGCGCATCGTCCTGTCCGCGTCCGAGCTGGCGATGCTCCCCTTCGAGCTGGCCAAGGCCTACACGGGGCTCCAGGGACATGGGCAGTTCATGAGCCTCCAGACGGTGAGTCCCGTCTGCATCACCCGCGAGGCCCGCCGGGTTGCGGCGACCACCTTCGATTGGCCGGAACAGGTGCGCATCCTGGTCATCTCCGCGGCCCCGCCACCGATGGCGGCCGTGCCGCTCCGCGAGCACAAGCAGGCCATTCAACAGGCGCTGCAGCCGTACATGGTGAATCGTCCGGGGGACGAGGAGTTCGACAAGGAGTTCCGCCGCTACGTCACCCTCCTCCCGGAGGCGAGCGTGGCCTCCATCCAGCAGGCCATCGCGGAGGCCTGCCGGGAAGGCTCCATCCCCTACACCCATGTGCATCTGCTGGTGCATGGCTTCGCGGTGGAAGGTGCCATCGGAGAGACGCCCAAGTACGGGCTCGCCTTCCATGACTCCGAGAACCCGAACAAGATCGACGTCGTCCCCGGCGAGCGGCTCGCGGCGGCGCTGATTCCCCTCAACGCGCAGTATGAGAAGCACTCGCGGTCCAAGCCCGTCGTCCTGACGATCGCAAGCTGCGACAGTGCCAATCAGGGGGGAGTGCTCGCTCCGGGCGCCAGCGTTGCGCACGAACTGCATGAGCATGGCATCCCGCTGGTCATCGGCTCGCAGTTCCCCTTGTCCTTCAAGGGTTCGGTGATCATGGCGGAGGAGATCTACACCCAGCTCCTTCGCGGCACGGACCCTCGGGACGCCATCATCCTGCTGCGCAAGAAGCTTCGGGCCTTGCTGCCAGACTCCACTCACGACTGGGCCTCGCTGGTGGTGTACGCTGCGCTTCCCGTCGATCTCGACCTCCAGCTGAAGCGGGTCGGCTTCAAGCGGGCCCGGGACCTGCTGGGCGCGGTCATGTCCCGGATCGACAACTTCCTGGAGCAGACCTGGCAAAAACAGGAGGGCTTGGAAGCCTCTCGGATCAGACTCCCCGAGTTCCGTCAGGATCTGATCACCGCCATGCAGTGGCTGAAGGACGCGGCCCCTACGGGAGGCAAAGGCCTGGAGCAGGTCTCGGCACTCGGAGTCCTGGCGAGCGCCAGCAAGCAGGTGGCGGGGGTCATCGGGCTGTTGCTCGCCTCGTTGGAAGAAGCCCGAAACACCTCGCCCGCGTCCCGGAGGGCGCGTACAGCCCGAGCGGGACGTGGGCCGGCGCGCACCGAGGCGGAGCCCGTGAAGCCCGAAGAGGACCTTCGCCCGGAGCAGCTGAAGAAGGAACGGCGCTATTACCTGGAGGAGGCCCAGCAGTACTACCACTCCTGCTACCAGCAAGGAGGAGCGCGGGACTCTTGGGCCCTGGTCCAATACCTGGCCGTCACCCTGGCGTTGAATCCCCGAGCGTGGGAGGCGCAGGACTTCCAGGACCGATGGACCGCCGCGGCCGTCATGACTCGCGACGCCTTGAAGGCGGTGGAGCTCCAGCATCGCTTCTGGGCGCTGTCCAGCATGGTCGAGCTGATGATCCTGGCCGCCGCCTGGGAGGAGCGCGACACGTGCGAGCAACAGGCCCTTCAGTACGTTCAGGAGATGCTCGAACTCCTCCGACTCAGCCCCAGCCACTACGCCTTCGATGCGTACAGCCTGCATCGACAGCTGCGTCGCTACGAGCTGTGGCAGTGGGGAACCGCTGACATGATCGAGATCAGCAAGACGCTGTCCCGACACATGGAAGACTCCGGCGTCGAGAAGTACTGGATCCGGGGCTGGCCAAGTGCATCCACTTTGAGGTGACTCTTCGGAGGTCACTCGAGCCAGCGGGCCGTGCCGTACCAGGCAGGGGCCGGGCCTTGGGAGGACAAGAGCCGCTTCAGGCCTCGCCGCCCTCGAAGTGGATCTCCGCCTGCTTCATCACGTGCTCGACGGCGTGCAGATGCCAGGCGAGGTTTTGCAGGGGAGCGGCTGTCTCGGGATTGACGAGCGCCTCCCATACTTCCGAGGCCTGAAGCCCGTAGGCGTCCAGGTACTTCTCGAGGAAACCGAACACCTCGCCAGGCTCCAGCCTCAGCTCGTCACGCTGGGCCACGGCCTTGAGCGCCAGGGAGATGCGCAGCCGCCGCTCCACCTCCGCTCGCGTGGCCGGGTCCGTCTTCCACGCCTCGAGCGCCTCCTGCTCCTCGGCCGGAGAGAAGTTCTTCTCCTGCACCGTCTGCCCTTCGGCCATCACCCAGCGGCGACGAATCTCCTCGTCGATGAGGGCCTTGGGCAGCGTCACCCGCAGACGGGAAGCCAGTACGTCCAACACCCGGTTCTGCGCCTCCAGCCACTGCGCATCGGTCCGCTCCTGGAGCAACTCCTGGCCCAGGGCGTTCATCACCTCCGAAAGCGAGTTCCCCCGGCCGAGCTGGCGCAGGAACCCCACGGAGTCGGGCTCGGGCGGTAGCACCTCCCGCGCGGCCAGCAGATCGACCATGAACCGTGCGGTCACCCCTCGCAGGGACTCGACCGGGTAGGTGTCGGGCAGCACGAGCGTGATGCCCACGCAGTCGCCCACCGCCGAGCCCGCGAGGAGCTCCGCGAAGCCAGGCAGCGCGTCGTCGGGCGCCAGCTCCATCCACAGCCCGGTGCGGATGCTGAAGGGAATGAGCTTGTCGTTGGCGTAGCCAATGATGTCCAGCTGGACATCATCTCCCTGCTCCACCGCTTCCCCCGGCTCGCGCTCACGCACCTGCGCGTGCTCACGTGCCAGCTGGTTGAAGCGGCGGACGAGCTCCTCCTCGGTGAGAGAAGGTGGGGCGGGAACCGTGACGCGAATGGGCTCGTCCGAGGCAAGCGTGGCCTCGGGGAGCTGCACGGCCGTGGTGTCCACGCGGGCAAAGCGCTGCGCGGCGAGCGGGTTGGGGCTGTAGCCCATGGTGGACTCGGGAGCGGAGGGACAACTGTCCCACCACTCCGCGCACGTTGCGTAACTACCCGAACAGACCGCCGACGAGGCCGGAGACGGCGGAGACCGCCGCACCCACCTGGCTGACCACCGGGATGTTGGTGGCGGCCGCCGCGGAGCCCAGCGCCGTGACGACGCTCGTCACCTTCTTGGTCGCGCTGGCGTTCGGATCACGCACGGTGGAGTAGGCCGTCGCCGCGTCCGCCGCGGCCATGGCGACGTTGAGGCCCGGGACGAACCGGCCCGCGGCCTTGGCGGCCGTCTTGCCCACGTTCTTGGCGACGGCGGCACCCGCGGCTTCACCCGCGGCCTGGGTCAGCGCCCGGTTGGCGGCCTTGACGGTCCCACCGCCCATCACGTCCGGAACGCCGGCACGGGTCCCCCCCGCCAGCTCCGACACGGCGGCGCGCGCGGCGTTGGCGACGTCCTTCGTCTTCTCCGCGCCGCCAAGCACTTCCTTGGTGGCGGTGGAGGCGGCGGCGAACCGGGCACCCCGGGTCGCATCCGGCGCAACTTCCGAGAAGGCCTTGGAGGCAGCGCGGTAGGTGCCCACCACCTTGCTCGCGTCACGGCCCAGCTCGATCCCCGTCTTGAGGGTGCCCAGCGTCGTCTTGCTGGCCGTGGCGACCGAGCCGATGGCCTTGTCACGCTCCTGCTGGGTGGCGCCGCTGCGGAAGCCCTGGCGCGCGTCCTGGATGGCCGTGTTCACCTGGCCGGGCAGATTGCGGAGGTTGTCCACCAGGCCCAGGCCCTTCATCCCCTGCTTGAGGGCGGTGGCCTTGTCGAAGTTGATCTGGGGGTTGGCCGCGTTGGACCAGTTCTTCTTGAAGGTGTCCTTGAAGCCGTTGTCTCGCACGGCCTGGCGCTGGTCCCGGGCTCCCTGGATGCCGTCCCGAACGCTCGTGAAGGTGTCGACGACCTTCTTGGCCTGACCCGCCGGATCCTGGGCGACCTTGTCCTTGGCCCGGTTGACGGCGTCCGTGACACCCTTCTGGAGGAGGGGGGCGTACCGGGCGAGGGGGTTGCGGCGCAGGTAGTTGTTGATCGGGGCCATGTGCGTCTCCGGTAGGGAACGGGGGGCAGTGAAGGCTGATGGGGCCAGGATGCCTACATCGTTCGTGTTATCGAACGCTGAGAAGCAGAAGTTTCCTGGGAATTAATCGGCGAATTTCCAGGCTCTGAGAGGCCTGGAAACCCGCACGGTAATTTTCGAGCACCAGCCAATCAGGTCCCGCGGAGCGCCGCCTTACTTCGCCGAGTCCGAGGCAAGCGCCCCCGCGCCCAGCTCGACGATGCTCGCGGCGAACTCTCCCTCCAGCTCGGCCTTGAACGCGCCCGGTTCACTCTTGGCGCGGAGGCGCCCATGTGCCGTGCCTCCCTCGGAGATGAGGGACACCGTGGCCTCCGGGAGCGCATACACCTCCGCGGGCCACGTGCGAGTCGCGCGCAGCACGTAGCCCTTGCAGCCACGCAGGTCTCCCGACTGGTCCAGGTCCGTCCTCTCGCACGCCAGCGCCAGCGAGTAGATGGCCAGGTTCGCGCTGCCTCCTCCAGAGGAGGTGCTGCGAACCGTGCCGAGCAGTACCACGCCATCCCCAGGCACCAGCGTGCGCGCGGCCCGCATCAGCTTCTGCGGATCGCCCCGGTTCGAGCCCGTCTCCGCCGCCTTCAGCAGCTCGGTGGGCTTCATGTAGCGCAGGCCCGCATCCCCGATCACCGTCGCGTTCAGGATGACGTCCTCGCGGAACCGCTCCTTGGGCGCGCTCTGGGCAGGCGTCTCGTAGAAGCGCATCTCCAGGGCCGGGAGCTGCAGGCTCCGGGCGGCACAACCAGACACGAACACCGCCGCGAACGTGGCGGTGCAGGCAAGTCGAACGTTCATGGATTCCTCCTCCTGTGGGGGCTCGGGTCTAGCGACTCGCCGAATTCGTCTTCGTTCCCGGCGCCTGGTCTTCGGGCGCGAGGACGATCTCGATGCGGCGGTTCTGGCTCTTGCCCTGCGGCGTCCGGTTGGAGGCGATGGGGTGGTACTCGCCATAGCCCGCGGCGGAGAGTCGCTCCGCCGGCACGCCCTTCTCCTTGAGCAGCTTCACCACCTCGATCGCGCGCGTGGTGGACAGCTCCCAGTTGCTCGGGAAGGAGCCCTTCGGGTCCGTCGGCACGTCGTCCGTGTGGCCCTCCACGCGGATGTGCTTGCCCGCCGCGCCCTTGAGCGCCTCGGCCACCTTCGCCAGCGCCGCCTGCCCCTCCGGGTTGATCTTCACGCTGCCGGACGAGAACAGGATCTTGTCCTTCATCTGCACCACCATCCGGCCCTTCAGCTCGGACAGCTCGATCTTCCCTGCCTTGATCTCATCCTTGAGGCTGCTCGCGAGCGACTGGTACTCCTCGGACTTCTTCTCCAGCTCCGCGCGCGCCTTCTCCAGCTTGTCCTTGCTCTGGGCGAGCGACTCGTTGAGCGCCGACAGCTCCCCTACCCTCTTCTTGAGCTCCTGGGCACGGGCCTCGCTGGCGGCAGCCGCCTCATCCGACTTCGTGCGCTCCTTCTGCGCGGTCTCCAGGTCCGCCGAGAGCTGCGCCACCTTCTCCTCGAGCGCCTTCGCCTTATCGGCCTCATCTCCGTACTGCCGACGGTAGTTCTCCGCCTCCACGGCCTTGGCGTCGAGCTGCGCCTTCGGCACGCCACACCCCGCGAAGAGTCCCACCGCCACCAACGACACGATCGTCCGCTTCATGCATTCCTCCCAAGGGGCCCGACTCTTGGCAGAAACGCCATGTGCGCGAAAACGGCCCGGAGTGCGTCCTATGGACGGAATGGCGCAACAGGATCACAGTCCTTCAGCCTCGTTGTGTGACGAAAATTCCTGCAAGCCCACGTGGGTCCGGAGCATGCTGTTCGCAGGAGGCGTACAGCGTGGAACTTCGAAGACTCGGGCGGTCGGATATCCAGATCTCCTCGATTGGCCTTGGCTGCTGGCAGTTCTCCGAGGGCTTTGGCCTGGTGGGTGGCTTCTGGGAGGCCCTGCCCCCCGAGACGGTCCGGGAGATCGTCGATGCGTCCCTGCGCGGCGGCATCAACTGGTTCGACACCGCCGAGGCCTACGGCCATGGCCGCTCGGAGCAGGCGCTCGCGTCCGCGCTCGAGCACCTGGGCAAGAAGCCGGGAGAGGTCATCGTCGCCACGAAGTGGCTGCCGCTGATGCGCGGCTCGTTGAGCATCACCGAGACGATCGATGAACGCATCGCGTACCTGAGCCCCTATGGCATCGATCTGCATCAGGTCCATCAGCCCTTCGCGATCGCCACGGTCGAGGCCCAGGCCAACGCCATGGCGGATCTGGTCGAGGCGAAGAAGATCCGCACGGTGGGCGTGAGCAACTTCTCCGCGAAGCGAATGCGCGCGTTCCACGCGGCGCTGGCTCGCCGGGGCATTCCGCTCGTCTCCAACCAGATGCCCTACAGCCTGCTGGACCGCAGAATCGAGTCCAACGGCGTGCTCGATGCCGCCAAGGAGCTGGGCATCACGATCATCGCGTACTCGCCGCTGGCGCAGGGTCTGCTCTCGGGCAAGTTCCACGACGATCCGAAGCTCATCCGCAAGAGCCCGGGCCCTCGCAAGTTCCTGCCGAGCTTCCGCCCCCGCGGGCTCGCGCGCACCCGCCCGCTCGTGGACGAGCTGCGAAAAATTGCCACGGCCCACGGCGCTACCGCCTCGCAGGTGGCCCTCAACTGGCTGATCCACTTCCATGGGGACACCGTGGTCGCCATCCCCGGCGCCACCAAGCGGCGCCATGCCGAGGAGAACGTCGGCGCCATGGGCTTCACCCTCTCGCAGGACGAGCTGCGCCGCATCGACGAGCTGTCGAGGCAGGTCCGCTGATGCCGACATGCACGCGCTCTTGATCGCCATGGTCTTCGCGGCCTCGCCGCCCCTCGATGAAGCGAAGTCCCACTTGAAGGCGGGCCGCATCGATGACGTCTACTTCGCGCTCGAGGGCCAGCAACTTCCAGAGGCAGAGCACCCGGCGGCGGCAGACGTGCTGGCGGACGCAGCCAGGAAGGCGCTGACGAAGAAGGATGCCGTCATGGCGCTCCAGCTTGCGCGCATGGCGGAGAAGTACGGCAAGGCGCACGCAGGGGTGCTCGAGACCGCCGCGCGTGCGAGCCGCGCCCTCGAGCAGTTCGAAGACGCAGAGAAGTACGCCGACCGGTGGCTGGAGTCAGCCCCGCGCAGCGACGCCGGCCACCTCTTCCGGGCCGAGCTCGCGGTCGAGGCCGCGGAGTGGGACGTCGCCCTCTCCCATCTCGAAGCAGTGAAAGGGCCCGCCGCCAAGAGCGCGAAGGCCCTGGAGCTGCGCAAACGCGCCAGGAAGGAGCACCAGGAGAAAGCAACGGGCCTATCGACGCTGAAGGACCTCGAGAAGCAGCTCGCGCGGGCGCAGGAGGAGGCGACGAAGAACCCCTCGCGCCGAACCGGCTCTCGGGCTGAGGCCAGATCCGAGGGCGTGGTGATCTACACCACGGCGTGGTGCGGGTACTGCAAGCGAGCCAAGGCCTGGCTGAAGGCACGCGGTGTGGCCTTCGTGGAGAGGGACGTCGAGAAGGATCCGGATGCCGCAGCCGAACTCGCCAACAAGGCCGCGGCGGCCAAGAAGTCCCCTCGCGGCGTGCCGGTCATCGACGTGAAGGGCACGCTCGTCCTCGGCTTCGATGAGAAGCAGCTCGAGCAGCTGCTCTGAGCGCCCAGCGCCGCCGAAGGCTCCATCACTGCGAGCCCGGAGGAAGGATGCAATGGCCACGTCAGCGGTCGGCGATGTCGACGCTCTGCAGGTATGGGGACGCTTCGACGATCACTTCCGCGGTCCAGCCTCGGTTGGATCCGCCGCCTTTTTCATCGCAATCGCCGTCGGTGTGGATGCCCAGCAGGTGGCCTTGACGGTTGAGCACGCCAGCGCCGGAGCTCCCTACCAGGGTGTCCAGGTCCGTGTAGTAGACAAGCTGATTACATGAGTCCAGGAAGCTGCCTTCGGCGATGACCTTGGGGTAGCCCCGGGGGTGCTGGATGATCGCCAACCGCTCGCTGACCTGGGTCGTCAGCAAGGCCGGCGTGACCGCGGGAAGCACGTCGAGCTGGATGAGCGCATAGTCGGGCTCAAGCGCTTGCTCGATGACAGTGCCCTCGGTGATCAGCGGGTCTCCGTCGGGCTCGTCCTCGAAGTTGAAGACCAGCAATAGCCGATCCCCGAGCCCAACGCAGTGCCCCGCCGTTATCACCACCGGTCCCGCGCTCGCTTCGATCAGCGTCCCGGTGCAGCGTCCTTCGACCAGGACGACCGCGTCTTCCCTGTCCTGGACGTCAGCGAACTCGCCCTGGTAGCGGTTGATGGGGGTGAAATCGAGGCTCGGGCCGCACTGCCACAGACTGCGCACCTCCGGCTGCTTCGGATCCGAGCAGACCAGAGGAGCCGCGGGCACCGCATCTCCACAGGCAGTAACACCCAGGAGAACGGTGCCCGCGAGGATCAGCCCCCACGGAGTGGTGAACGAACCAGGGGGCTGTCGCACCATCGCTCAGTAGAGGGCGTTCAGCGCGGTCTTGTCAGAGTTGGTCCACTCGCCGGACTCGGTCGAGCGGAAGCAGGAGTTCATGACCGACCCGCCCACCGTGGCAGTGGTCGGCGTCCCGGGGATGTGGATGGCTCCCACGTTCGAGGCGCCCTCGTCGCCGCCGGAGCCGCAGCTAATGGACCGATTGTAGTAGTCCGTGTGGCGGAAGCCGATCGCGTGGCCCAGCTCGTGGGTAATGACGTGCTCGTTCACGTCCTCGCTGTAGCTCTGCAGCCCGGTGCCGATATTGATGGTTCCGTAGGGCTTGCCACCCGTGGGGAAGCCTGCGGAGCCGCCGGTGCCGCTCATGGTCTTCGCGCTGATGGTCGCGGTGCAGCCGGAGCCCGAGCCACGCGCGAAGGTCAGGCGGAGTCCCAGGCTGTTGTAGTTGGCGATGGCCAGATCGAGCCCCGCGCTGAGCCGGCTGTAGCTGTTGAACTGGGTGGTGGGAACGACGCAGATCTTCGTCACGCTGGTGCCGACGAGATTGGTCGTCCGGTACTGCTCCGGGCCCTCACTGCCAGCCTGGAGCATCTCCCGGGACGCATCGAGGGTCACGTGAGCATCACGCCCCACGTACACGGAGCCCTCGGAGACCATGATGTCGCTGGCCGGGAAGCCGGCCTCGACCAGGTTGGAGATGATCTCCTCGTTCTCGGTCTGCGGTTCGGTACCGCAGCCGGACAGCAACGCCCCACAGCTCGCCACGAGAACTGCCGCTTTCTTGAACATGCCCGTTTCCCCTCTGGTTCTGAATCGGTCCTTCCCACGGGCCCAGCACGGACGCGTCGGGAAAGAGTCCAGACCTCATAGAGCATTCTATCTTTGAACTCCAATAAATTAAGAAAGTCCCACTAATTTAGCTTAAACGGCGAGACCCGACATATCCGGCGATGCCCTACAGTGACCGCCCACCTCTCACCCGAGGGTTCGTCACCTCGTCGCAGGCCTCGTCCTCCAGAAGAGGAACGCGATGACTGCGACGAAACCCGCGGCAGCGATGCCCAGAGAGACGTGGGTTCCCACCACGCTCCCCAGCAGGCCCACCACGATGCCGCTGAAAGCGCGAAGGCCCAGCGCCGCCATCGCGAAGAGCCCGAGCACGCGGCCCCGGATCGCGTCGGGGGCATTCATCTGCACCAGGGCCTGCGCCATGCTGCTGAACGAGAGTTCGAAGAACCCCGCGGCGAAGAGCAGCACGATCGCCACCGCGTAGACGTGTACCGTCGCGAAGGCGAAGAGCGCGCTCCCCCACAGAAGCGCGAGCGTCATCGCGGCCGTGGGCGTCATCCGAAGCCAGCTTCCACGCGTCTCGAGGAGAATGCCGGCGAGCAGCGCGCCAGCGGCATCGGCGCCGAGCAGGGCTGTGTAGGCCGCGCCCGGATCTCCATGCCCAAGGTCATCGGCGAAGCCCGGCATTTGCGCGTGGTAGCTGTTGCCGATGAAGAACGACGCGGCGCCCGCGAGCAGCACCATGCCGGACACGATGGGAAGGCCACGGACGTCTCGCACCGTCTGGAGGATGTCGGCGAGGCCTCTCACCGCACGCTTGGGCCCCGCCTCGACGCCGCGGTAGTGGCGGCCATACGGCGCGCGGATGAGCCAGATGGCCAGGGGCAGATAGAAGACGACGTTGAGGAAGATGCCGTATGTCGGCCCCAGCGTGCGCATGATGAGGCTGCCGACGCCAGGGCCCACCAGCACCCCGAGGTAGCGTGCCGTCGCGTTCAACCGCACGGCGCTGGCCAGCGAGGCGGGCCCGACGATGTCGTAGAGCAGCATCTGGCTGGAGGTGTTCCAGAGCACGCCCGCGCCCCCATGGAGCGTGAGGAGCACCATCGCATGCCAGACCTTCAGCGAGTCCGTGACGAAGAAGTAGCCCCAGCCCAGCGACGCGAGGATGAAGAGCACCATCCCCATTTGAATGAGCCGCCGTGAATCGAAGCGGTCATTCAGCGCCCCGACGGGCACCGAGAGCAGCAGGAAGGGCAACCAGTGCGAGACGACCGCGAAGCCACCCAGCGCCGGCGAGTGGAACTTCTGGAACGCCACCCAGTAGCTGATGACGTGCTCGATGTTGTCGGCCATCATCGCCAGCATGAACGTCGCGAGGAATGCGACGTAGCCGGGAAGGCGAAGAGCGCTGATGGGTGGAACAGGGGCGGAGGTGGAAGTCACCCCCGCCCTATATCCCGGACACCGCTTCGCGCTAGTAGTTGAGCCCGTCGTACTTATACGCAAGCTGCATGGAGGCCATGACCCCGCCGGGAGGCGCGCCCAGCACGTCCACGCCGCGGTCATTGAAGACATTGAAGACGTTGGCGCTCAGCGCCAGGCCATTGTCGAAGTTGTAGCCCGCTCCAATGTCCGCCACGAAGCGCGCCGGCACCTTGCCATCCGCGTAGAACAGGGTGCTGTTCCACCGGCCCGACCTGAACTCGAACGCCGTCTGGTACCGGCCGAAGACGCGCAGGAACGTGTTCTTCACCAGCAGGTTCTGCAGCGTGATGGAGGCCTTGAGCTTCAAGTCGGGCACGTTCAGCAGCAGCGAGGGCTGGCTCGGGTCGTTGCTGTGGAACTTGAGCAGCTTGATGTACGAGATGCTGCCATTGAGGCTGATCTGCGGGGTGAGCATGTAGTCGAGCCCGAGATCCGCGCCCGCCACGCGCGAGCGGCCGAAGTTGGCGTAGGTGGAGAGCGCCCCCTGCCCGGGAGTCCCCTCCGCCACGGGCCTGCCGTCCGGATAGAAGGCAAAGGTGCCCGTCGCGGGGTTGGCCCGAGGCGTCAGCGCGCTGATGAAGTTCTCGTACCACGAGTGGTAGGCCACCACGTCCACCAGGAGCTTCTCGGCGAACGTGGCCTTGTAGCCCACCTCGACCGAGTCCACGCTCTCGGGCACCAGCGGATCAATCTCCGAGACCAGGTTGCCCTCCGCATCCCGGATGATGAAGCCCGTGCGGTTGCCGAGCAGGGTGTTGTTGATGAGCAGGTAGTTCTCGAGGATGGTCGGGCTCTTGAACGCGCGGTTGTAGCCGGCCCGCAGGTGGTGGTTCCGCTGCGGGCTGTAGACCACCGCGGCCTTGGGGCTGAACTGCGCCGAGTAGTTGGAGTGGGTGTCGAGCCGCGCCGCCGCCACCAGCCGGAGCTTGTCCCGCAGCAGTGAGTAGTCGCCCTGCAGGTAGCCGCCGAACTCGGTGGCATTCAGCTTCTTGCCATCCGTGTCCGCCAGGTAGGAGCCCCGGGAGCTGGGCATGTACAGGCGCAGCTGCAGGCCGGTGATGAGCTTCAGTCCTCCGATAGAGTTCTGGTGCTGGAGCTCCGAGTCGATGAGCTGGCTCTCGTCGATGAACTTGATCTGCTCCCGCGTCGCGTCCAGCTCGGAAGGCTCGCTGGGAGCGCCGCCCCCCGCCTGCACCAGGCCAGCCAGACGGTCCAGCTGGTAGGTACCTCCCGCGTTGCTCGTGGTGCGCGACACCTGGGCGAACCAGTTCGGGTGGCTGGCGGACACCGTCTGCTGATGCACCTGCCAGTCGCGCAGGTGGTTACGCCCGGAGTTGGTCAGGGACATGCCATCCGCCGAGGAGAAGCCGTAGCCGCCCTTGAAGTTCCAGTCCCCGCGCCGGTAGTAGACGAAGCCCTCCGCCTTGATCGAGCGCACGTCATAGTCCTCGAGCATGTCCGCCTCGAAGACGAGCGGCTGCGTGCCACCCCCGTAGTAATGGGTCCGCAGCTCCCGGTCCGGCACGAAGTCCTCGCCGCGAACGAACTGGCCGGTGACCTTGTAGCCAAAGTCCTCGGAGACGGTGCCCGCCACGCGCGCGGACGCGTCCACCAGCGACTGGGTGCCGCCGCGCAGCGCCACCGTGGCACCCGACTCATCCCAGGGCGACTTGGTGATCAGGTTGATCACTCCCGCGTGGGCGTTGGCGCCATAGAGCGCCGAGGCCGGGCCGACGACGACCTCCACCGACTTGAGATCCAGGTTCGAGGTGGGCATCTGCGAGCCCAGCGGCAGGCCGTTGCCGGGCATCTGCGCCAGCCGGCCATCCACCATGGTGATCATCCGCGAGTTGAACTGGGTGTTGAAGCCACGGGTGGAGATGCGCTTCTCGTTCACGCCGGTGTCCGCGAAGTCCACGCCCTTCACCGCCGACAGGGCCGTCAGGTACGAGGTGCCTCCGGACATCTGGATCGCCTTGGCCTGCACCGACTCGACCGTCACGGGAGACTCGAGCCGCTTCTCCCCGAACTTCGAGCCGGTCACCACGATCTCCTCGCCGAACTGCTCGTCGAGCCGCAGGTCCAACTCGAGCGACGCGACCTGGCCCGCGACGACGTCCACCGGCTGGAGGAGGTCCTGGTAGCCGGGGAAGGAGACCTTCAGCTCGTGCCGCGCGGGGGGCACGTTGCGCAGCTCGAACTGCCCCTCGGCGTTGGTGGTGGCCGTCAGCTCCGTGCCCACCACTCCGACCTGCGCCTCGGGAAGGGGCTCGTTGCCGGAGACGTAGACCGTCCCTCGAATCGTCCCACCCTCCTGCGCCCACCCCACCGCAGCCATCAGACACCACGAGACGCACAGCAGCCAACGCGTCGTGCCCCGCATGACAACCCCTCCGAAGTTGAAAGTTGATTCAGGTTTCGGCGCTGTCTAGCAGCCGACTTCTCAGGTTGTCATTGCGCGGTGAGTCAATGTGCCGCCATAGGTTCCACAGCCGGAGCTGCTCGCGCTCGACGGCCGTGACCGTTGAACCACCGTCTACCGCTTAGAAGCGCCTGAACTCACGATCCTCGGCGGACAGCGGGTGCTGGCCCGCCTCGCTCGCCTGGGACGTCTCTGCCTGACTGGCGGCCTTCAAGCCCTGCGCGGGGGGAGGCAGGCTCCAAGCGCCAGGGCCGCCCTGCCCACCCGCTCCCGGCCGCCTCACGCTCTGCCGGGCTAGCTCGGTCCAGGGCCTCCTGCCCTCTCTGTCACTCACCTTGAAGTACGCCACGAGCTGCTGCAGCGTCTCTGCCTGCGCGGACAGCTCCTCGGCCGTCCCCGACAGCTCCTCCGCCGCGGAGGCGTTGCGCTGCGTCACCTGATCCACATGCACCATCGCCCGGTTCATGTGCCCTACCCCCGCGGCCTGCTCCCCGCTGGCCGCCACCACCTCCTGCACCAGCTGCGTCGTCTTCTGGATCGACGGCACCAGCTCCCCCAGCAGCTCGCCGCTGCGCTGGGCCACCTTCACGCTCGTGCCCGCCAGGCCGCTGATCTCCTTGGCCGCCGTCTGGCTGCGCTCCGCCAGCTTGCGCACCTCCGTCGCCACCACCGCGAAGCCCCGGCCGTGCTCTCCCGCCCGCGCGGCCTCGATCGCCGCGTTCAGCGCCAGCAGGTTCGTCTGGTAGGCGATCTCCTCGATGATGCCGATCTTCTCCGCGATCGTGTTCATCGCCTCCACCGTCGCCTTCACCGCCTCGCCGCTCTCCTTCGTCTGCCGCGCGCCCTCGAGCGCCATTTGCTCCATCTGCCGGCTGTGCTGGCTGTTCTGCTCGATCGTGGCGCTCATCTGCTCCAGGCTCGCCGTCGTCTCCTCCACGCTGCTGGCCTGCTCCGAGGTGCCCTGCGACAGGGTCTGCGAGGAGGAGGAGACCTGCCCCGCCGCGGAGGCCAGCGCCGCCGCGCCCTCCCGCACCTCCCCGATGACCTGCGCCAGCCGCTGCGCCATGGCCCCCATGCCCTTCAGCAGCCGGCCCGGCTCATCGTCCCCCGTGGCCTCGATTCGCACCGTCAGGTCTCCCTCGGCGATGCGGCCGGCCACCCTCACGGCCTCCGCGAGCGGGCGCGAGATGCTCCAGGCGATGGACAGGCACAGGGCGAGGCCCAGCACGGCTCCCGCCAGGATCAGCGTGACGATCAAGCCTCGCGCCGCCTCGTAAGTACGCTCCGCAGCGGCCGTCGCCTCATGGTTGCCCTGAAGCTGGAGCGCCATCAACTCATCCTGCTTGGCGGTCATGGTCTCGAAGATCTGCGCGGACCGGCCGGTGAGGATCGCCTCTGCCTGCGCGTCTTCGTTCCTCCGAGACAGCGCCAGCACCTTGTCATGCTCGGCGGAGTACTCGTTCCAGAGCGCCCCTAGCTCGGCGAAGAGGCGGCGCTCCGTTGGCTCCGTGATGAGGATCTCGTACTTCTCGGCGGCCTTCACCATCTCCGCCAGCAAGCGTTCCATATGGCGCTCGATCCGCGACATCTTCTCCGCGTCCGTGGCGAGGATGTGCTCCATCTCCGCCACCCGGTAGTTCCTGAAACCGCTATGGAACGAAGCGACGGAGGCGAGCGCCGGCAGCTCGTCATTGGTGAGCCGCCGGGTCGCGCCATGCAACGAGGACAGTTGCCGGAGCGAGAAGATCCCGATCGCCGTGGAGAGGGCCAGCAGAATGACGAACGCTCCGAAGAGCTTGGTCAGAATCGAGAGGTTTCGGAACCACGTCATGGGTGGGCCTTCTTGAGGAGCGAGGGCACGTCGAGGATGAGGGCCACCCGTCCCGTGTCAAGGATACCGGAGCCCGTCACTCCTGCGACATGCTGGAACAACCTGCCGAGCGAGCTGACGGCTGTCCGCTCCCGCCTGCTTCAGGGGGCACGGAGGACGGAGAAGGACTGCTCCGTGCCCTCTCTTCGCACCGTGAGTACCACCGGCGAGCTGGGGGCCCCCTTCAGCCTCCGGAAGGCGTCCATGAGCTCCGTGACGGGCGTACCGTCCACGCTCAGCAGGACATCTCCCACCTCGAGCCCCGCTCGGGCCGCGGGGCTCTCATGCACCACCTGGCTGATGACGATCCGCGCGCCCTCGGGGCTCACCCGGATACCGATGGTGCCAGAGGGAACTCGGGGCACGCTCAAGGCAACGTCTCCCACGTCGTGGACCTGGCCCTCCACCACCGTGATGGGACGCCGCACCGGCTCCCGCTCCCTGCCCGCGACGACGACCAGCGTGTGCTCGCCTGGCGCAACCCCATCCAGCTTGAAGCGCCCATCGCTCGCCGTCTCCTGATTCATGCTCATGGGGCGCTCTCCCTCCAGGAAGATGAACGCCTCGGAGATGGGCTCCAGGGTGGCCGCATCCACCACCCGGCCGCGCACGCCCGCGGTGGCCGCCAACGTGACTTCCACCGTGACCGAAGCGCCGGGATCCGGGAACACCTGGGCGTCACCCCGAGCGCCGTCCGCCGTGCGCACGACCAGCTCCAGCGGCTCGGCGGGCACGTCTCGGAGCTCGAAGCGATCACCCGCGAACTCCCAGCTCAGGTCATCCAGCGGGAAGCGATCCCAGCTCCTCGGCTGGAAGGAGACGGTGAAGCCCCGCACCGGAAGGCCCTGGCCCGCGCGTACCACCCGGCCTTGGATCGAGGCCGCGGGCTGGAGCCGCACCACCACCTCTCCCGCCTCGGGCTTCACGTCATGGAGTTCCGCCATGCGCCCGCCATTGCGTGCGCTCAAGGTGATGGAGCGCGCGGCGGTGCCTCCTCTCCCCGCAGGCAAGGGCATGGAGAAGCGCCCCTCCTCGTCCGTGGGGATCAGCGAGCCCACGCCCCCGCGCTGGCCTTCGATGGACAGGGTGACGAAGGCCAGCGGAGAAGGTGCCCCGCTCGGCTCGAGGACGATGCCCCGAAGCTCGTCAGTTCCAGGGGCCTCGCTCTGCCAGGTCAGTTCGGCCTGGACGGTCCTCCCCGCCTCCACCCGCACCTGCTTCGGCTTTCGGAGCCCCAGGCCTCGCCGCTCCTCTGAGACGTACAAGTCATAGGTGCCCGGTGGGAGACTCATCGTGAAGTTGCCACGGGCCTCCACCTGCGTCTGACCAATGCCCGCCGGACCGCTGCGATCGCCATCCTGGGGAAAGGCCATCACCGTCAAAGGCGAGGAAGGCAGGGCGCCCTGAGCGGCGCGCACCACGCCCTCCACGGTGCCCGTCTCCTCCAGGGTGAAGTCCAGGCGCTGCGTGCCGCCCTCCGTCACCTCCACGGGCTGGCTCACCCCAGCCGTCGCGCCCTCCCACCTGGCGGAGAGGTAGAGGCGACCGACACCGAGCCCCTCCAGGCGGTAGTGCCCCTCGGCGTTGGTGCGGGACTCGGCCGGCTCGCCGACGAGGGGCCCGCCCCAGCGGGTTCCGGCGGTGACCAGGGCTCCAGCCACGGGCTGGCCCGCCCCGGTCCGCACCTGGCCTTCCACGGCGCCAGTGGCCGTGAGCGCGAGTTCCAGGGTGAAGCGCTCGCCCCCGGACACCGTGAGCCCGCGCCGCGTGAGGGGCGCGAAGCCCGGGGCATTCACCACCACATCGTAGCTGCCCGGCGCCAGGGCCCCCACGGAGAAGTGCCCCTGGCTGTCCGTCACCGCGCGGCCGGAGTCACCGCTGGCGCCATAGGGGCTGACGTCCACCTTGGCCTCTGCCACGGGAGCCCCCGTGGCGTGGGCCACCACGCGCCCCTCCACCCCCGCGCCCTGGCCGAGCCGCACCCGCACGTCGCGCACCGTCTGACCCGCGCTGACGGGGACGGGGCTGTCCAGCGCGCCCGCCTCCTCGCCGCGCCGCGCGGACACGGTGTAGTCGCCCGCCTCCACCTCCACGGAGAAGCCACCCCCCTCGCCCGTGGAGACGGTCTGGGGGACGAAGCCGCCGAGCAGCACCTCGGCGCCCGCGGCCGGCTGCCCCTGCGCGTCCACGACGAAGCCCTCGATGACTCCCGCGACTGACAGCGCCACCGTCAGCGGGCCCGCCGCGGGCACCCGCACATTGCGCATCACCGCTCGCGCATGGCCGGGCGCGCGCGCCTCCAGCAGGTAGCTGCCAGAGGCCAGGCCCTCCACGCTGAAGGCGCCCCGTGCATCACTGCTGGCGTACGCCCGCTCTTCGGCGGGAGCCTCGGCATCCTGCCAGAGAGGCAGCTGGGGGCTTTGTACCGTGAAGACGAGTTCCACCAGGGGCAGCGGCTCCCGCGAGCCCTTCACCACTGTGTGGCCAGTGAGGGACTGGCCTTGCTCCAACGTGAGGCTCAGGAAGGTGCGTACCTCGCCAGAGGGGCGCGTCACATCCCGCTTGAGTGGCGCGTAGCCCGGTGCTCGCACCGCCACCAGGTAGAGGCCGGGCCGCGAGGCGAGGCGGACGCGCCCCTGGGCATCCGTGGTGCCCGTGCTCGCCAGGCGCCAGGACACCTCGCCAAGGTTCGGATCCCTCGCCCCGCGCCAGTACAGCCGCGCGCTGGCACCCGGCACGGGGCGCCCGCCCGCGAGTACCTCTACCTCCAGCAGTCCGTCTCCCTCCGAGGGCAGACGAGCCAGCGTCGGTGTGCTGCCCGCGTCCGCGGTGCCTCGCGCGCCGAGGTCCTCGGGACTCTCGGCTCCCAGCTTCGTGGCGGCTGGCTTCAGCGACGCCGAGGGCTGCCCCGGGCTCGACACCTCGGGGGAGCCTCCCCAGCGCGAGAGCATGAAGAGGCCGAGCCCCACGGCTCCGAGGACTGCGGCCACGATGAGGAACTTGCGCATGTCGGGGGTCTCAGGCCGAACGTGGCGTCATATGGACGACCCTTCATCGCACACCCTCTGGAAGCGCTGTAAGTCCTTCTCCCGCTCCCGAGCCGCCTCCGCTCCCCCACCGAGATTTTCGCCATTCGTGTGGAAGGGGGCTTGCCATGACGCGGAGTGCTTCAAAAATTGGGCCCAACGAGGGGATGCCCACATTCATGGCAGAGCACATCATCTACCTGTTGGGGCCTTTCCAGGTGCCCGGCCTGGGGCAGGAACGCCACGTGCGCGTGTACGCGCCGAACGAAGCGGCGGGTGGCGCGCCGGTGCTGTTCATGTTCGACGGACAGAACATCTTTCACGACGCGCCCTCGTTCTCGGGCGGGTGGTACGTCCACCACGCGGTGAAGCAGTTGGCGGAGCAGGGGCTGCCCGCGCCGGTCATCGTGGGGATCGACCACGGCGGCTCCTCGCGGCTCGACGAGCTGTCGCCCTTCACCTCGGGTGACAGCGCGGGGCGGGCGGATGACCTGCTCGCGTGGGTGAAGGCGGAGCTGGCTCCGCAAATCGCCCAGGAGTTCAAGGTGCGGACGGACCCGGCGGGCACCGCCGTGGGCGGCTCATCGATGGGCGGCCTCGCCGCGCTCTACGCGCACTTCCGCCATCCGGACCTGTTCGGCGCCGCGCTGTGCATGTCGCCGTCCTTCTGGTTCGCGGAGCGGAAGATCTTCGACTACGTCGCCGCGCAGCCGAAGCCCTGGACGTCGCGTATCTACATCGACGCGGGCGCCAAGGAGGACGGGGGCTCGGTCGTCGCCGACGCGGAGCGCCTGGTCCACCACCTGCGCGAGCGCGGCTGGGACGACACCTCGCTCTGCTGGATCGCGGACCAGGACGGAACGCACAGTGAGCACGACTGGCGCAAGCGCGCGCCCGCCGCGCTGCAGTTCCTCTTCACCGGAACGCCGGGCAAGCGTCCCGAGGCCGCCTCGTCACCGCCTGCAGGAGAGGTGTCCCCTCAACCCGCGTAGGTCGGCCGCGGGTGAGCTAGCGTGGCGGGCATGACCGAAAGCAAGCCCGTGACTTTTGATGTGAAGTCCGAGATTGAGAAAGTGAAGCAGTTCGCTCGAACCTGGAACCAGCTTTACGCAGCAGAGAAGTTCGAAGCAATGAAGGAGCTGGCGACCGAGGATGTCGGCATCGCCAACGCCCCCGAGTCGACGTCAGGCACTGGCCTCATCTACGGGCGGCAAGCCTATTACGATGGCATCGTCGGCGCGTACCGTGGCTCGAGCAGCAAAGAAAAGAACCTGCTCGTCATGCAGTACGAGGGCTGGGAGTACCTACCGATGCCCGATGGCCTCCATTTCTACACCATCGGTACGTATACGCTCCAGCCGAGCACGGTCGGTGTGAATTGCTGGCTCCTCCGCAGGGACTCTCCAGCAGCGCCTTGGAGAGTCTTTCGAGTCATCAACAACTAGCCCACTCCGCTCGCGATGGGTGCAGCACGGGGACAGCGAGCAGCAGCTTGCCGACGTAAGGGCTGACAGGGTGCTTGGGGCTCAACACCCCGCGCTCTGCTGCGCGCCTTACTTCACCAGGGCATTGAAGCGCTCGAAGAACTTCGGCTCCACGTCGTCTATCGGCTCCAGCTCCACTACACCCGGCTCCGCCGAGGACGTGAGAAGGACCACCCCGTCATCGCGGACTGTCAGCGAGTAGCGGCCCTTCGTGAGACTGACGGAGCACGACTCCTGAGACGAGCTAAGGGGCTTCGTCGCCGTCGTGCCCTTCTTTTTGTCGCGGACGAACTGTTCCACGGTGCCCGAGCTACTCACGGTCGCCGGAATCACGAGCGTGTTGTTCTCCCAACTTACCTCCGTGGTTATCTGCGCGTCGCAGCCCGAGCCCTGATTTCTAACGTTGGGATCGACAGTGAGCGACTGCGTACGCAGTGTGAGCTGCTCTCCCTCGATGATCCTGTATGAGGCGGTGAGGGATAACCTCGCCACGCTGCTGGCGGAGGCAGGCGAGCTGGGGCGCGGACTGCCCCTTAGGTGCCGCTAGCATGCCTTTTGGTTATGCTGCGATCATGGAACTCAGACACGTGAGGTATTTCGCGGCGGTTGCCGAGCAGCTCAGCGTGACCCGCGCGGCGCAACTGCTTCATGTTTCTCAACCTGCGCTCAGTCGGCAAATCCGCGACTTGGAGGAGGAGCTCGGAGTCGAGCTCCTCGAGCGATATCCCAATTCCATCGCTCTGACGGAAGCGGGCAAGGTGTTTCTCGCCGAATGCAAGGTCATCCTTCGTCGGGTCGAAGACGCCGTCGAGAAGGTGCGACGGAAATCGCCTTCGCATCGGTCCATCCTGAGGATCGGATTCGCCGCCACGCCGGCCGTGGAACTCCTGAAGCAAGCGATGCGGGTTTTCCACAAGCAGCATCCATCGATCCAGATCGAGCTAAAAGACCTGTCGAGCAACGGGATCGTCCGCGGCGTGAGGGATCTGAAGCTGGATCTCGGAATCACCATCGGCGTCGCCCCCCAGTCATTCGAGGGGCTGGCGATGAAAGAGCTCGGAAGCTACGGCGTCACCGTGGCTTTCCCCAAAGAGCACCGTTTCGCGAAGCTGAAGCAAGTGCCGTTGGCCGAAGTCGCGAAGGAAGGGCTGATCACCTTCACGAAGAGCGAGCACCCGGAGGCTCATTCGGCGATCCGGAAGATCCTCTCC
This sequence comes from Hyalangium ruber, assembly GCF_034259325.1. Classification (NCBI taxonomy): domain Bacteria; kingdom Pseudomonadati; phylum Myxococcota; class Myxococcia; order Myxococcales; family Archangiaceae; genus Hyalangium; species Hyalangium rubrum. The sequence continues at coordinate 3,912 of NZ_JAXIVS010000008.1, read as the reverse complement.
GGGTTCACCGAGGAGCCGAACATCGTGATGGAGTGCGACGGGATCTCCAGTCTCTTCGCGGCCGTCGAGTCCGGCAAAGGCGTCGCGATCGGCTTCGAGACGATGGCTAAGCTCGCGGGCAGCCGGCTCAACTTCCGTCCGGTGCTGCCGGCCCCGCCCAGGCTGCCCGTCGTGGTGATCTACGATCAAGCCAAGCTGTCCTCGGCAGGGACCGACTTCCTGGCCATCCTGGCCGCCGTGAAGCTGAAGTCGCTTCGTCCGGCGGCGGGTCTGCTCATCGTCTGACGCCTCTCATCGGAACAGCTCATGGGCGAGCTTCTCGGCCAACATGATCGTGGTCAGATTGGTAGGAACCGACGGGATCGCCGGAATGATCGACGAATCGATGACCCGTAGGCCTTCCACGGCCCGAACCTGTCCCCATCGATCCACGACCGAGGTCGGATCGCTCTCCGCGCCCATCGGCGGGCCAGGACGGCCCCCGCCGACCCAGCGCCCACGATGATCACGTCCGCTCCGGCGGCTCCATGCGCTTTGTTCACGCTTTGGCCCATGGGTTTCAGCTCGTCATTTCGCGCCATAGTAGCCGCCGAAGTACTTGATCGGGGACCACGTCGGGATGATCTTCGGCAGTTCCGGAGCGAGTTTGCTGTATTTGCCCGCACCGAACACGACCTTCCCGTCCACGACGGTCATCACGGAAGTGATATGCTGGATCTCCTCTTCCGGCACCGAGAAGTAGTCGGTGCTCAGCAGCGCGAAGTCCGCTAGGTTGCCCGGCGCGATCCTCCCGCTCTCGTTCTCGGTCTTGGTGAACCACGCGGCACCCAAAGTATAGAGTTTGAGCGCCTCTTCCCGGCTCAGGCGGTTGTCCTTGGCCAGGATCTCCGAGCCCGACACCGACTTGCCGGTGACCATCCACTGGATAGCCACCCACGGGTTGTAAGAAGAAGCCCTGAATCCGTCGGTGGTCATGGCCAGCGGGATCCCGCTGTCGACGAGCTGACGCAAGCGAGGCGTCTGCAGGGCCACCTCGCGGCCGTGGGTCTTGATGAAGCCGTCTCCGTGGAGCGCCATCTTGTCGTCCAGCGCGATTCCGCCGCCCAGTTTCTTGATCCTTTCGATGTTTTTCGGGCTGATCGTTTCGGCGTGCTCGATGCTCCACCGCAGGCCGTCGAAAGGCGTTTTCTTGTTCAGCGCTTCCAGAGCATCCAGGAATGGAGAGATGTTCTCGTCGTAGCTGATATGCATCCGGAACGGGCTTCGCCGCTTCACCAGCTTGCCCACGTCCTCTTCGACGGTCTTTCGCATGAATTCCCGATCGATCACCACAGCCGGCCGGTCGAAGTTCTCATGGTCGTGGAGTTGGGCGTTCAGCACTTCTCCGTTGGTTTGGTATTCGTGACCATGCGCCAGGGTCGGGTGCGTGTTGTCCCCGGGGCTGGTCGGAGACTTCTTGGTGATGGCATCGATCTCGGCGTCCACCATCGAAGCGCCGGGCTCGACGAGCTGGAGATCCATGAAAGGGAAACGAACGTTCAAACGCTGATCCCTGATCAGGGCTTCGATGGGCTTGTGCCCTTCCGGGTAGGGGATGATGCTGCCGGACTCCAGCGCCGATACCACTCCGAACCGGTTCAAGTCGTTGATCGCGTAGGCGAGCGAGTTCACCTTCTCCGCGAAGGAAGGCAACGGGACCACCGCTTCGAGCGCCACGAAGGTCCAGGTGAACCCTCGCACGACGCCGGTGTACTTGCCTTGCATGTCTTTCTCGAATTCCGTGCCGGGCGGCATCTGGAACTTGGGGGTTCCCACGCCGATCTCCTTCATCGCCAACTCGTTCAAGAACGCCTGGTTGTAGGCGTATTGAACGATGTACGGCCGGTCAGGTACCGCGGCGTTCAGCTCCTCCAAGGTCGGGAACCGGTTCTCCTTGAACTGATACGGCGACCAACCCCCGATCACCTTGACCCATTGGCCCTTGGGCGTTCTTTTGGCCTGTTCCTTCAACATCTCGAGGGCGCGGCTCAAGGTGGGAACCCCGTCCCACCTCACGTTGTAGTTGTAGTTGTTCTCATTCAGCACGTGGACGTGGGCATCATTGATGCCCGGGATCAGGCGATGCCCCTCCGCATCGATCAGTTTGGTTTTGCTGTTCTTGAGGGCGAGGATCTCGGCGTCGTCGCCCACTGCGTAGATCCGCCCTCTTTTGATCGCGACCGCGGAAGCCGTCGGCTGCGCTAGGTGCTGAGTGGTGATCTTCGCGTTGAAAACGATCAGATCGGCCCCGGGACGAAGCTCGTCTCCACGCGCATGGAGGCCGACGAGCAACAGGTGCGAGAGAGCCAGGAGTCGGAGTGCAGACATGGGGTCCTTTTTCACGGCAGTGGGTTGCATTGGGAGGCCAGCAGAGGGCCAAGTGATCTGCCTTGGGTGAGAGTCTCGTACGGAAGAAAATCCCGGAACAATACTTGTTCGTAGGGACTAGCATGCCTATCGGGCATGCCGCGTGGGGACTGCCCTGGTCCGAGAACCGCGCCTGAATGTCTGCCTCGGTTCAGAGCTGTTCAGCCGCAGCGAGCGCGGGTCGAAGTTGGTCAACCCCACCGAAGTCCAGACGCCGTCCACGATCATCGTCTTGACGTGGTACATGGCCGGCTCCCTCAAGCGGGGGCAGAGCTCCCTCAAGCGGGGACAGAGCCGAAGCCGGAAGAGGCAAGTGAGCCGCCTTTAGCAGCGACGAGGCAGGAGCCGACCCAAGAGCGCACGCCGCGGCTTACTTGGGCCGGGTTGCTGCGCAGGAGCTTCGCGCTGGACGTGTTCGCCTGCGGCAGGTGTGGAGGCAGGCGCCGGGTGCTGGCGTATCTGACGATGACACCTTCCTTTGCGTTGTGTCACTCCTGCTCTGGGAAGTTCCGGGGCAGTTTGGTTAGGCGAGTTTGGAAGGGCGGGTTAGGGCGATGGGTGGGAAAAACTCCCAGGAGGGGCAACCCTCCATGTGCGGCGCAGTCGTGCGCCGTTGGTTGGCCGGTAGCAGCGGCGGGAAGAACGCCAGCAACACCGGCGACAACACCGGCAGCAAAGCAAGGAAGGCCAGCGGAAACGCCAGGAGCAACACCAGGGCGCGCCGCTCGCTACTTCCAGCAGGGCTGCTAAAGGCTCCAGACGGCGCGGCGCGTCCGCGTGCGCCCTCTGTTTATTGGCTCCGCTGCCTCCGTACCGGACGGGCAAGCGTGAAGCCTGCCCGCTGTGCTGGCGGGCTCCGCACACCGGGTATCCGCTGCACGAACCCCGTCTGGCATGAGCCAGGAGAGGCGCGCAGAGTGGGGCGATGGACGCGAGGCCCTCACAGCCAGCGCTATCGGGACGAGCCGTTCGCCGCAGCTTCCTGTTCCGGCGTCGGGGAGAGGGGCGGCGGGACAGTGAGAGGACCGAGCTCCGCAGCGAGTTGCTGGCTGTCGAGGCGAGCCCGGGTGCTGGCCCAGTAGCGGGGGGCCAGTTCCAGGTAGCGCTCCCTGGGCCAGTGGGCGAGGACGCGGAACAGGTCGCGCAAGTAGGCTTCAGGGTCGAGCCCGTGCAGGCGCGCCGAGGCGACGAGGGAGAGGATGTTGCCGGCACTCTGGGCGTGGCCATCGCTGCCGACGAAGAGCCAAGCCTTCCTGCCCACGGCGATTGTCCGCAGCGCGCGCTCCGAGCGGTTGTTGTCGAGCACGAGCCGGCCGTCGTCGAGCACCCGCATCAGGGCTTCTTTCTGGCGCACCGCGTAGCCGAGAGCGGAGCGCACGAGGCCCCGTTCGTCGCGCACCTGGGAGTACTCCTCTTCTGCCCAGCGGAAGAAGGCCTCCAGGTGCGGGCGCAGGTGCGCGTTGCGCAGGCGGTGGATTGTCTGCGGGGTATCCGCTTTCCAGGCCT